>JAILOK010000052.1 GCA_024690825.1 Lachnospiraceae bacterium | reverse complement strand
AAAAACTAACAATAATTATATTGGCTGGTATCTACAAACCATGCAGGGATCTTTGGAGAAGTTACTTCCCCCCTTATCCTTGCAATAGTAAGTTCCAGTCAGAGGTATAGGGCAACTGGAATTTAGTTTTCCAATTGACCTGTGTGCTGATGATCAGCTTTGACGGGATCTTTGTCCTCCTTAAAGAATCACGGACAAAATCCATCGCTTCCGAAAGATACTCACTGTCCGAAACACACACGTTTTTTTTTATCGTTTTCATGAAAACTCTCCCTTTAACCGACCCTGACATTCGTGATGGCAACCTGGTCGCCGGTTATCGAAACATATATGTCCTTTTCCCCGTCCGTAACGGTTACGGTATTCTTTAAGGACACTCCGAAGTTTTCCGTCATCACCGAGATCCTGTCACCTTTGCGGTCAATCCTTACGGTACAGTCAAAGCCCTCTTTGTTGCCCTTTTTCCACGCTTCCCATCCATTAAAATCATCGGTATGGTTCACGATGAGTCTGTTGGCAAAGTTTCCCTCTTCATTCCAGTTTTCACCGTCAAGTCTGACAAGCGCGTATTCCCTGTAATCCTGTCCGTTCACCTTTCTGTCTGCGGAATGAAAGATATCGATGAAGGGACAGTGCCATATAAGCCTCGCCGTCGGAAGGCTCATTGTATGGAAGGTAAGGGTAAGGGACTTTGTGACCGGAATGCCGACAGTAGCATCAGTCCTGTAATTATCTATCTGGACGTTGGGCACATCACCCTGAGGACCTTTAATATAACTGATCTCCTCCGCTATCCTTCCGATATGATCCTTATCCACCGGTGTTTCGGACTTGGTGATCGCCACATCGCTTATGAGGCACTTCTCACCGGTAAGTCCTATATAAGCAAATCTGGAGCTGTCCGGCAAAGCGATCGTCACCTTCACGGTGTTGTCACCGTCATCGATCGATATCAGGGCATGATCCCTGTACCTTACCGCTTCGATATCATACTCCGTGCTGCCCTGCGAATCCTTCACATAGTTTTTAACTTCGTTCCTTGATGTTTCGGTCTGCGTCTTTCTTGCGCCCTTTATATTTGTGCGGCCGTCAAAAAAGATCTCGCAGTACTCAAAGTAATTTAAGTCGGCCATCATCTTTTCATCATCATGTACACGTTCATCAAGCGAATCAAAGAGGATCATCGCCGGAGCGCTCACATCTTCATAATAGTGTTTTTCGGGTGTGACCTTCAGATGGATCTTTGTTGTGCACTCTGTAATAAGGATCCCATCCGAAACATCACTCCTGTACAGTCTGCAGCGGAGCTCGTTTTTCCCGGCAAGTTCCTTTATCGAGGTTCTTTCCTTCATATGATATTCCGTATCCATGTCGATGAGGTGCTGCATGATGCTTGCGATCTGCGGGTCGAACTGGGAACCGGCGCCCTTTATGATCTCCTCTCTGACAAGCTGCTGGGGTATCGCATCCCTGTAGCTTCTGTGTGATGACATGGCATCATAAGCGTCCGCGACCGAAATGATGCGCGCTATCTCAGGGATATCCTCACCCTTAAGCTTATCGGGATAACCCTTTCCGTCATATCTTTCATGATGATAATGGGCGCCTATGCTGAGGTACGGATACTCATTTATGCTCGAAAGGATCTGGTTGCCCACATCGGGATGCTGCTTGATCACCTCATACTCTTCATCCGTAAGCCTGCCTTTTTTATTGATTATCCTCTCATCTATGCCGATCTTTCCAACATCATGAAGAAGCGCCGCGTAATAGATCTTGTAACATTCCTCATCGCTCTTTCCCATCATTTCCGCTATCTTTTTGGAATACTCCGCGACACGCAGTGAATGTCCGTGAGAATATGTATCCTTTGCGTCTATCGCGTTGACCAGCGCCGTAGCCGTCTGTTCGAAAAGCTTCTGGGAAAACATCTGCTTTTCGGTGAGGTTTTCGATCTCTCTTTCCTTATACTGCTTTATCTTTTTATTCCCCTTGTATATCAGTATGATCGCAATTATGGTAAATATACCGTTGAAGAGTCCCGGAATGCTCGTCAGATTGTGGCGTGTTAAGATATTTATGACCAGCGACGGGGTCTGGATTGCAATGATCACTATACTGAGTATCAGACCGGGTCTGTCGTAGAACACAACCATAAAGATCAGAAGCATGTTCGCAAGTGACGAAAAAACTCCCGTAAAAGCAGACAGCGGAAGCGAATTCCCGTAAAGCATTATCATTCCCTCTGTCCTGGATGAGATCATCGTGAAAGCAGTCGCTGTCATATTTAATAAAAACAGCATCAGAAATCCCGCATGCGATATTCCTGTCCTTACCAAATGATCCTTATCGGTTGTGGAGCGACCTTTTTTCATATTGTTCCCTCTTGTAAATGATCTGTATTCTGACCCTGAAACCATATCTTATCACATTTGCCGGTCATCCACATACCTTAAGTTTCCCCGGCCGGTCCCCATCCTGCCTGTACATCTTCGATCACCACATTATCATCCACCTTCACCACAACCTGATAATCATCTTCATATACGATCTCGCCGGGAGAATTTGTGTAGACAACATAGTAGGGATGATCGTACCTGTCAAGCAGCCACATCATGGGCTTTACCATCTTCATCATCATTTCGGTATTTTCCATTTTGAAATAACAGATGACCTTTTCCTGACGCTTACACTGCGGAGGCCAGGGAAGCACATCGGCAAACCACGCGTCTATCTCCAGAAAAAGATCCGCGTCTTCACCGCTCATCTCGCCGTTTGTGACCATCTGGTGCAGCATACTGAAAATTCCCTTTCCGATGCCTGTATTGGCGGCAAGCTCCTTTCCCTGTATCCTGCAGTATTTTAATTTCATGAGATACCTCCCCTTAAGATCCTCACATCAGACTGCTGTCTTTGTCTATCCTGCGTATGATCGTATTTGCGGTCACGAGCATGATGAAGCCGACTATGCTCTGCAAAAACGATGCCGCGCCAGAAAAACCGAAGTTGGCCTGCTGCATCAGCGCCTTATATACATAAACATCAAGAGTCTGGGTAACACCCTGCAGGGATCCCGAATCCATGGGCACCTGATAGAACAGACCGAAATCGGAATTCAGGATGCTGCCTATCCTCAAGATAAAGATCGTACAGATCGTAGGCTGCAGCATCGGCAGCGTGATATACCGGACTCTCTCCCAAAAGCCCGCTCCGTCCAGCACCGCGCTTTCATAAAGAGAGCGGTCTATCGAAGTTATTGAGCAGAGATATATGATCATCGCATATCCCGTCGATTTCCAGACCTCGGTTATCACAAGTATGAATCTCCAGTACTGCGGTGACTGATACCACTGTATGGGACTGCTTCCCGCAAACAGCAGGATGTGATTGGCCATTCCTTCGTCCGTAGCCAGAAAAGCATAGACAAGATATCCCACTATCACCCATGAAAGGAAATATGGGAGCACCATGACCATCTGGACTGCGCCCTTGAACGATTCGCTGTGGATCTCAGTCAGAAGCACCGCAATAAAGACAGGCACAGCTATTCCCAAAAGTATCGACAGCGAATTATAAAACAGGGTATTGAAGATTATCCCCGGCATGTCCGATGACCGGATCAGAAACGAAAAATTATCAAGCCCTGCCCAGGGACTGTTCACAAAAAGGTTCTTTATAAGCCCTTCTCCCGGAACCGGCGTAAAATGCTTAAATGCGAAAAATATCCCGAAAAGCGGAATATAACAGAAGCACACATACCATATTAAGGCCGGCAGCGACATCAGCGCCAAATCACGATTCTTTTTTCTGAAATGATCTTTTTTCATAAAATCCTTCTTCCCGGTTCCTTTATTTTCTTCCGGCCTCTTTCTCCCTGCTCCTCCATTCCTTCAGCTGTCTCCTGACATCAAAAAGGAGTTCATCCATTCCCGCATCTTCCATCTTTTTTCTTATCTCGGGTATCACCTCATCCGGATCACTCGTACCCGTCAGCAGTTCGGAAGCATAATTGCTGTAAATTGCCTGCAAAGCGCTGATCACATTCTCATACCCCTTAGGGTCATAGGCAAAGCTGCCGGTTTCACTGTATATCCCGTCCGTCCTGTACTCCTCGTACACCTTCTTCCACTGGTCGGGATCGGTCGGAATGGCACGGCTTACGGACTCTACGGAAGCAATGACATCCGAACCGGTCTGAAAGAGTTTTGTATTATATCTGTCCGTCCCCGTCCGGGTACGGATGACCGTGCCGTTTTCCAGATACTCGAAATGCTTTCCCTCGATCCCGTATGCCAGGATATCCCTGAACTCCCTGTCGGTGCTTAAAAGCTCCAGATATTTAAGACATGCTTTGGCCCTCTCTTTACTGCAGGCTGCGCATACGGCAAACATGGCGCCCTGTTCGCTCGATCTTGAAAGGAAGGGCCCGTCATAAATGGAGGTCTTCACTTCAAATCCCCAGTCCTCCGGATTTGAATATCCCTGATAACCCTTCCAGGCTACGCCGAAACGTACCGGTATCGACTTGTCGTTGATCGTGGATTCTATGGTCGCGGCATCCGGATGGATATAACCCGCCTCATACCATTTATGAAAAAGCCTGTATCTTTCGATCAGATCCTCACATTCATAAAAAGGCACCACATCGGAAGCTTCGTCCCCCTCACCGAACGGAAGGACTATAATCGGATCCACTATCCTTTCCAGAAAATTCATATACCCCGCCGGCCCGGATTTTGTCATATCCAAAGGATACTTATCCGGATAGTCCTCCTTGTATGCCTTAAGGAAGGGCTCTATATCCTTAAAGTCCATCCTCTCCGGGATCACCATTCCCTTTTCTTTTTCAAAATAGTCGGCGTTAAGGCGGAACATATCCTCAGCTCCCATGTCCTTGAGCACGGGAACCGCATATATCCTGCCGTTCACACTTGCGCAGTCCCAGTAGGGGTCCACGGAGCTGTATAATAAGGGCGTCTCCTCTTTCACAAGGTCCGTTATGTCATAATAAAGACCTGCCGCGGCATTCCTGTCATAATCATTGATCCAGGAGGATGTGAATATCATATCGTAGTATTCACCCGATGCCATGATAAGGTTCATTTTTTCCTTCGGCTGGAATTCAAGGTCTACGGTAACACCTGTCTTTTCCTTCGAAACGGCATTTGCAGCCGCAACGACCTCCTTTGCATCAAGAGGAACATCCGATGCCTGGTATGTGATCCATCTTAAATTGACGGTATCGCCGGAGTCCTTTTTTGCGCACCCCTGCAAAAGAAAAACGGCGCACATCATCAGGACAGCCTGCATGATCATTTTCTTTTTCATTCTTTTCCTTCCCGTCCGGATCGTTTCCTATCCTTTGACCGCTCCGACAGTCAGGCCGTTCTTAAGGAATTTCTGAAAGAACGGCAGCAGTATTATCACAGGCAGTATGACGATAACTACCATGACCATCCGCACCATCACCGCAGGCGGCGTATAGGTTTCCATTCCCGACATATACTGGGCATCGTGTGACATGGTTTCTATGCTCCGGTCCATATTAACAAGGACATACTGCAGCGGATACAGTTCCGTATGGTTGCTGTCCAGATAAAGAAGCGAAGGATACCAGCTGCTCCAGTATGAGAACATCAGAAACACGGCTACCGTCATAATGACAGGCCTTGCAACCGGCACCATGATAAGCATCAGGATCCTGAAATGTCCGCACCCGTCAAGCTCGGCAGCCTCTATGAGCGAATCAGGGACCGAGGTCTGAAAATAGTTTCTTAAGATCATGATGAACCAGGTGGAACACAGTCCCGGCAGGATCAGCGCAAGGTAATTGTTCTGCAGATGAAAGATCTGCGTGTTGACCATGTAGGATGAGACCAGTCCGCCCGAAAAAAGCATCGGGATCATAAGAAAGATGAGAATCGGTTTGCGAAGATTGAATTCCTTTCGTGAAAGAGCATATGCCAGAGGGCACATCAGCAGGAGTCCGGTCACTGTCCCGGCTGCGGTTATCAGTACGGAATTGAAAAAGGATCTCAATATATATCCGCCGGTGCGCAGAAGATACCTGTAACCGTCGAGCGTAAGTTCTTTCGGGAAAAAGCTGTAACCGAGTTCATTTAAGCTTGCTTCCGATGAGACAGAAACTATGAACACCAGCAGGATCGGAAGGAAGACAATGATCGAAAGAATAACAAAAAGGATGCTCATCACAAGATTTGTTTTCTTTGAGTATGCGCTGGTTTCGGTTCTTATTAAGTTACTGTCATCTGTTTTTCTGTTCATATTCATTTAATAATTTTCGGGCGGCACGAACTGTTCTTTCAACGCAAACCACGCTCCGCCAGTGTCAAGCTGTCTCCTGCTGTATCATCAGCAAGAGTGATATCTGTGCTGAGGGTGCCGCAGCTTATGGTGTAGTCTCCTTTGAAGGCCTCCACTTCGGCGTATCCGTTTTCGTCGGTTACAACTTCCGTGTCTGTCCACCACTCTTCTTTTATAAGTTTCCTGAGCATGTCATAAGAAGGCTTTAAGGTATTGTCCTCCCTTACAAAGCCGCTCGGTGCCTTAAGCCAGGCTCCGTCCCTGTAATCCCATGTGGTTATCGCTTCGACAAGAGGATGCTCAAAGAGTATCCTGTACATCTCCTCCACCTCGCGCGTCTGTCTTTCCTCACCCTCGGGTGTGGACGGCCAGCTGTCAACCTGCCAGTCATTTAAGTCTTCTATGTATGATGGCATGATGTCACCTGAAATGAGCGTGTTCTCGGTAAAATGTATCGGCAGTCCGAAACGCGAAAATCTTTCAAGCACATCGAGGAGCTTCTCCTTTCCCCAGTAACCCTGGTGCTGATGTGACTGTATCCCTATGGCGCTTATGGGCACGCCTGCATCAAGGCATCCTTCTATGAGTTTTTCGTATTCGGGAGATGTGTTGAAATCATTGAGCAGAAGGACTGCATCCGGATTGCTCTCATGCGCGTGCATGAAGACCTCTTTTACCAGACCGATCTGCCCCTTTTCTTTGCAGATCCTTGTAACTGCGTTGTCATATTTGTCAAATATGGGCATTATAACGACCTCGTTGATGACATCCCACATGTCTATGACGCCCCTAAAGCCCGTAACTTCCCTGTCGATCCTTGCAAGCTGTTTTTTCATGATGGTCTCGTTGTCATATTTTAAAAGCCAGTCCGCGCACACGGTATGCCAGCAGAGCGGATGTCCCTTTACCTTCACTCCCCTGTCCGTAAGATATTCCGCAGTCTTCATCATCAGGTCAAAATCCGTCTTTCCTTCCTCAGACTCGTAGTTTCCCCAGTAGAAGGGAAGCGTTGCATAATTAAAGACATCAAGCCAGCTGTCCGTAAGGTAACTGTCCTTCTCCTCACCCCTTATGTAGGGAATAAAGTCAAATCCTCCGCAGCCAAAAAGAAATGCGTGATTTTTCTGCCTGATATGCACTTTTTTCCCGGACAGCGGAGTGCCGTTTTTATCGGTGAACCTGATGGACTTCTTTATCTTTCTGTGCTCAAGCATACACATCTCCTTATTTTTTAATCAAGTTTGCTGTAGAAACTGTCAATATTCTCTTCCGGCAGCGCGACCGGATCCCATCCGTAATCCTTATACTCCTTTATGGAAAGGTTATTGGCAGCCACATAATTTGCTATGATCTGAGCGCGGATATTCTCACGGTAATCCTCATCTTCTCCGAGTCCCATGAACTCATCATAGTGCTCTCCGAAAATCTTTTTTGCGCTTTTTTCAAATCCGGATCCGTCCTCTGTCACTTCCATCGATGTAACCTCGTACCCTTCATCCGTGCTCTTCACATGTATGACTCCGGGATATGAACCGCCGGATTCGCATTCGAGGGTATCGCCGTTTAAGTTGTAATTAAATATCCAGAAATTACCCCATACCATTATATCATCCTTATTGCTTTCATCCTCGGCAACTATCACAGGACAGGGTATGCTGACTTCGGCCTTCTCGTAATTTGCGGAGAGTTCATCAATCAGATACTGATACAAAACGGAATAAAAGAGCTCCGGCCCCGGATATTCATAGGGAGGCAGGGTTACCTTCTCCTCTTCTTTTGTTTCATCGGCCGAAGTTTCTTCACTTTCCTGCACCGGCTCTGCCGTTTTTGTATCTGCACCTGCCGTACCGCAGGCACACAGGGAAAACACCATCACGCCCGTCATCATCATGGTTATGATCCTTTTTTTCATAATAGGTCTCCTCCTTTAAGTGATCGTTTTCCTTTTATACGATTAAAGAGCCCGTGCGGGTCAACACAGGCTCTTTATACCGTTGTCATGATATAAAATATCGTATTAAGTTTTCTGCTTATTCCTCAGGCAGTTTGAAGAATGAGATCGCCTCGCTCATATCTTCGTTGATGTTGCGCATCTCTCCGGTCGAATTCTGCGTATCGGAGCATGCTTCCGTAACTGTCTGGCAGGAAGCCGCAACTTCTTGTGCAGATGCTCCGAGTTCCTCTGAAATGGCGCCCAGGTCTGTCGTGGTATTGGTCAGTTCTTCTCTGATGCTGTCAAGCCTTTCTGCCATCTGACGGACAGTCTCGATCTCCTGGATCGATGCTTCAACGGAATCGGAGAGCACATTGAATTTCTCCTGAGCCTGTTCGATATCGGCCTGTTCCTTGCTTATCACTTCATATACACGGTTTGAAATGCCGACAGTCCCGTTCGAAAGAGCGATGACATTTTCAATGATCTGCTTTATCTCCTTGGCCGATTCGGCTGACGAATCTGCAAGACTTCTGATCTCATCGGCAACAACCGCAAAGCCGCGTCCTGCCTCTCCTGCACGCGCCGCCTCTATCGAAGCATTGAGTGAAAGGAGGTTAGTCTGGGCCGCGATGGATTCGATGGCCTGGATTGCTGATCCTATATCGGCGATCGCAGAGTTCGTTTCGTTGATCTTGCCTGTGATCTCCTTCATTGCTGCAACAGATTCATTTGCTCCGTTATATACCGAACTCATGCAGTCTGTCGCATCGCTGTTGGCATCCTTGATGGTCTGTGAAGCATCCGAAAGATTCTGCACATTTTCATTAAGCCTGTCAATGCTTTCTCCGAGATCGGCCGCCTTTTCAGCCATGATCTGCGCATCCTGCGCAACATTCTGTGAGGTCTCGGCAACCTCGTTTATGGCCGTATTGATCTGGGTGATGGATTCCACATTGTGTCCGGTCATTCCGTCCACGCTTACGATGGAATTGTTGAGTTCGCCCGCTGCCCTCTTGACTGAATTCATTGACTTAGAAAGTGCGGCACGCAGTGATTTAAATGAATTCAGGATACTTACGGTTTCTCTGATATGTGATTTTGCCTTGCACTCTGCGGTAACATCACCGGTGCTGAGTTCATCCAGAGACTTCGCGATCTCAATAAGAGGCACGGAGATCACTCTCTCGACCAGCAGAGCAACTACCACAAAGATAACGATGCAGATGAGGCAGATGATGAGCGTGTATCTCTGAAGTTCTGAAATACCCTTGAGAACATCCTTTTCATCCGCAGTAAGAACCGCTATATAGTGGCTGTCATTTCCGATATAATATCCCGCATATTTGGCTGCGCCTTTGTATACGTACTCTATGACATCAGGATCGGGTTTGTTTCCTGCCGCAAGTTCTGCCACCAGTCCCTTGACCGCAGCATTCTCCACGGGATTTCCGATCTTTTCCGGATCCGGATGATGAAGCATTGTGCCTTCGGAATCAACAAAGTAAACATATGCACTGCTTAAGTTAAGCGCTGATACATCGGAGATCTTCTCGGCGATATTCTGTACATAGAACGCTCCGCCGACAAATCCGATGGGTTCGCCGTCATTCATGATCGGAGTATATAATGACATGATGATCTGTCCTGAAGCGGGACTTGTCATGATGCCCGTATTGAATGCGCCGTCGGGAGCTGAAAGCATCGAATTCTGCAATGATGTGAGCTTGTCTCCTTCACGCAGCACCATGCCGATGACCGGCGGGTTGGGATGCGTCAAAACCTGTGAATTCCAGTCGGCAAGATAAAGACCTTCCCAGCCCTCAAGCTGCCCGAAATAGTCCAGTGTGAACTCCTGGGCTTTGGCCGCCTTTTCCTCATTGCCCGGATCAAGGAGCGCATCCTTTAAGACCGGTGCAGTCGCATAACCTTTCAGAATTTCTTTATTGTTTGCCGCTATCGTATCAAATGAATTTCCTACATCCGTTACGACCTGAACAAGTGAATCGTGGGTGTACCCCTTGATCTCGCTCTTACTCTTCTGCAAAGATACGACACCCACCGTAACCGCAGTTATGAGCATGGGTATCAGCGCAAAAAGCAACAGCGTGATACGCATGTTCAGTCCGCCTTTTTTACCGTTAGTTTTCTTACCCTTTTTAGCCATTTCGCCCTCCTTGTAACAAAAAAAGATACTAACATAATTATAGCAAAAATATACACTTTATTCAATTGCCGATTACCTTTTTTTAGCCTCTTCGAATTCTGATATTGAATACGGGCTGACAGTAGGCCAGGACTCTTTCATCGTCAAGATCG
Source organism: Lachnospiraceae bacterium (assembly GCA_024690825.1). Lineage (GTDB taxonomy): Bacteria > Bacillota > Clostridia > Lachnospirales > Lachnospiraceae > NK4A144. The sequence goes on along the minus strand of JAILOK010000052.1, from coordinate 22,778 downwards.
TTCTTTTTGTAGATATCTTCAAGCTGAGCCACGATATCCTTGAACAGGGATGCCCTCACGGCTCCGGTCTCTATGAGCACTTTCAAGTATCATATACGCCACGAAAAAGGGCGTCGCAATACATAACATGCGTCCGCCCATAAATCAAAAAAAGGTGACAGAAGAACCGGTCTCCGCTTCGCTCCGGTCGGTGCTGAGCGGACAGGCACTGCCTGTCCATCACCCTCTGTCACCTTTTTGTTTCAGATCCTGAAATTACCTATGGTATCCTGAAGGCTTTCAATGCTTTCAAGCACTTCCTTTGTCTGGCTTGATACATTGTCGCTGGTCGATGTGATATTCTGAAGGTTTTCGTTTATCGAATGGATCGAATCATTTAAAACCTCCTGCGAATTGCTGATGGATTCGAGCACTCCGGTGATCTCACCTACCGATGAATCGAGATCCTTTGCGCTCTTTCCGAGGGTATCGCTGACATTGCCGTAGTAGGCGGCATCATCCATGTAATTATTGGCCAGCGTCTCGAGATTGTCATAATCCTTTAATACCACATCATTGAGGAATCCGATTATCTCGTTGCTTGCATTGGAAAGATCCCTGACGCTTTCGGTAACCTTGCCCGTGAGCTCATTGACCTTTGTGATCTCATTTGCCGTCGTGCTGCTGAGACTGTTGATCTCGTCAGCAACAACCGCAAATCCGCGGCCTGCCTCGCCTGCCCTTGCAGCCTCTATGGATGCATTGAGCGCAAGGAGGTTCGTCTGTCCCGCTATATTGCTTATGGCATTTGATACATCAACGATCTGCTCGATGACCTTGGCGCCTTCAATGGCTTTTTCAAGCCTCTGCTTTGACTCATTTGTGACTGATACGGCATGGTTTTTGTTGGCAAGGATCTCGGGCACCATGGCTTCGACACGGCCGATTATCTCTTTGGCCCTTTCGTTCATTTCCGTCGTATTCTGTGTCAGGTCGGAAACGGCAGATGTAAGGACATCACAGGTGCCGTCGATATTCTTGATATTATCCGTCTGCGATTCGATATTGCTTCCGGTATCCTGCATGGCAAGAGTGATATCCGCGATGTTATTATTGATATCAAGGATACGGCTGCTCGTATCGGTCATCTTTTCTCTGATGTTGCCGGATTCATCCCTCGTCTTGTGGATGGTATCAATGAGCTGGGTCTCAAGTTCCTCCATGAGGAAGTTGATCTCCTGAACCTCGGAAGTATACTTCTTTTCACTGCCCTCATTTACTATATTCTCACGGATAAAGGTCTTCATACTTTCAAGGGGTTTGAGCTGCTTTCCGATAAGGGTTGTCATCACGACGGTGGAAAGTATCAAAGCCACGACCACAAGAATTATTGAGACCAGTATGGTCTTTGTGATGCTTGAGAGCATGTTTGACTTCGGCATTGCAAGACCCAAAAGCCAGCCGCATCCCTCTACCACGCCAGTCGCAAAATATTTCGTGCTTCCGTCATAGTCCTTTGCCTCAACCACTTCCTTTCCGGGATCCGTAACAAGCGACCCTAAAGCCGGAAGAACGGATGTGACCGAAGTGGCAGTATCTTCTCCGGGCATGAACGCTTCATTCTGGTGCATTACATAGTTTTCGGACGCATCGACGAGAAATCCGTACTCACCCTGTTCATAAGGAATGCTGTTTACTATTCCCGAAATGGTATCAAGCGTAAAGTCGGCACCCACAACGCCCAGAAGCTGTCCGTTCCTGTATACCGGAGTTGAGATGGTGATACACATACCGCCTATGAGGACATCCATGTAGGGATCGGTGACCACGGTCCCTCCTGCGCTCTTTGCCGCCTTGTACCAGCCGCGCGCCGTCGGATCGTATCCTTCAGGTGTTTCCGCCTCGGGATCCTGCTGGATGAAAAGCTTGTCCTCCGTACCGTAGTAGAGATTGAGCAGCTCTCCGCGGCCGCTGCCGTGGGATGTGATGATGGGCTGAAGATGTTCGATATCCATGCCGTCATCGGGCAGAGCCTCGATGCTTTTTCCTGTTCCGTCATTTAAACCCTTTTCCATCTCTATCCAGCTGTTTATGGAATTGGCATATTTGTCAGCCTGAAGCTGAAGGGTGGTCCTTTCCTCACTTATCAGATTTTTCCCCATAAGTGAAATGATAATGGCTGCCGATACGAATATCGCCACAGTGACGATGATCACGACCGCCAGCGTCAGCCGCCCCTTGATCGATCTGAGTTTCATAATAAAAACCTCCTAAAAAAGACAGAATACACATTTATCACACCTGTGTATTCTGATTTTACCACAACTTCCCTGTAGTTGTTCAAGTATTTTTTATCATTCTATCCGGATATTTGTTACCGCGCACTGGTCTCCGGTGATGGCGACATAGATATCCTTTGCGTCATCGAGAATCTCGGTGACATTTTTGATGTATATGCCCAGGTTTTCGGTCGTGACCGTGATCGTATCGCCTTTTTTCGTAATCTTGGCGGTACTGTCATAGCCTTCCTTATTCTTTTCCTTCCATGCATCCCACCCCTTAAAGCTGTTCAGTTTTTCAACAGTCAGGGTATTTTTTGCGGGAACCTTGTCCTCCCATGATTCTCCGTCGGGTCTGATGAGGGCATACTCCCTGTAGTTCTCCCCGTCGACCTTTCCGTTATCGGAGGTAAAGATGACAAGGTATGCGCAATGCCATACAAGTCTAGCCGTAGGCAGGCTCATCGTGTGGAACGAGATCTTCATGCTTTCCTTTATGAGAATGCCGTCCGTGGAATCGGCACGGTATCCGTCGATCTGAACATTGGGCAGATCTCCTTCGGGTCCGTCTATATAGCTGATCTCCTCGGCGATCCTCGGGATATATCCCGCTTCCGTCTTTTCCTCCGCCCTGTCTATCATAACATTGCTTATGCGGCAGTCCATTGATGAAAATCCGATATAGGAAAACCTGACGCTGTCGGGGAGGGCTATGATGACCTCGTTTGTCTGCTTTTTGCTGAAGGTCTTTATAAGCACATGATCCTTGATCCTGACAGCCTCGATCCTGTATTCATCATCGGAAGCTATACCTGTATCCACGCCTGTTTCCTTTTTCGTCTGCATCTTTCTGGCGCCGGACACCTCCGTTTCCCCGTCAAATCTTATTCTGCCGTATTCAAAATACAGAAGTTCCCTTATATTGCGCTCATCTGTATGAAGCTTTGCATCCAATGAATCAAAGAGCACCATGGAAGGCAGGGGATCCGTGGCCCTCCTGCCGGGAAGATAGCTTACCTTCAGTCTTATCACAACCATGTGATCGTTGATCAATATACCCTCGGAAGGACTTCCCCCGTTTTCATTATCCGCCGCGGACTCTCCGTGAAGCTCCTTCATCTCCTCCTTTTCCTGCATGTCATATTCGGTATCCAGATCGATGAGATGCTGCATCTGTCTTGCGATATCCGGATCGAACTGTGTTCCCGAGCCCTTGATGAGCTCCTCCCTCACCTTCTGCTGGGGGATGGGATCACGGTAGCTTCTCCTTGAGGTCATGGCATCATAGGCATCCGCAACGGCTACTATCCTTGCGATCTCGGGGATGTCTTCACCCTTAAGCCCCTCGGGATATCCTCTGCCGTCGAAGCGTTCATGATGATAATTTGCTCCGATGCTCAGGAAAGGATATTCCTTTATGCTCTTTAAGATCTGCGCGCCCAGAGCCGGGTGCTGTTTTATTATCTCATATTCCTCGTCCGTCAGTTTTCCTTCTTTGTTGATGATGTTTAAGGGTATGCCGATCTTTCCGACGTCATGGAGCAGGCCCGCGTAATAAACCTCTTTGCATTCCTGCTCACTCTTGCCTAAAAGCCATGCAAGTTTTTTTGAATACTCCGCCACTCTTGCGGAATGTCCGTGTGTATATCTGTCCTTTGCATCTATTGCGTTTACCAGAGCTGTTGCTGTCTGGTCAAAGAGGCGTCCCTGTTCCTCTGCTCTCCTTGTCAGCATCGTGATCCTTCTGTTCAGGATCAGCCTTACGATTAGGAAGATGATGAGCATCAGGCTCAGTGCCGACAGGAGATAAAACCACGTTTCCTCGTAAAAGGCTCTCTCCTTCACGATGTGTATGGTTTTCTCCCTGCTTCCCCGTCCCATGGAATCTTTAAGCTGTACGACGAAATCATAACTTCCGCCGCGCAGGTTTGTGTAATCTATCGGACCCAGATCGCTGCGTCTGACTGTTGTTACTTCCTTGTCAAAGCCATCGAGGTGATAGGAAACCTGGGGATCCGTCAATGAATAATTATAAACAAAACAGTTGACCGTTAGTTTGTGTGTGTCCGAAGGAACCGTAAATGTACCCTCGGCGTCGGGATAGATCCTTGATGAATCCGCATCCACAAACGGAACCGACATCTTTAATTCATTCACATCCTCAAAAGGCTTTTCGATATTGACCTCCACTATTCCCGACGAGCTTGCGATATAAAGATCGCCCTCCTCCGTCAGTTCACTGTATGAATTTGCCGTAGCCACATAGGGTATGCCGCTTGCCATGCCGTAGTGCACGGGAGTGATCTCTTTGTTTGCGATGAGTTCATCCGCGGATATCCTGTAAATTCCGTCACTTGCCAGGATCCATGCGTCCCCCTTGCTGTTCTCTATCAGATCATAATTGTTCGGATACGGAAATTCCTTTACGGTCGTAACCTTCAGATCCGGTGTCATATAGGCAATTGAATTGCTCGTGACGATCCAGAAAAGGTCCTTGTATCTGCTGCGTTTTATGCGCAGGATGACCTCCGAATCAAGACCGTCATCCGTTCCGATGTGACGTATTTTTCCGTTTCCTATGACATATATACCGCCGCCGTCGGAGCCTAGGAGCAGCTCATGGTTGTACCCTTCGGCTATGGTAAGGATCTCTGCGACCTCGATGCCGGATTTTTCCGTATAGCTTCCTATCACCTTATCTTCGTTGATCAGGCTCACACCGCCGGTATTTGCCACAACTATCGTTCCGTCGGAAAGTTCATGGACCATACGGACCCTGTCGGATATCATGCCGTTGTCCGGAGTGAAGGTCATAACCTTTCCGTCATCGTAACGCACCAGTCCCCTGTCACGCCAGGTGGATATCCAGAGTCTGCCTTTGCTGTCGCTGATTATGGAGCGGATACGGATGCCGTTTAGATAATCAATGAGATTGTTCGTTTTCAGGTCCCTGCCGCTGGCCGTAACGGCCTCTTTAAGCGGAAGGCTTGTCAGCGCCTCCCCGTCTTTGATGACCATCAGTCCGTCATCGGTCCCGACAAACATCATATCGCCGCACATGCAGGTCGAATTGACCACCTCATCTTTTAAACCATAACGGGCAAAAAGATCGGCAAACTGGTTTGGCACGATCTTCATGACACCCTGTCTCATGGATGTAAACCAGAGATTGCCTTCATAATCCGTCATCACATGTCCCACCGAATTGTCCATGGGAACATCCGTCAGCACCTTTACGCCGTTTCCCGAAAGTTTCCCTATGCCGCCGCGGGCGCACAGCCATATCTGGCCGTCAAGGTATTCGAGACTCTGCAGTTCGGAAAGCGGAGAAATATCCCTCACGGTCAATGATCTCAGATTATCCGAAGTGAGATTTCCGTAATAAACCTGCGAACCCTCGGCACCCAAATACACATATCCGGGCTTTTCGGGGTCGGGCAGTATGCTGTTCACACCCTGGGCGGTATATGCGTCCGATCCTATGAAGTTTTTGATCTCCCCGTCCTTTAAGGTAAAGATATCTCCCGAGGTTGAAAGTCCGTATACCATGCCGTCAGGGGCGGGTCTCATCTCATGGATCGTGCTTTCGGAAACCCTTCCGTCCGACAGGATGTGAATGTTCAGTTCGGAGTCTATTGCGGCAATTCCCTCTGTGGTGCCAACGTAAATGTACCCGTCTACATCCTGCGAAATCGACCGGATGCTTGCTGAATCAAGTCCGTCCGACCTGTTCCAGTTCTTCAGCTCGTCCCGGTGCATCATGAATACACCGGAATCATTGGTGCCTACCCACAGCCTGTCTTTGTCATCCACATAGAGTGATCTGACGTTCGACACTCCCGTGGTGGAGTCCATACGCTCAAAGGATTCGCCGTCATAGCGTATGAGTCCCGCATAGGAGCCTATCCATATGAAGCCATCACTCGTCTGGGTAATGGCATTTGCCTCAGATGTCGGCAGGCCGTTCGTATTGGTATACAGGACCGCACTGTAGCCATCCTTTTGCTCGACGGGGTCCACAGAAACACCCCTGTTTACAACTCCCGATACATTTAATACCGGTTTCTCCTCCGCCGCAAAACAAGTCAGAACAGACAGCCCGAGAAAGAAAAATGTTAAAAAAAGAATTTTTTTCAGATTTTTTATTTTGCACATAATAAGAGATCCTTTTGGCGACTTCATACCATATATTGTGTAATATAACACAGATCCGGCTTCATATAAAGATGCAATCTGCCCAAAATACGGGCTTCTTTCAAAAAAAATCGTAAAAACCCTTCAGAAAATGCGGTTTTCGGACGATATAAAAATCAGATAAAACAAGCGGATAAAAAAACTCTTTTTCTCATTTGCAAACCTCCATTAAAATAAAGAAACCGTTACAGGCGGGCTGTAACGGTTTCTTTTTCCGGTTCATTTCATGATCTCCTCTTTCGTTTTTCTGATGCTCTTCAGTTTCCAGTTGTTGAGGAGGAACCGCAGCGTCTCGTCGACCACCACCAGACAGAATATCTCGATGATCCCCATGTGAAAAACCAGGACCATGACCGTGCTGAAGGTGATGATAAACACGGTCCCCAAAATCTGTGTCTTTAACATCCAGCCCGGCCGTCCGAAGCCCTTTATGCCTGAGCCGAAAATGATATTTCCGCTCTTCGGGAAAAGATCCACACCCACAACAAGGAGATATAATCCGGCCGCTTTGATGACTGCCGCATCCTTTGTGAACAGTCCCAGTATCTGTTTCGGACATAATAAAAACAGGACCAGATTGACAAGGCAGATGCTCCAGCTTAATATGGCCGAATTTTTCACAACCTCCCATACTCCCCCGGGATTCTTTTTTCCCGTCTCATATCCCGAGAGTGTCAGAGTGGCTGTTCCTATCGAACCGACAAGCACCACTGCTATAAGCTCGACGCTGAAGACAATGGAATGTATCCCAGCGGCTTCCACCGATATCCTGTTGAGCATGACGATCAGATACAGATTTCCGAGATTCCATGCAAAATCCTCGCAGGCTGCCGGCGCCCCCATTTTTATCGTATCCGCGTACGGTCTGAAAGCCGATGCCATTATCTGCTTAAATGAGGGACGCAGCTTCAGTTTCTTTGAAGCCAGGACATATATCAGTACGATCAGGTCTCCTAAAACCTCTGCAAGTGTCGTGGCCAGAGCCGCTCCCTTCACGCCCATGGCCGGAAATCCGAAATGTCCGAAGATCATTATATAGTCGAGTATCACGTTTGCGACAGATCTTGATACTCCGTACGCTATCATTATCTGAGTCTTCTGACTGACCTGCAGAAGGCAGCTGACCGAGGTTCCTATCCCGTTCATGATAAAGATCGGTGCAAAATATACCGCGTAATCGGTACACATCCCCATGATGCTCTCATCCACGCCCATCAGATGAAATGCTGTCTGCGGGATGAAAAACCAGAACAGGAATAAAAGCACCCCCATCACATTGTTGTATTTGAAAAGCGATGCAAGCGTATTCTTTGCCTTATCCGTTTCATTCGCGCCATATGCCTGGCTGACAACGATCGTTGCTCCCGTGGTCAGCGAAAACATAAGGCTCATGGTAGTCCACATCGGGGTGGATGCATTTCCCACCGCGCTCATGGCCTCCAAAGACAGCCTTCCGATGAAGATCTTGTCGATGAGCATCTGCAGCTGCGAGATGAGGTTCGAGAGCATTATCGGAACCGCGATCACGAGTATTTTCTTTATATAGTTTGCATTGATGAAATTTTTCTGCTTCATTTTTTCATACTGTTTTTCCCGGATGATGCACATATAATATTGTGCTCTGTGAGGATGCTGTTATTATCTTAGCGAATGTTCACCGCGCAGCAAATCCGTGCAAGGATGCACGCATAGGGGCAAATTATGTGTATCATCCGATAATAGATATGTCAAAAACCGTCCTTCTGTCACACATGTATGGTATAATAGCAGATAGATTTTTATTATACAAACGATAGGAGGGATGGTATGAAAAAAACACTGGCATGGATCACGATCACCGGTCTTTTCGTCTGCGCTTTTCCGACATCGGCGTTTGCGGAACCCGCTGCTTCCGATGGGGTCATCGAGGAGATGAAGGAAGAAGCGGAAGAACCCGAAACGGGCAGGGACGAGGACGAAGAAGGCGGCAAAAGCGAGCGGCCTGATGACAACATAGTCACGACAAAGCATACGGTTTCTATCAAGGGAGAAGATATCTCCTACACGGCGGAGGCCGGCACAATGGTCCTTGAAAGCGGCGGAAAAACATGCGAAATGTTTTATACCGCATATACAAGAGACGATATCGAAGATAAGACAGACCGTCCTGTCACCTTTGCCTTCAACGGCGGCCCCGGCGCCAGCAGTTACTGCATACAGTTCGGATGTCTCGGACCCCGCACTGCCGAGCTTGATGAAACGGGCTGTGCCGTTTCTCTGCCCACAAAGATCATCGACAATGAGAATTCCGTTCTTGACATGACGGATCTTGTCTTCATCGATCCCGTGGGAACAGGCTATTCACATGCATCCAACGAGGAGGACGAGGACTATTTCCTCGGATACGATAAGGATATCCAGTCGGTGGGGGATTTCATCCGCCAGTATACCAACCGCAAGAAAAGATGGGGATCGAAGAAGTATATCGCAGGCGAATCCTACGGGACCGTACGCGCGGTCGGCGTGTGCGATTATCTGGTAAACCGTTACGCGGTATATATAAACGGCCTGATGCTCATTTCAACTGTCAACGATTATTCCGCGCTGATGGCCGGCGGCGGCAACGATACACCCTACACGGTCTATATCCCCACATATGCGGCAGACGCCTGGTATCACAAAAAACTCTCCGAAGAATATCTGGACATGGAGCTTGAGGATTATCTGGAAGAAGTCCGTGAATTTGTGGAGACGGAATATGTTCCCGCGCTTTTTATCGGCAGGAGGCTGCCAAAAGCAAAAAAGGATGATCTGGCTGAAAAGATGTCCGGCTACATAGGTCTGCCCAAAGATCTGATCCTCGAAAACAATTTAAGAATCGACCTGGATGTCTTCTCTTCCAATCTTCTTAAAGATGAAGGACTGATGGTAGGCAGATATGACGGCAGGATCACGGGGCCGAACACCGGAGGCTCCCTTGATGACGGATCAGGTGACCCTTCCGGCTTTTCCACGGATATCGCTTACACAAATTCCTATCTGGAATACCTCACGAGTGAACTCGGATATGATACGGACACTCCCTTCATTCCTCTTTCTCTTGAAGTGAACACAAAATGGACATTTCCCGAGGGCGAGTATCTTAACCAGCAGGATATCATTGCCGGATGTCTCGGAAAGAATTCCTTCTTAAAGATCTGGGTTCTCTGCGGATATTACGATGGCGCGACTCCGTTCTATTCGGCCGAATGGGCATACAATCATGCATTCATACCCGAAAACAGGGAGGATAATCTGTCCTTTACTTATTATCCTTCGGGACACATGATCTACATGAATCACGAGGCATTCGACAAATTCCGTAAGGATGCCGAGAAATGGTACGACAGATAAAATAAAAAAGGTGACAGAGGGACCGTCCCTCTGTCACCTATGTCACCATTATGCTGCCGGATCGAGAGCTTCGTCCGGCTCGTCCACCTCGAGCTGTTCGTAAGGCACTGCCTCGACATCATCGCCGTAGATCGTGGCGAAATCATCTCTCATGGAGATCGGCTCGAAGCCGCAGTCTTCACACATCTGTTTCATGTCACCGGCCTTTTTCATGTTGCCGTGCTCACGCTCCAGATCGTCGCACATGAGCATAAATGCCTTTGTCTCATACTGATCGTTGTTAACGATATACTGGGCCATGGACTGGTCACCTGAAGAATTTCCGAACGAAAGAACGGGAACCTTTCCTATCTCCCGGGCAATGACGCTGACCTTGTTCATCTTTATCGTCTTGATCACAAGATCCTCACCCATGACCACCTTGTCATCCTTTGTATAGACATATTCAAGACCGTCCTCTCCGTCCTGATTCTCGGCGACCATTGTATAGCTCATGCCGATCACCCTGTTCTCGGGTACTCCGAGCTGATCTTTGGCCATCGTGCGGACGATCTCCCTGTTTGATCCGCTCACGATATATACGGTGAAATCATTTGCGGTCAGATATTTTACCAGAGATACCATGGGCTTGTAGAAAGCTTCACCCTTTGTCAGGTTCGTAAATCCGTCAGCCGCGGTCTTCATATATTCCTTCGTATAGGCCCGGAGCTCATCGGGCGTCATCCCCGCATAGGCGATCCCTGTGTATTTTGCATGGAGCCTTTCGTGGTTATCCGGCATATTCCCGTCGTAGATGCCCTTCTCAAGCGCTTCGGCAAATTCCTTCATATCATCCGGCGCATCATAGGTGTCATCGTGGAGCGCCCTGTGAATGAGCATCAAATACTCAAAATATGACGGATACAGCTCTCCTATTATCGTTCCGTCCATATCGAATACCGCGATACGGTCTTCAACCGGAATGAAGGAATCCGAAGAACTGTCGGTCACTCTTTCCACATAATCCCTGATGGATGCGGCCGCCTTTGAATCCTCACTCCAGAATTCAAGTTTTGCTTCATCCTCTGACGAAACATCCTCTCCGGACTCTGAAACATTCACCCTGACCCCGGACCTTTCCTTATCGGAAGAGTCGGGATCGATGGTTACCGAACATCCCACAATACCTGTCATGAGACAGATAACAACGAGTAAGCATGTGATGATCTTGAAATTTTTTTTGTTCATTTTTCCCTCCGTTTGATGATTTCAGCTTAACTTTTTATTTTTTCGCCCGCTTCCCAGATCAGTTCCTCCAGGGACTGATAAAGTCTGTCAGGCTCAACGGGCTTTGAAAGGTGTGCGTTCATTCCGACCTGAAGAGATCTTTGAACATCTTCATCAAAAGCATTTGCCGTCATGGCGATGATCGGGGTAATGCCGGCATCTTTTCTGTCAAGCTTTCTGATCGCCTCAGTCGCCTCAAGTCCGTCCATTTTCGGCATCCGTACATCCATGAGCACGGCATCATAATAAAACTCATCACTCTTTTTGAACATCTCAAGCGCTTCCATGCCGTTTGCGGCATGTTCGGTGACGATCTCCTTTACCGCAAGCACTTCCTTCATGATCTCGGCATTTATCTCCATATCCTCGGCAAGGAGTACCCTCTTTCCGGCAAGATCGGCCCTCTTCTTTTTCCTGATGAGGCTTATGTTGTTCCTGTGCGCTATCCTTTCAAATTCATCCACGACATTTGACGCAAATAAAGGCTTTGCGAGGAAGCTGTCCACACCGATGTGAAGCTCCTCGTCCATTATCTCATCCCAGTTAAAGGATGTGAGGATGATGACCGTAGTCTCGTTGTCATATCTCTTTCTGATCTCCCTGGCCACCTCGATCCCGTCCATTTCCGGCATCTTCCAGTCAAGGAGCACCAGGTTGTAATGCTCCTGCTTGGTATGCGCAACCTCAAGCATGTTCAATGCTTCGGGACCGCTTAAGGCCACATCCGCCTTGATCCCCGCCTCATCAAGCACCAGGCGCGCATGCTCCGCTGCCACATCCTCATCATCCACCACAAGGATGCGCAGATCGTTCACATTGATAAAGTTGCTGTCTATACCGGCATGATCACAGTTCCTCAGGGTAATGACCACCGTAAACTGAGTGCCCGCGCCTTTTTCGGATTCAACGGATATCGTGCCGTTCATCAGTTCCACGATATTCTTTGTGATGGCCATACCCAGGCCCGTGGATCCGTATTTATTTACCCGGCTGCTGTCCTCCTGGGTGAAGGAATCGAATATCATCGGGAGGAACTGGCTGCTGATCCCCACGCCGGTATCCTTTATTACGAATCTGATCGTGGTCTGATCGTCAAAGACATTGGTCCTTTCAACCTCCAAAGTGACATCGCCCGGCGCATCGGTGAACTTTATGGCATTGCTGAGGATGTTGATGAGAACCTGCTTGAGCTTCATGTCGTCGCCTATATAGAAATCGGCGACACCGCCAGTAACCCTGCATTCATACTTAAGTCCTTTTTCGCTGCACTGGGACATCACCATGGTATTTATCTGTTCAAGCATCGCGCGGAAGGAAAATTCCTCCTTGCGCAGGACTATCCGCCCGGATTCTATGCGGCTCATGTCAAGGATATCATTGATAAGCCCCAGCAGATGCCTGGCGCTGTCACCGATCTTTTCAAGATATCCCCTCGTCTCATCCGAAATATCCTCCCTTCGAAGCGCCAGTGAATCAAGTCCTATGATGGCATTCATGGGCGTCCTTATCTCATGGCTCATATTTGACAGGAACGCTGTCTTTGCCTTGCTTGCCTGCTCGGCTGCCGCAAGAGCGTCCGAAAGCGCCTGGTTCTTTGCAAGCGAATCTCTCATTTCCGAATCTATATCGGTAAAGCCTGCGCCGACAGCGTGCACGATATGATCAGCCCTGTCCTCGGGGTGTCTGACGCCCGCCATGCGCAGCATCTCATAGGTTTCCTCTCCGTCCTTTCTGACAAGGTACCTTAAGGTGATCAGCGTATTGGTCTTGAGGGCTTCGCGTATCGAATCGGGCCGGATAAACTCAAGGAAAGCATCTCTGTTCTCCTCAGCCACATAGTTTTGTGCATACTCGCTGAACTTTTCCATGTAGTCAAATTCATCACCGGGACCGATATTATCGTATCTGTTATCCTCCCGCCTGTAGCAGATGCCTCTCCCGGTATCAAGATCCACATAATAAACACTCCTGTAATCGGAGGCCATTGCCGTGATCATGTTGTCCTGCTGCGTCCGCATTTTTTCCTGCTCTAAAAGCTCGTCCTGAAGCGCGATCCTCTCTTCGAGCTCCTGCTGCAGCATTTCGGCCGTCTCTCTTTCAGAGATGAGACATACTGCCTTCCTCGTCTGAAAGATCATCACCGCGGAAATGGCAAGCAGGATCAGGGCAGTGATGACCGAAAGGATCAGGCTTCTTTCTATTATCCCTTCGGAAATGGCATCTATCTGATCGCTTATCACGCTCTCGCGTATGAGATAGGTCAGCATCCAGTCAGTCCCGTGGATCGGAACATAGCTCAGGGTTTCTCTGATACCGTCGTAGGTGAAGGACACAATTCCGCTTTTATTATGCTCAAACTCATCTTTTACGGTCTCATAATCATAGCCTTCATCGTATTCGGCATGTTCCAGGGCCTTTAAAAGATTGTCCTCGTCGGAAAGTCCTCCGAGCACCAGTCCCGTAAATGACATGCCGTCATGCCTGTATATGTTGCAGAAGGTGGTCTTGTTGTTCCCCGTCTGAAGCGACGCTGCATCAAGGAAGTTTCCCATGTCCATTTCCATGAAGGCAGCCACCAGGTTATGACCGCAAAGATCGAGACGGTCCACGGGTTCGGCGACGACAACCTTCCTCTCATTTTCGCCGGCATCCATGATCGAGATCTCCGGTCCGGATATCTCTTTATAGTCAAAGTCATACCTGTCGATATCGGTCCTGGTCCCGCGTGAGGTATAGATAAGTCCGTTCTCATCCACAAAGGCAAATTTTTCAAGACCGTACAGCTGCTTCATCCTTGCCTGATATTCCCGGAGGGCTTCCACGCTTTCAAGATCGCTCTTGTCTATGAGTCCTATGGCAACATCCATATCCTTGGCATAATCTTCGAGAGTTGAGGCAACTACCTGCTCGCGTCTGCCGGCAAGCTCATCCAAATACAAAAGGCTGACATTCCTGACCGCCTTTTCGGCATCCCGGCTTGCGCTCTTTCCGGTCCAGATTGTTCCTATTATAAGAATTGCCGCAACAATGATACAGCCGGCAACTGCCGCCTGTATCACGCCTGTCCTTCTTTCCCCGAAGGATTGTTTCTTTTTATCCGCAGAGTCCTGCAAGCTCATCCCTTGCCTCCTGAAGTTTTGCAAGAAGTTCCGAATAATCCGTGTCAGTCCGCGCGCGCAGCATTTCGGTGATCCCGGATACCGCATCATAAAGCGGTGTCAGCGAAAGATTTCCCAAAACCCCCTTTAACGCATGAGCCGCATCAAAAGCTTTATCCAGATCCTTTTTTTCTATTGCATCTTTAAGCGCGTCAAATCCGGGTTCATCCTTGACAGATCCCACAAGCCTTAAGTACAGGGCTTCGTTTCCCATGCATCTTTTAAGTCCCGTTTCGGTATCCGCGCCGTATTCTTTCAAAGCATCTAAAGTTATCATGATCTCCGTCTCCTCTATCTTTCGATGATACCATAAACTGTCCAAAAACTCTACTTATCAAGCTGCTGCTTTGAAACAAGCTCCGCAAAAAAACCGTTTTTTGCCATCAGCTCATCATAGGTACCTTCTTCGACTATCCTTCCCCTGTCAAGACAGAGGATCCTGTCGCAGTTTTTGATGGTTGAAAGCCTGTGCGCCACCACTATCCTGGTGCATTTGAGGGCATCGAGGGAATCGGAGACATGTTTTTGGGTAATATTATCAAGAGCGCTCGTGGCCTCGTCAAATATGAGGATCTCCGGTTTCTTGCAGATGGCACGCGCTATCATGAGACGCTGGCGCTGTCCTCCCGAGAGCCCGCTGCCACCCTCGGATATGAGGGTCTTCATTCCCATTGGCATCTGCCCGATGTCCTCCGCGATCCCCGCAAGCTTTGCTGCCTCCCAGGCATCATCAAGTGAGGCCTCAGGCGAAGAAATGATTATGTTATAGAGGATATTTCCCACAAAAAGCCTGCTGTTTTGCATCACCGTACCTATATGGCGCCTCACGGAACCTGCATCAACGGATGCCAGATTGTTTGAATCATAAAAGATACTGCCCTTTTCCGGCTTTTCAAATCCCAGAAGGAGCCTGACCAGAGTGGATTTCCCGCATCCTGAATGACCCGTTATGGCCACATACTCTCCGGGACGGACCTTGAACGAAATGTCCTCCAGCACATAGGCACTCTTTTCACTGTAGCGGAAGTATATGTTTGAAATCTCCACCGAACCTCTAAGATTTTCAACGATGGGCATGTCCGAGGAATCCTCCGGAATCTCCGAAAGCAGGGGCGATACCAGATCAAACAAAGGTCCGACGCGCACAACACTCTGTGCGATCCCCGCTGCGGCAAGGATGGCTGCACTCATCTGGCCGTAGGCAACATTAAAGGCCATATAATCGTCATAACGGATACCGCTTTTTGAAGCCAGATGATAGATAAAAACCGTTCCCACTATCCCGGTCACCGTGATGATCGAAGGAAGCGCCTGAAGCAGCGCCGGACGGTTGTAGGCAGGGCCGGAATAGGCGGAATATTTGTTGGCCCATTTTGCAAAGGCCCGGTTTTCCGCTCCGGCAAGCTTGATCTTTTGTATCCCGGCAAGCATTGAAGTCACCGTTCCCGAAAGCCCGGCATTTGCCTCCGTCTTTTTCTTTTCAAAACGCAAAGTGACGGCAAAGGCTATGACGGTGAACAGCCCCTGTGCCAGAACGGTCAGAAATGCCGGGACCACCAGACCATGAGCGTATCTTGCGATCTGAAACAGATATATCAGGGACAAAAGACAGGTCAGTCCGGAACCTGCGGCAACCAGAGTCAAAACCTCGGCAAGCTCCCGCAATGATGTGATCCTCACCGCAAGATCACCGGAATTGTACTTCCTGAAAAAAGTCACGGGCAGGTTCATCAGCCTGGCGTAGCCCGCCGACTCCGCATATATCCCCATCTTGATGGAAACCCTGCCCATCAGGAGATTTCTGCAGGCATTTATGAGAAGTGCCGAAACCGCCACCCCGAAAAGCAGTGCCGCTATGGGCGCGACGAGGCTGCTGTTGCCGGAGGGCACAACCAGACTGAAGCCCAGCTTGTTTGCCCAGGGCGGCAAAAGACCGGTCAGTGCGGCAGCAAGCGCAGCCAGAAAGACCAGGATGAAATCACCCGCATCAAGGGATCCCAGCATGAAGAAAAGCAGATCATTTTTTCCAAGCCTGCCGGCAGGCAGCGAACGGTAAAAAAACACCGCTTCCTCTTCAAAAAGCTCCCTGTTCTTTTTCGTTATCCTCTTCCTTTTCCCGTCACGGGGATCAGTATAATAATAACCTCCCAGACCTCCCGGGATGATCGCGGCATATTCCCCGCTTTTAAGCTTTCCCATCATCGGTCCGAAGGCGTTTTTTTCCCAGTCATCCTTTAAGGTCACGCTTCTGTGCATGACGGAGCAGGGACGGCAAAGATACTCAAGCCTTTCCTCAGGCTGCGTCACACCCCCCGGAGCCTTCCCCGTACTGTGTCCGTAGTATTTCAGGCACAGCCTGACCGCACGGTCTAAAAGCTCTCCTCCCTCATCCGGACCCGTGCCAAAAACACCTGCCGCTCCGATACCGGCGGCAAGCTTTTCAAAGGCCCGTCTTTTTTGCTTTTCATCCAGACGGCTCCGTATATCAATCTGCGATTCAAAAAAATCCCTGTCTGACAAGATCAGTCACTCCTTATGAGTTTTGCATATTTACCGTCTGCTGCCATGAGCTCTTCATGTGTACCCCGCTCTTTGATCCTGCCCTTTTCAAGCACTATGATCTCATCACAGTTTCTCACTGTGCTTAGCCTGTGGGCAGCTATGATACAGGTGATCCCGCGTTCCCTGATATTATTTAAAATGGCTGCTTCCGTCTCTGCATCCAGAGCACTCGTTGCCTCGTCAAGGATGATGATGGAAGGATCCAGAGCCAGTGTCCTTGCTATCTCCAGACGCTGGAGCTGTCCTCCGGAAAAGTTCTTTCCCTGAGGCACGATCATGTCCTCATAGCCCTCTGGACGCTCCATGATGTCACTGTGTATCTCCGCATCCCGGCAGGCAAGTATCACCTCAAAATCCTCTATGGATCCGTCCCAGAGCCTCACATTGTCGGCTATCGTATCATCAAAGACCGAAATATCCTGATCAACTACGGCAAGGGAACTTCGCAAAAGCCCGTTCGGGATCTTTTCGACAGGGCAGCCGTCAAATTTCACCTTTCCTGACCAAGGCCTGTAGAGTCCGGTTACGAGCTTTCCTATGGTGGATTTGCCGCAGCCGCTTTCCCCCACTAAAGCCACCCACTGTCCGGGCTTTACATGAAGGGAAAAATCCTCTATGAGAGGAGGCTCAAGGGGCGCGTAGCCAAAGGTCACATCCTCCAGATCTATCCTGCCGGACAGCTTGGATTTATTAAGCATATCCTCCCCGGCATCGTTTTTATTATCCTCCGATGTATCCGCGGGATAATTCATCACATCCTCCAGCCGCTCCATCTGGGTCCTGGCCTCCTGGACCGTCTGCCCCAGACGTATGATCTCCATGACGGGAGTGAGAAAGGCCGTCATAAATCCGGTGAAGGCAAGCAGCGTACCGGGAGTCATCTCCCCATTGACTATGAGACGGATCCCCAGGCACAGCACTATAATACCTGCAGCCTGTGTCAAAGCCTCAGGTATCATCCCGAGATACGCATCTATGCGTCTCATGCGTACATCCGCATCATTTACGGCAGCCTGATAACCGCCCCAGGAGCTGAAAAATTCATTTTCAACACCGGAGGCTTTGATGGTCTCTATCATCTCTATGCCGCTGACCGTGGCACCGAAATACTTTCCCGTATCGGCAAACATTGCCCGGGAGATATTGATCCTTTTTTTTGCGATATAAGCAGAAACAAAGGCATTCATGAGAACAGTGAAGACTCCTACCACGGTGAGGACCACGGAATAGCGGAGCATTATGACAAGATAGAGAATGAGCATGATGCAGTCTATGAGAACAGGCGCAAACTGGCCTAAAAAGGTGGTGACCACATTTTCATTTTCGCTCTGCCTCACCTGCAGATCGCCGATGGAACGCTGGGCAAAAAATCCCAGCGGCAGATGCAGCAGATGCTCAAAAAAGCGGGATGAGGCAAGCATCGCCGCCTTTCCCTGTATGCGGAGGAAATAAACGGCATTGATCATGGATGCCACCGAGATGATGAGGGCAAACAAAAGCATAAAGAGACAAAGCGGGAAACACCACTCCCTGTGCCCTTCTGTCAGGATACCGTCCAAAAATATCCTGCTGACTCCCGTATTCATAATAAGTGCAAGAGACACTGCCGCCGATGTGAGCATCACAAAAAGAATTGAGGAAGAAAGCCCTTTGAGGCGTTTGATCACATACCCCAGTACATCGGGTCTGCTCCCGCCGGGCTTGAATTCATCGGTCTTTTCAAAGGTCAGAACGATCCCCGAATAATGTTTGTTGAAATCATCGATGGAGATCTTTAAATCGCCGCCTGCAGGGTCGTTTATGAAAACACTCTTCTTTTTCATATCCCTGATGACGACAAAATGGGAATAATCCCAGAATGCTATGCAGGGAAAGGGCTTCTTTTTCTGAATGGCGGAAAGCCGCATGGCACGTCCCTTTCCCTCAAGTCCGAAGGAGCGCGCGGCTTTTATTATGCTTGACGCATTGGAGCCGTCCCTGCTCACACCGCAGGTTTCACGGAGTTTTTCAAGCGGTTCCCATCTGCCGTAACAGGCCAGGATCATGCAAAGACAGGCGGCTCCGCATTCCGTAGCCTCCATCTGCATCACCTGAGGGACTCTGGTTTTTTTCCGGAATATGCTCATAACTTCAGATATCCTTCCAGATCATGGACACAGGTGAGATCCTCCCGGTCACGATTTTAAAGGACAGGAGGGAGCCGTCGGGAAAAACACCGTTATCTTCGGGAACAAGTGTGACGGGCAATGCCCAGTCGCCGTTCATGTTTTCACTGACCAGATAATCACTTCCGAGGAGTTCTTTTGCCTCTGTTCTCGATAACGGTACACTTCCGATCTTTTCAATGCTGAAGTTCTTTCCGTCTATAACGGCAGTATCCCCCTTTTTGATGAGTTCCGCCTCATCAGGGTCAAGGATACAGACGAGCTTTCCGTTTTCCATGATGCCGCTTGCACTGACACCGGCGGAAACCGTACCGAAAAAACCCCAGGCAAGGATCCCTGCCAGCAGGGCAAAACACGCCAAAAGCACCATCCATATCCCGGGGGTGGTGATCTTTACGGCTCTGTCAAGTTCGTCAAGGCTGCGCACAGCAGATGCAGCCTCGTTTTTGTCATTTTTTCCCATTCATCCTCTTTTGACGGATTCTTTGGTCAAAGATCCGGATCGTCCTGCTTTTCCTCTGCCGGGCTTACCAGTCCGTATTCCTTTATGAGCCTGTAGATCTCGTTGGGATCCTTTTCCTCCATGAGATATTTGCGCTCGTCTTCGGTAAGTCTTGAAAGCGGGCCGAACTGCGACAGGGAAAGCTCCGTCTGCCCTGTCTCCTCATATTTCCTTCCGGCAGCGCAGGATGCCACAAAACAGAAGTTTTCGCGATTCTCCGAGCAGGCTTCCCTGAAATAGCTCCCGTGCTTCTTTTTTGCCTCGGAAACACATCCTCCCCTGCATACAAAGATGTAGGGGCAGGTCCTGCAGGGTTCCATTCTGTCCGAGGTACGCAGCTTCCATTTGACCTTATTAAAATAATAAATGAAATTCCCGCTTTCGATGTCGGTATGCCCCACCGTGTCTTCATCCATGCCCACGATGTCCCAGCAGGGATAGAGCTTTCCGTCAGGTGCTATGCACATCATTCCCTTTTCGGCGCCGCAGAATGATGTGGAATATCCGGGAAGGGACTCTTTTTTCAGGAGACCCTCTATCACGGAAAGATGCATGCTGTACATGCTCTGTTTTTTTATGGCTTCCGTAACGGACATGCCGGTCTTCAAAAGCTCGTCCATGACCATCCTTTCCGTTACATGGTCCGGAGAGGATTCATCCTCGGAGACGGCCTTGAAATAGAAGCTGAATTTTTCGTGATCATTCAGACCGCGCTTTTCTATATCCCCGATCAGGTCACTGATGCCGCCTATGTTTCCGCCGTTTACATTTACCCGGAGGCTTATGGAAATACCGTTTTCCAAAGCAAGGGCGATGTTTGACATTATCTTTTCATAGGTAGGCACACCGTCGCGGTGAAGGCGCCTGCTGTCATTTGTGCTCCCCACTCCGTCCACTGTGATCTGGAGTTTTTTGAAATCATACTCCTTTAAAAGATCGATGTAATGATCCAGGTCATAGCCGTTTGTGATGGCGCTCATGGTCAGTCCCATCTCTTTTGCATGCTCGCAGATGTTTCGCACCGTCTCTTTGTTTTCCTTCAAAAAGGGCTCACCGCCGTAGAGAGAGCAGCCTTTTATGACCCTTCCCTTTTCCCTCTGCTTTTTAAGCGCCGAAAAGACGGCATCCACCATCTCCGGCTTCATGCCGGCTTTAAGCCATTCCTCGCCCCTTGAGAGTCTGTGTCTTTCAAAGCAGTAGGGACAGCGGAAATTGCAGTTGTAGGTGGGAAGGATCACCGGAGCCACAGACACCCGCGCCTCCGTCCGGGCATGGATCCTCCCGAGAAGCTCCACATCCTTCAGTTCCCACTCCACACTCCTTCGCGTGATATGACCCCTTGATGCCAGTCGTTCACGAATATCTGCCGGAAGGTCATCTGTCTCATCCTTTTCGATTGCTGCTGCGGTCTTATCATCCACAACATCCATGGCGCCGTAAAGACCGTTCATCAGGAGTTTTTTTCCCTGTATCTCCTTTTTATCGCTTCCTGTGAGGGGAATTATGATCTCATATGTACTGGTTCTCATCCGTATCTGTTCTCTTTAATTTTCAAAACAAAAATCATTCTTGCAGTCCGGGTAGCATCCTCCTCCTGCAATCTTGCCCAGGTTTTCTTTATCAAGCTCGATGTCGGACAGTTCCTCAAGATAACCTTGTGCCTCTTCCTTTGTGATCTCAAAGCCTTCGGCCTTTGCAAACTCCATCAGTTCAGCTGCATCTTTGCATTCCATCGCTTTTCTGATCTGTTCTGCAGTCAGTTCATTTTTATTGATTCCCATTTTTTTCCTCCTTTTTCATTTCTGAACACTTATCGGAAAAGTGTCTTTGTTATATTATACGAAGCGGGCAGGATTCGGTCCATTCTTTTTTTGCCCGGCAGGGCCGGCACCGTCTTTTATAATGACAGCTCCTGCAGGAATCCGTGTGGCTGTCACAAAGATCTGATGTCAGTTCTTCCCAGTATTCTTTGATGGTAACGGTCTCAGCTGTATTTCCGGTTTCAGAAATCTCAAGGCAGGGAGTGAAGCTTCCGTCCGGGCGCACCGCAAAAAATGCCCTTCCTGCCATACAGCCGCTTTCTATCCCCCTGTTGGGATTTTGCTTTGGATCCTCTCCTCCCATGAAAGCCTTCAGCTGTGAAAAGCAGGGATCTGCAGCAACACTCATTTCATGTTTTTCATCTTCCTGCCATTTATTGATGAATTCGGCCGCCTTTTCAAGCTCCTTCCTGCTGCAGGGTGTGCCTGTGCTTACGATAAATTCCCTTATACCGAGTTCTTCCGCCTTTTTTGCGGTATCAGAAAGCTCCGGAAGATTTCCCTTTTCCGGTATCCATTTAAGCAGGGTGTTTTTATTATACAGAGGGTCTGCGTCCTTAAGATCAGATATCACGATCTTTGGCAGGATCTTATTATCATCGCAAAGCCGCATGACCTTTTGCAGGAGGTTTTTATTATGCAGGCCGTACAGATGCAGGGTCGTAACGCCGTTTTCCGCCGCATTTTTTATGAGGGAGGCGGCTTTTTCGTACGGCATCTCTTTCGTGCCGTCGATAAGCTTCACATCAAGCCTTACAGGGGATTCGTAGCCTTCAAAATAGTGGTGATGGATGTAGGGCGACTGCTCCAGATAGGCCTTTGCCTCGGAGATCCTGCCGTCCCTGTATGCAAGTTTGAAATAAGCGACGAGAGTCTGGATGAAGGGGTCACCCTGAGGGCGCAGGCGTATCCAGTGCTTCAGCGCCTGCCCCTTTGAAGGGATGCAAAGACCCGCAGCTTCGAGGCGGTCGATGAATTTGTCAACGAGGATGGGCTGCCTCCAGCGGGAGGATGTCTCCATGCCGATCTTTGACAAAACGCCGTTTTCGCCAAGGTCTATATTGACGGCCGACATGCCGGTTTCCTTCCAGGGCGCGAGGGCTTCCCGCAATGCCTTTGTATCTCCCTGCCAGCCGATATCCGACAGCCCCTCCGGGATCAGATCCCACGAGGGAAAGGCAATGACAAGCCTCATGATATCAAGCTCTCCGCGGCTTGACATGGAGCCGACCTGCTTGATATACGCACCCTTCGGAAGCCTTGATACCACATCATCGAAAGCCTTTTTCAAAAGCATCGTCCGGTGCTCCCCCATCATTGCGGGAAGTGTCTCATCGCGGGTTTTATTATAGCTTCCGTCCTCATCCCGGGAGATATTTGCAAACAGACAGGGGATGATCTCCTTTTTTTCATCTTTAAACGCCGCATAATCAAGCTCGTACCAAAGGCTTTCCACATGAGGGATCTCGCTTGTATCGATG
>JAILOK010000029.1 GCA_024690825.1 Lachnospiraceae bacterium | reverse complement strand
GCAATGCGCGTACACTTTCTTTGCATCCTTGGACGACAGCAGCTTGATACCCTCCAGCCCAAACAGGGTCCCCAATGCAAATATTCCGATCCCTTTCAGTTCCATACCTTTTTTCTCCTTTCGCTCCATGGCTTCTGTTAGTGCAGACTAACCCTACGGGATGATAATGCGTTTTATTGCAATAGATGTCCTGTGTATAATGTTAGACGCGGCTAACCTATAGTAACTCCTGCGAGCGAAAAAATCAAATAAGTCACCGGGGACGGTCTCCCGTCTTATCTCCTGAGCTCAATTATTTATTCCAGTCCCCCTGACACCCTTTCAACTGTTCGGGATCATGAAGAGTTATGACCCAAAGACAAAAGAATAGGCCCAATGGGTCATACGATCAAGGCCGGATGATGCCTTCAAGCGCCCGGAAAAATGCAGAGCTATGACCCAGAGACAAAGTAACAGGCCTAATGGGTCATACGGTCAAGGCCGGCGGATGTCTTCAATCGCCCGGAAAAATGCAGAACTATGACCCAGAGACGAAGAAATAGCCCTAGTGGGTCATACGATCAAGACTGGCAGTGTTCTTTTGTCGAGCAGAGTCACGGAAATGTATGACCCAGAGAGGCAAAAATAGCCAAATTGGGTCATAAGATGTCAGAAGGTACGTCCCCCTGACAATCCCCCTGACAATCTATCCCTGCTTTGCTTGTGATATTATGCCCTTTCAGGCCTTTATATCATTATTACTGCTACGGCCGTTTGTTCTGGGCCATGACTCCTGCCAGCGGATGAGGCACATAGGGCTCTTCAAGGAATTCCTTTTCATCATCCGTAAGCTCCAGCTCCACGGCGTTTGCCGCGCCTTCGATATGATGAGGCTTTGTTGCTCCTACCACAGGCGCTGTCACCTTGGAAAGCAGCCATGCCAGGGAGATTTCCGTCATTGTTTTGTCATGCTTTTCGGCAAGCTCCGCTACGCGGTTGATGATCACGGCATCCTGCGAGGCAGTGGCATCGTATTTGAACTTCGCGAATTTGTCTTCTTCTGCGCGTTTTGTATTTCCCTCTTCCGGTTTTCTCGAAAGCCTCCCGCTTGCAAGGGCACTGTACGGTGTAAGCGCGATATTTTCTTCTGCGCAGTACGGCACCATCTCTCTTTCCTCTTCGCGGAAGATCAGGTTGTAATGCCCCTGTATGGATACGAACTTCGCAAATCCTTCCTTTTCCGCAAGTGCATTCGCCTTGGCGATCTGCCATGCGTAACAGTTCGATATTCCGATGTATCTTGCCTTGCCCGCCTTCACGATACGGTTCAGTCCGTCCATGACATCGTAGATATCCGTATTCCAGTCCCACATGTGATAGATGTACAGATCCACGTAATCCATTCCGAGATTCTGAAGGCTTGCGTTGATCATGTTTTCAATATGCTGCTGTCCGCTGATCCCTTCTTCTATTTCTTCCGGCGTCCTCGGAAGGAACTTTGTTGCCACGACTACTTCCTCGCGCTTTCCGAAGTCCCTGAGCGCACGTCCCACATACTGCTCACTGGTACCGCCCTGATAAGCGATCGCCGTATCATAAAAATTCACTCCGAGATCGAGACCTTTCTTTATGATCTCTCTTGAATGGTCTTCATCCAGCGTCCAGCTGTGCTGCCCCTTTGCGGCATCACCGAAGCCCATGCATCCCATGCAGATACGGGACACGTTAAGATCTGAATTACCAAGTTTTGTGTATTTCATGATAGCATCTCCCCCGTTTGATATTTTTTATATACATCAATTATCCGATACGGGCAAGTCACCGGGGACTTATCCATTGGAAAACTTAACGTTATTTGGTAGAATCATGAACAGGTAGTTCTTAGGGATCCGCATCGATATAAGGAAAGAAAGCCATGTTATCCAAATTCAAAGAAAACAGAAAAAAGATCGTCGTAGTGTTCGTATGCCTGATGGCTGTCATTATCGCTGTTACAGTCGGCGTGATCGTGTATCGGAACTCCGATAAGGTCAAGGTTAAGAACTACCTGGAAATGGGTAGCAGATATCTGTCGGAGATGCAATATGAGCAGGCCATTGTTGAATTTACCAAGGCTTTCGAACTGGATCCCGACAACCCGGTCGTCACCGGAAACCTGGTTACCGCGTACTCAGACTGGGCCGATGCGCTGGTCGAAGAAGAAAACTATGATAAGGCTATAGAGATACTCACGCAGGGA
>JAILOK010000062.1 GCA_024690825.1 Lachnospiraceae bacterium | reverse complement strand
AAAGCCAGTGCTCTTACGAGTGAAGGGTTTGTTGGTTTTATTGAGAAAAATGACATAGAAGAGTTTTTTATCACTGGGGCTGATGCAACGGCCTGTGTCAAGTCAACAAGCTACAATCTGGTAAAAGCCGGCTATAAGGTTAGTGTGATATCCGATTGTGTAACGAGTTATGATCTGAAAAAGATGGATGACATGCTTAAGTACTATGCGGATAAGGGCTGCGAAGTATTGACGCTCGGAGAGTGCATGGGGGGAAAAGGAGGCTTGATGTTATGAGATTGGACGGTTTTGGATTATTGGTCGAGAATATGGCGAAGATGATCCGCTTCTACAGGGATGTGCTTGGATTTGAGATCAGGGAAGCGGAGGATACTTCCAATGTATATCTGGTGAAAGACGGAACGCTGTTTCTGCTGTACGGCCGGAGTGACTTTGAGAAGATGACAAGCCACCGGTATGAGTATGTTAAGGGGGTAAATGGTCATTCCGAGATCGCTCTTTATGTTGATACTTTTGATGAGGTTGATGCAGCATTCAAAAATGCGGTAGAAAATGGGGCGACACCAGTTTTAGAGCCGGAACTTGAACCGTGGGGACAGAGAACCTGCTATATTGCTGATCCGGAAGGGAATCTGATCGAGATCGGTTCCTGGAATAAGCCTTTTGAAGAGAAGGATGCAGGGAGGTAAACTACGGTGGCATTTGATTTCAAGAAGGAATATAAAGAGTTATACATGCCAAAGAGTAAGCCCGATATCGTGACGGTACCGAGCATGAATTATATTGCCGTGCGAGGAACGGGAGATCCTAATCAGGAGGATGGTAAATATAAGCAGGCTATTGGATTACTGTACGGAATTGCTTTTACAATCAAGATGAGCAAAAAGAGTGATCATCAGATTGACGGTTACTTCGATTATGTAGTTCCACCGCTGGAAGGATTCTGGTGGCAAGGTGAGCGGCATCCGGTGGATGCCACGCTGCGACCCGACCGAGCCGGCAGGCGCGAAGGTGTAGACGGAATTGACTATGCGCACAAGGAAAAATTTCATTGGATATCCGTGATCCGCCTTCCGGATTTTGTGACAGAGGATGATTTCCTATGGGCTGTTAATGAGGCAACGAAAAAGAAAAAGCAGGATTTCTCAAAGGTTGAGTTTCTGACCGTCAATGAAGGATTATGCGCACAGTGTATGCATATCGGCTCTTATGATGATGAGCCTGCTACGGTCGAGATGATGCACGAGTTCATGGAACAGCAGGGTTATGAGCTGGATATCACAGACAAGCGCCTGCATCATGAGATTTATCTGAGTGACGCCAGGAAAGTTGCTCCTGAGAAGTTAAAGACTGTGATCAGGCATCCCATTAAAAGAAAGGAGAAATGAGAGCATGGAATACATACGGGTAACAAAAGATAATCTGGATAAGGAACATATCTGCTGCGCGATTTCCAATAACAAGGATGTGCAGGTGTATTCAAAGAAGGCATGGCTTTCTGACAGGTTTGATGAAGGACTTGTTTTTCTAAAGAGCGTAGAGCGCGGCAAGTGCTTTATCGAATATATCCCGGCGGAAAATGCATGGGTCCCTATTGAGGCTGGCGGATATATGTACATCGATTGCCTGTGGGTGTCCGGATCTTTCAAAGGTCATGGTTATTCCACAGATTTGCTTGCTGCATGCATCGATGACAGTAAGGAAAAAGGAAAGAAGGGGCTTTGCATATTGTGTGCCGCAAAGAAAATGCCGTTTCTTGCTGATCCGAAGTTCCTGAAGTACAAGGGGTTTATTGTGGCTGACGAGGCGGATAATGGTATACAACTTTGGTATATGCCGTTTGATAAAAAGGAAGATGTACCCAAATTCAAAGAGTGTGCCAAGCATCCCCACATAGACGAGAAAGGATATGTTCTTTATTACACAAGCCAATGCCCGTTTAATGCAAAGTATGTGCCGATCCTGGAACAGACTGCTAAAGAAAATGGTATTCTCTTCACTGCGATTCACATAGAGAACAAGATAGAAGCACAGAATGCGCCTACCCCTGTAACAAACTATGCACTGTTTCATGATGGGGAATATGTTACGAATGAACAGATGAACGATAAGAAGTTCCTAAAGCTGGTCAAGAACAGTTTGAAGGGTTAGCAGTACAATAACTCGAAAAAACTAAAAAATGTTGCGACAACTTGCATAATTCAATCACATCCCGTATGCTGAAGATTATTACAGAATCAAAGATGAGGAAGACTAATCGCAGCAAAAAAGATAGTAAGGGAGACGATTTAATGAAAAAACTTAAAACAAAACAGTTTCAGATATTGACGGATATTGATCTTGTATGGGATTTTCTGGTAGAAATCTATGATCGCAAGAATGGGAGCGGTGTTGCCGCGCCCTTCTTTGAACATGCGATCCTGGCTTCATGGATGGACAATTCATATTCCTATCTGAACAGATTCTGGTTTGACGGGGACAAGGTTGTTGCTTTTGTCTTTTATGAAGCGCCTGTAACAGACATCTATTTCAGTGTTCGTAAGGGGTATGAATTTCTTGCGGATGAACTGATAGACTATGCGATGACTACCATGCCGAATTGGAATGGTGAGCAGCAGTTTGTTTTGTTTAACGGTCAGGAATACCTTATGGAAGCCGCAAAGAAGCGTGGCTTCAAAAAGGTTTTTGAATATGATGATGGATTCTTTGATTTCAAAAACGAGTTAAACTATGAATTGCCTGAAGGCTATCATTTTGTTGAAACGGGAGATATAGATACCGTTAAGATCGGAAGACTTTGCTGGTATGGGTTTGATCATGGAGATAAGGGTGAATTTGCGGATTGGGACAAGCAGGATACATCCCTTGACTGGACACCGGAAAAATCCTATAAGGACTGTCTTGGACTTGCAATGGCGCCGCTCCCGCATTCGACACCTGAGTATGATGTGATCATTGCCGATGAGAAGGGAGAATATGTCTGCTTTTCGGGAATGTGGTGGGTACCTCAGAATAAACTGGCCTATATGGAGCCTCTTTGTACTGCGCCCGAACACAGAAGAAAAGGTCTTGCCGCCGCAGCACTGACTGTTCATTATCGCAGGATGAAAGCTCTTGGGGCAACACATATGACGGGCGGCGGAGATCCTTTTTATGAGAAGATCGGATATGGAAAGGGTTTGCATTGGAGTTTTTGGAAAATGGAAGGTTGAGAAGTCAGGGCGGAGTATAAGAGTTTCCGGGTTTTGAAAGGGGCCGGATAAAATATGAATAAAGATTGGGCAGAAAAGAATAAAGAAATACAGAAACTGTTATCAAAAGAAGCTACTTTTGGTGAAGCCATCGGGAAACTGATCGAATTCAGGGGAGAATTGTTTCAACAGATCACATGGATAGTAGAAGGCTATCCCGAGAAAGCTTTTTATCAGATGCCATTCGCAGGGGCCAACGGTTATCACAGCAAAACTCTTGCGTATTCTATTTGGCATATTTTCCGGATAGAAGATATCGTGGCTCATGAGATGATCGCTGAGGATGAGCAGATACTGTTTCATGAAAAGTTCCTTGAGACGACGACATCTCCGATCATCACAACCGGTAACGAACTTGCAGGCGAAGAAATCACTGAGTTTTCAAAGAAGCTGAATGTGCAGGAACTCTACCTTTATGCAAAGGCTGTAAAAGAATCGGGCGATAAGATACTTTTACAGTTACAATATAAAGATTTAAAAAGAAAGTTTAATGAAGATACAAAACATAAACTTATGGAAAGCAAATGTGTCAGTGAGGATGAGAATGCATTCTGGCTGATAGATTATTGGTGCGGTAAGGATGTAAAAGGGCTCATTCAGATGCCTTTTTCACGTCACTGGATCATGCATATTGAAGCAATGCAGCGAATAAAGAACCGGCTTTGCAAGATTGCCAGAAAAGGTACAGATCCGGTTGCAATCTGCGGCTTATCCTGCAACCATTGTTTCCTTGGTGAGTGGTGCGGAGGCTGCAGAACAGAGTACAATGTCTGTTCTTTTGCCACGTGTTCCGAAGACGGGATATGTCCTAACGTAAGGTGCTGTAATGATAAAAACATAGATGCCTGTTATGAATGCGATGAACTTGAGGCCTGTGAGACAGGATTCTTTGTCCCCTCAAATGACGGAGCAAATGCAGCGAAGGCTCAGTCTCTTTATATCAGGAAGTATGGAAAGAAGGAATTTCTGAAAGTACAGTCAAGACTGCATGAGAGATATGAATTTCAGAAAACGCAGGAAATCCTGGGGCAGGACTATAAAGAAGCACTTCGGATATTGGAAG
>JAILOK010000050.1 GCA_024690825.1 Lachnospiraceae bacterium | reverse complement strand
ATACAATACATGACATCGTCCATCACAAATGTAACAAAGCTGGTATATGTCAGTTCTCTTTCATCACTGCCATAGCTTATGAAGAAGTGCGGATCCTCTTCCTCCCGTTTATGTTCCTCTTCGGTTGCAAGATCCTCCTCGGTTGCCGGGAGAAACAGATATTCATCACAGCTGTAATAGAGTTTTATCCCGTTTACCTCACGGGTTTCCTGTGCTTTATCGGCTTCATAACTCTCATCATACATTCTTGCCGGATCCATGTTTATCCAAACCTCTGGGGAGCCTTCTTTCACATACTGCAGATCTATGCCGGAATATGATTCTAAATCATTACCGTTTTCATCCTGTTCGGTAGAATCTTGTATTTCCATATGATCAAATATATACCCGTTGGAAAAAGAATCAACCGCAGTAACATTTAACCCGACTTTTTCCTCAAGCTCTGACAGTTTCCCAAAGTCATCTGTTCTCGATCCCAGTCTGTTATGGCTTACAACTACAGAAGCTATTCCGGCAGCCGCTGCAGTAACACCAAAGATCATAACGCATGTAGCGGCAATGATGACCGCCTTGCCCGCTTTTATTCCTTTTTTCATAACGCCTCCACTTCCGGGAGTACTGATCTTAGTCAGGTTCCCGATCATTTTCTCTTTTGTTTCGTCAGAAAACTCAAGGCGTCGCATGGATTCAATGTATTCTTCTTTGTTTATACTCATCACGGTACTCCTTTTACTCTTCGGCAAATGCCAGTTTCAGCTTTCTCCGTCCCCTTGACAGATATGCCATCACAGCTGATTCATTCTTGCCAAGAACATCCGCTATCTCCGCTGCAGAATACCCTTCGTAGTAATACAGATATATGCTGATCCGATAATTTGCAGGCAGTTTCATGACTTCCTCCATTACTCCCGGGTCCGGATCTTCCGGTGCGGTAAGTTCCGCGACATCATCAATCCCCGTAGTCCTTCTGAAAAACGCACTCTTCAGTTCATTCTTACATACATTTATGGCGGTCCTTATGACCCATGCTTTTCATGTTCGGGACTTTCGAATTCCGGGGCTGATGTCATAAACTTGAGAAAAACCGTCTGGCATACATCCTCAGCTTCATAGGTACTCTTAAGATAGTTTGTACTTATACGCAAGATCATGTCGGCATAATTCTCTACCAGCCGTCTTGCTTCCCTTTCATCCATACTCCTCTCGCTTTCCGAATATGTTTCTTTGAAGGCCTTCTACATATAATACAACTCAACTGCCCAAAACCTGACAGTTATTTTTCATTTTCCAAAAAATAACGGTCTCCCGTTTCACAAGAACCGTATATAGCAGCTCTTAAGGCTCTTGAACCGAAGACTCCGGTTAAAGAGGAGACGCTCTCGCGATCTGATGCGGGAATAACCGAAAGGGATTATACTGCCTCGCACTCAGCCGATGACCGTACTGATTATAATTATGACTACGATTACGATCCGGAGCCTACACGCACACCGGTATATGATCTGTTTGACGATATAGGGCATTGATATCAAAATAATCCTTATGCCCATATAAAGCTATGCCGGCTCCGCCATATGACGAAGTCGGCATATATGAAGAAGGGATCATCATAAACAGATTTTATACTGCTTCTTGATCTTCAAGCAGTTTCTCCATCTGCTCCTCGCTCAATTCCTCATGGTATTCCTTTCTCTCCATAAATCGTCTCTCCTGAAGCTTATTTAAGTATTTCTTATTTTCCACCTGTCTTCTGTACATGGCATCCGCTGCTGCCTTGTCATCAGCTTTTTTCCTTCTTGCCTTTGCTTCCTGTCGCCGTCTTTCTTCCTGCCTCCTGGTGGCATTGCTCTGATTTCGGTTATCAGATGTGCTTACATCCATAACTGTATCATCACCGCTGACTTTTGTACCCAGACCGTTTTGTTTCATGGATAAATCCACATGCTGTATTGTACCTGCGCCTCCGCTTTCACGAAGAAATACCCCTGTGGATCTGATCACTCCGTCTCTGTAACCGTCTACTCCGCCAAGTGTAAACTCCGTCCGCTGTTCTCCAAGATATATAGCTCCGATATCTGCCTCTTTCAGATCCATGAGAACATCATTACCGTTATCATCCTTGCACCATACCTTAAGTTTTGAGAATATCTCGTCGTTCTCATCGATCCATCCGTTACCGTCGCTGTCATATTCCCGAAGTTCGCCGAATCCGTCACCGCTCTTTGTTCCGAACAATTCGTTGCCGTCATCGATTTTTCCGTTACCGTCTTTATCCAAAGCAAGAAATCCCGAACCTTTACCAAGCATGGATATTTCATCCTC
>JAILOK010000108.1 GCA_024690825.1 Lachnospiraceae bacterium | reverse complement strand
GCGCGGGCCAAAAAGACCATAAGGAGGTAAAAAGATGAACAAGTACGAGTTGGCCGTTGCCGTAAACGGAAAGCTTGAAGAGAGCGACAAAAACGCAGCAGTCGATAAGGTCAAGGCACTTATCGAGCGTTTTGGCGGCAGCATCACCTCGGTAGACGACTGGGGAAAAAAGAGATACGCCTATGAGGTCGAAAAGACCAAAGAAGGATGGTATCTCTTCATTAAATTCCAGGCAGAACCCGAGGCACCTGCTGAGATCGAACAGCGTATCCGCATTATGGACAATATCCACAGATACCTCATCGTTTCGGACGAAAAAGAGCTCGTTGTAAAGCATGACGAGAGAAGATCCGAAGGCGATGCGGAAAATGCGGAAGCAGTCGAGGCTTCAAAAGACGAAGAACCGGCAAAGGCTGCAGAAGAACCCGCTCCTGCATCTGAAGATACAGAAGCATAACCACAGTTTTTCAATAAGAAAGTAGGGCAATAATATGAACAAAGTTGTATTAATGGGGCGCCTTACAAAAGATCCTTCAGTCAAATACTCACAGTCAGATACTCCTCTTGCAGTGGCAAGATTCACATTGGCAGTAGACAGAAGATTCCGCAGACAGTCGGAAGGCGGCGATGATCAAAGTGCGGACTTCATCAGCTGCGTGGCCTTTGGCAAGCAGGGTGAGTTTGTTGAGAAATATGCTCATAAGGGCACCAAGTTCGTGGTAAGCGGACGCATCCAGACCGGACGTTACAACAATAAGGACGGACAGACAGTGTATACCACGGATGTCGTTGTCGAGGAGATAGAGTTCGCGGAAAGCAAATCCGCGCAGGGCTCCTCCGATTCCGGCGAAAGACCTTCACAGGCATCTGCTCCCTCGGGCGCAGACGACGGATTCATGAATGTTCCCGATGAGATAGACGAAGATCTTCCCTTTAATTAAGAAGGAGGAAAAATCATGCCATATATGAACAGAACCGGCGGTGACCGTCCGGATTTCGCAAACCGCAGAAGAGGCGGGATGCACAGAAGAAAAAAGGTTTGTGTATTTTGCGGCAAGGAAGGCGACATCGATTATAAGGATGTCATCAAGCTTAAAAGATACATCTCGGAAAGAGGAAAGATTCTTCCGAGAAGGATAACCGGCACATGCGCAAAGCACCAGAGAGAATTGACGACTGCTGTTAAAAGAGCCAGACATCTCGCGCTTCTGCCTTATGTTGTAGAATAAAAAATGTATTTCCCGATGGGCTGTCTTATGAAAGTAAGACAGCCCTGTAATGATTAAAAGAAACAATGCACCGACTTATAATAAATGCCGATGATTTCGGGATCAGCCGTGAAGTGAATGCGGCTGTCTGCGAGTGCTTTTCAAATTACATGATCACATCCGCCACGCTGATGGTCAACATGCCCTTCTGCGATGAGGCGGTTGCTCTTTCAAAGGAGAGAGGTTTTGAAGAAAGGGTCGGGATCCACTTAAACCTGACTTCGGGAGAGCCTCTGACAGACGGGATCCGGTGTTACAGATGTTTTTGCGGCCCGGACGGGCTGTTTAACGCAGCCTTCCAGAAAAACACGGCCACAAGACTTAAACTTACCAGAGAAGAAAGCTCGGTGATGGCAGCAGAGATCGAGGCACAACTTGTAAAATACATGCAGTACGGTCTGCCCGATCATCACCTTGACTCCCATCACCATGTACATACAGATCCTTCCGTGATAAAGGTACTCATGCCGTTGATGAAAAAGTACGGCATCCGGTCTGTGCGGCTTTCACGCAATATGTACCGGAAAATGTCCTTCCTCAAGGCATGGTATAAAAAAAGATATAACCGGTCACTTGCCCGGTCAGGAGTATTTACCACTGATTATTTCGGTTCGTTTAAGGACTTTTCCGCAGTTTACGAAGATCTGGAGGAAAACTCCCTGACAGAGATAATGGTACATCCGATGTACGACCGTTATGGAAAGCTTGTTGATACAAAGACCGACATGTACTATGAAAAAGATTTTTTCAACAGGCTTAATGCTGTGTATGAATTCTACTGAGTTACTGGAGATTTTTTATGGACGACAATTCCCGGATAGATTACAGGAGGCAGCTTAAGCTGTACATCTACTGGCCGATGATCATTTCGGCCCTGATGGTCATTCTGACCCTTGTCCTCTTTTTTACGGACAGATGTTCCGCTCTCGTAGCATGCTGCTTTACGGCTGCGGTCATCCTCATCGCTCTCCTCGTGAGATTCTCCAATAAAAAAGCCATAACTACCGACATGGTAAACTTTGCGGTACGCTACGGCCAGGTACAGAAGGAACTCATAAAGGGACTTCCCCTCCCCTACGCCATTTTAGACGACGACGCCCGCTTTATCTGGGCCAACAAAGAATTCCAGACGGTTCTCGGGAAAAAAGACCTCTTTGGAAAATCCATCGCAAGCCATATACCCGCCATCACAAAAGATTCATTCCCCGAAGATACTGATGTCTGTAATATAGACTTCACCATAGGCGAGAAATCCTACAGAGCAAGCCTTCAGCGGATCTCCTTAAACAACATGGTTCAGGAAAGCGTCATAGTAAACAGCGAGGACTTTTCGGGACAGCTTGTGACGGTCCTTCTCTTTGACGAAACCGAGATCAACCGCATAATCAAACAGAATAATGACGAAAAGCAGGTCAGCGGCTATATATACATGGACAACTATGACGAGGTTATGGAAAACGTCGAGGATGTGAGAAGATCCCTGCTTTCGGCCCTCATTGACAGGAAAATAAAGAAATACTTTTCCACATATAATGCCGTTGTAAAGAATTTTGAAAAGGACAAATTCTTTGTCCTGATGAATAAAAAATCCTTCGATGAACTTTCGGCGAATAAGTTCGACATCCTTGAAGATGTAAAAACGGTGAAGGTCGGAAATGATATGTCTGTAACTCTCTCCATGGGCTTTGGCGTTGATGCATCGACACTCCCCGAAAGTGAACAGTTTGCCCGCCGGGCCATCGATCTGGCGTTGGGCCGCGGAGGAGATCAGGTTGTGATCAAGGATTCCGGCAATACCACCTACTTCGGAGGCAAGAGCCTGCAGATTGAAAAATCCACCCGCGTAAAGGCCAGGGTAAAAGCCCATGCTCTGCGGGAGATAATAGAATCCCATGAAAGGATCTTTGTCATGGGACATCAGATCACGGATATTGATTCCTTCGGCGCCGCAGTCGGCGTTTACCGTGCGGTCAGACAGTTTGAAAAGAAATGTCATATCGTTATCAATAATGTGACCCAGTCGATCAAACCTTTTGTGGATGCTTTTGTAAATGATGAAGACTATGACCCCGACATGTTCGTATCAAGCCCCGAGGCCATACAGTTCTCCGATCATTCCTCGGTGCTCGTAGTGGTTGACACGAACAAGCCCTCCATAACGGAATGTCCCGAACTCTTAAACAGATGCGGCACCATCGTGGTCTTAGACCACCACAGGCAGGGCAAAGAGGTCATCGAAAACGCAACCCTCTCCTACATTGAGCCCTATGCTTCAAGCGCCTGCGAAATGATAGCAGAGATACTCCAGTACATTCTCGACGGCAAAAGGATCAAAAACATCGAGGCTGACACCATCTATGCCGGTATTATGATAGATACCAATAACTTCATGTCAAAGACCGGTGTCCGCACCTTTGAAGCTGCCGCCTTCCTTCGCCGGAACGGAGCCGATATCACAAGAGTCCGCAAACTTTTCAGAAATGACCTTAAGGATTATAAAGCCAGAGCGGAAACAGTCAAAAACTCCGACCTTTTCCGCGGAAAATATGCCATAGCGGTATGCCCTGCCCGGGGTCTTGATTCTCCCACCGTAGTAGGTGCGCAGGCTGCAAACGAACTTTTGAACATCAATCATGTTACCGCTTCATTTGTTCTGACCGAATACTCAAACAAGATCTACATCTCTGCCCGTTCCATAGACGAAGTGAATGTACAGATCATCATGGAGAGAATGGGTGGCGGCGGCCACATGAACATAGCGGGAACACAGCTTTCGGACATCTCCATGGATGAAGCCGTAAAGCTCCTTGAAGAAACTATAGAAAAAATGGAACAGGAGGAAGCGATCTGATGAAAGTAATACTGCTTGCCGATGTCAAGTCACTCGGAAAAAAAGATGATATAGTCGAGGTAAAGGAAGGCTATGCCAGAAACTTCCTTTTCACGAAAAAGCTCGGCGTACCCGCCGACAGCAAAAACCTCAATGATGTAAAAGTAAGAAAAGCCGTGGAAGAAAAGCAGGCAAAAGCCCGCCTTGAAGAAGCTCTTGACATGAAGACAAAGATCGAGGGCATAACCGTAACCTGCTCCATCAAAGCCGGCAAGGACGGAAAAGCTTTCGGTTCCGTATCCACGAAGGAAATAGCCGAGGAAGCCGAGAAACAGCACGGAATAAAGCTTGACAAAAAAAAGCTGCTCCTTACGGATCCCATAAAGGCCCTGGGAAGCTACACCGTCCCTGTAAAGCTTCACCCCGAGGTTACAGCCGGTCTTAAAGTAGAAGTTGCGGGAGAATGATATGGATACTTCTCTTGAAAAAGCCGGCAGTGTGCTTCGTACACCGCCGCATGCTCCGGAGGCGGAACGTTCGGTAATAGGCGCCATGTTCCTTTCAAAAGACGCCATCATGACTGCTTCGGAAAAACTGACCGCAAAAGATTTTTATGACGGACGCTACGGTCTGCTCTTTGATGTGATCAACGAACTCTTTAATGAGCAGAAGCCTGTTGACGATGTGACAATCGTGAGCCGCCTGAAGGAAAAAAATGCTCCGGATGAGGTTTGTAACATCAACTTTCTCGCGGACATAATAGATTCTGTCCCCACTTCGGCAAATGTGAGCTACTATGCGAATATCGTTCTCGACAGGGCGCTGCGCCGGCAGATCATAAAGGTCTGCGCCGACATCGAAAATGACTGCTTTAACGGCACTGCAGACACAGAAGATCTTTTAAGCACTACTGAAAAAAAGATCTTTGAGCTTGCCCAGAACAGGGGACACGGCACCTTCGTTCCGATACAGAAGGTCGTTATAGATGTATTAAAGCATATCCAGGAGGTCGCCAAATCGGAAAGCCATATCACCGGAGTTCCCAGCGGATTTGAAAGACTCGACAGGGTTACTGCCGGCTTTCAGCCGTCCGATCTGGTGCTTATCGCGGCCCGTCCCTCTATGGGAAAAACAGCCTTTGTCTTAAACATCGCGCAGTATGCATGCTTCAGACAGAATAAAAAAGTTCTCATATTTTCACTGGAAATGTCCAAGGAACAGCTGGTAAACCGTCTTCTTGCCATGGATTCACATGTGAATTCCACAAACATAAGGGACGGCAAGCTTACCGATGATGAGTGGAAGGGTCTGATAGAAAGCGGCAGCACTGTCGGCAGATCAAATCTTGCCATAGATGATACCGCCGGTATCACAGTCTCGGAACTGCGTTCAAAATGCCGTCGTTTTAAGGTCGAAAACGGCCTTG
Organism: Lachnospiraceae bacterium; assembly: GCA_024690825.1. Taxonomy (GTDB): domain Bacteria; phylum Bacillota; class Clostridia; order Lachnospirales; family Lachnospiraceae; genus NK4A144. The sequence continues at coordinate 26,874 of JAILOK010000108.1, read as the reverse complement.
ACATGGTGATCATAGATTATCTGCAGCTGATGAATGTAAGCAAAAGCGGACGCTCAGACCAGTCAAGAGTAAACGAGATATCAGAGATCTCAAGATCCTTAAAGGCTGTCGCCAGAGAATTAAAGGTACCTGTACTTGCGCTCTCGCAGCTTTCAAGAGCCCCTGAACTCCGGCAGGACCACACGCCCCAGCTTTCGGATCTTCGTGATTCCGGCGCTATCGAGCAGGATGCCGACCTTGTCATGTTCATATACAGAGATGATTACTACAACGAAGACAGCGACCGGAAAGGTATCGCGGATATCATAATAGCAAAACACAGAAACGGAGAGTTAGACAAGATACCTCTCGTCTGGCTTGCCTCTCTTACGAAATTTGAGAATCCGCTTCCCGACCAGCCAGAAGGAAAATAAGAAAGAAAACGGAATAAGGCGGCACGGTGAAAAAGTTTTCAAAAAACGATGCCGTAAGCATGCCGAAAAGCGCCGCAAAGGCAAATCCCTTTATCTTTCTGTTTTCCTTTCCCATATGGGCGCCGTTCATGGCCGCTGCGATAAGGATCAGGACAAGGAAAAATACCACAGTCCCGTGAACGACGAGGATATCAAAAAGGCCGTTATGCACTTCAAATATATCAAAACTCTTTAAGGCATAGGAGGACCCTATCCCGGTGATCGGATGTGCAAAATACGCGCTCCACAGCTCCTTCCATATCAGATGCCTGCCGGAAAACAGATCCTTGTACAGAAATCTGCCGCCCGCTCCCCTCTCAGCCAGCACAACATAGACCATCGTAAAAAGCACGCTTCCCGCTGTGGTAAGTATCAGAAGGATCGTGAAAAGCAGCCTGTCGGATACAAGAAGCCTCCTTATGAGGATACATCCTCCGAATACCAGTATCCCGGCCATTGCGCACCGGCTGTGATAAAGCGTCGCATACAGAAACGCCGTCACATACATCAGTATCTGTGCCAGCGTCAGATAATCATAAGTTTTCTCTTTTTTTAAGAATTCAAGGAAGGTCACCCCCATCATCATAAAAAGCATGAAGGTAAGACCCGCCATATTGAAATTGTAATCCCACCTTACATAGGAATACCACAAAATGGTGAGGATGCTGCCAAGCCCCGTGATATACGTCTTTGTCTTTTCCCTTAACCGCACATAAAAGGATGCCACACAGATGAGGCAGAGATCTGACGGGATGAAAAAGGCTCCTTTGTTTGAGCCGATGACGATAAGATTTATCCCCGTGACCACTATGGCAATGACGGCAGCCACAGCCTTAATATCTTTTCTTTCAAGGATTTCACCGGCATGAAGGAACAGAAGAAAGCACAGGACGATAAAAACGATCACTGATGCGTATCTTCCGACCACATCATAAACGGTCTGGTTTATAAAAGATGTAAGAAGCAGATACCCGAAAAGGACTGCCAGTATGATATCTTCCTTTTCTCTTATTTTTTCCATGTTTACTCTGTTTTAATGTCATTGTCCCGGTCACCCTGCTTACGTTTAAGCTTTGCGAGCAGGTTTATGACATTTTCCCTGATCTGTTTAAGATATATTATCACTATTATGAGCGCGATGATAAGGTTATATATATAATAATACGGGATCCTTCTCATGGACAGTATCCCTTCGGCAAGCAGCAGGATATATACTCCGAAATCCCTTATTATATTGATCTCAAGTCTGACATGACGGCGTGTCTTTACAAAGGCTATGGCAAACATGCAGAAATACGATGCAAGCGTTGCAGCCGCGGCACCTATGAGTCCGAAAAAGGTTATCAGCACGTAGTTTAAGATCATGTTAAGCGCAGCTCCCGCCGCCGTTGCCTCTCCCATGCTCTTCGGATCCTTATAGGCCAGACAGACCGATCCCAGAAATCCGTTTAACGCCCCGAATATCACGGAGATCAGAAGGAACGGGACATAGTAATAGGCGATCGAAAACCCCTTTCTGAACATAAATGCGGACAGCGGAGCAAGAAAGAGCAGAATCACCGCACAGCCCGATGTCATCACGGCATTATAGAGGATATAGAGCTTTGAAAAGAACTTCACGCTGTCCTTTTCCTTATAACTCTTTGTTGCCGACATCTGAAAGCTCTGGGCAAAGATCCTCTGAAAGACCATAAGGATCGCCGGTATCTTGTATGCTGCGCCATAAATGCCGTTTGATGATGTCCCGAGCATGAGAAGGATATAGAAACGGTCAAGCGCGTTGTTGATCCAGCTTGAAGTGGAATAAAGGAGCATCCCCCGTCCATAGGAAAACATCTCCTTTTGAAGTTCTTTGTTTTCGGGCTGTTTCAGTAACTTAGGCCCTCCGATGAGGAAGAACATCAATACCGCGCTTGTGATATAGGCTGCCATCTGCGAAAACAGATATCCGTAAAGTCCTAAATGAAGCACCAGCAGAAATACCATATTTGATGCTATGATAATGGCTGTACAGGATACCGATCCGGTTATCATGACCTTAACATTTTCACAGCCCTGACAGTAAAGCAGCATAAATTCATAGAGGGCGTCACACAGATAGATCATGGCAAAGAGAGCTGCAAATACCCTTAAGTCTGCCCTAACCGGAAGAAAAAGGGCCGCTGCGCCGAGCGCGAAAACAACGCCTGCCGAGATGAGAACCCTCCTCAAGCCGCTCCTTAATATCCCTCCCCTTTCCTTTTCGTTTTCTATACCGAAACGCAGCGCCGCCTCTCCGGCATTGACGGAAAGCAAGGGCACGGCAAGAAGCAATGCGGAGGCAAAAACATCTGCCGTCCCGTATTCCGAAGTGGTAAGGACATTTGTGTAAAAGGGAACAAGAAAGAAGACCAGCAGCTTCGATACAAAGTTACTGACCGTAAAAAGAGCCATATTTGACAAAAGATATCCTGTCCTGGTCTTTTTATTGTCGCTTTTCATGAAAAACCTCCAGGAAAAGCAGAAGGATCACCGGGCTGTAGTCCGCCCACATCAGATCCATGTCAATAAAGGATTCAAAAAAAACGGCAAAGACCGCAGCGGAAGCGATCAGGGTGCTCTGATCTTCCCTTATCCGCGGACCCGCTTTTTTCAGCGTTTTGATGATCAGGAAAGCCGAAACGGCAAAAACGATGATACCGTGTACCGCAAGTATGTCGTACATGGCATTGTGAATATTGTATTCAAAGAAGGATTTAAGGGTATATCCCGAACCTATGCCGGTAAGGATGCTGCCTTTGAGCATATCCCATATCTCCATCCATATATCTTCCCTTCCCGAAAAGATATTTTTATAAAAAAACGGGATCTGCGCATTAAACCCTGTCCTTGAAAGCATCACATAAAGATAAACGAAAAGAAGCGAACCAAAGACTGCAAAGATTGACAGGAACAGGTATTTCTTTTTGTGACGGGCCGGATCAAAAAACAGGAACAGAAAATAAAAAAACACAAAAAATACCAGAGCCATGAAGGCTCCCCGGGCCAGATGCCAGAGGATGAGCGTAAAGGTGCGAAGAAAAGCGGCGACTATCAGATACCCGAAGAGAACATTTTTCTTCACAAACTTTGAAAGCAGGATCAACGCCGCGAAGAGAGTAAATACGGTATATGTAGCCCCCGTATTGGAGTTGTATGAAAAAGCCCTGTCATAAAAAAACCAGGACGCATACATCAGAAGAAAGAAAACCTCCAGTGTCTTCAACTGGATATCGTCAAGTCTGATCCTTCCTCCGATATAGATCACCAGAAGAAAATCCGCAAGTATGAGTATGCATCCGAAATTCGATCCTATGATGATGAGATTGATAAACGCAATGATAACGGCTGCACCTGTAAGTATGAGATCCAGGTCCTTTTCCTTGAGCCGTTTAAGTATGTCACCCCGTATCAGAAGCAGAAGAAATAAGGAAATAAATATGATGAGTGAATTATACTTTTCCGTGATGTGATAAAAATACGGAAAACTCCAGGTTCCCGCAAAGAATATCATCATAAGGCACAGAGGGATCCATGAAAGGATTCCCTTCAGTGACTCAGATTTTTCATTATTGTCAAAAGCTGTCTTGCCCTGCTTTGCCATGAGGTTGACTCCTTATCGAGCTCACATATGAGCCTGACATGGTTTTCCTTAAGAAAAAGATCTTTGATCTTGCCCGCTATTTCTTCTATATCTTCCGTATCTCTTATTATATCACTGTCTTCATAGCTTTTGATGACGGACAGCGCCCCGCATTTTTCCGATATGAGGATCTCCGTCTGTGAAAGGAGAGCCTCGAGCGGCGCCAGACCAAAGGTCTCAAAGCGGGAATTCTGGATAAAAAGCCTGTTCTTTCTGTACAGCTCCATCAGCCTTTCGTGTGATACGAGACCTTCGTTTTTCACAAAAGGGTAACTGTCGATCTCCTTTGTGTCCGCGCCTTCATCACCGCATACCGTCAGCGTGATATCCGAAACTCCCTCGTCTATGAGCTTCTCTACGGCCCTGCAGATATTTACTATGCCCTTCCTGGGCATGCCGCCTCCGACAGTGATGATACCGTGCAAATCCCGCTCCTCTCCCGATATCTTTTCCTGCATCAGATCCCAGTCTATGCCGTTTGTCAGATGCTCCGTCTTATCCCTGTATTCCGGATAGTGCTCCTTTAACCACTCCTCAAACTGCCTCGATACCGCAAGGATGAGGTCGGTTTTTTTCATCATCTTTCTTTCAAGGAGAGCCATCTTTTTATCGGGCACCCTGTTCATCTCGTTTTCATATTCGACACAGCCGTGCATGAGATACGCGGACTTCTTATGAAAAAGCCTGCAGAGGTTCATTCCGTATATGTTCTGCTTTGAAAAACCCGAAAAAAGGACCGCGTCACACTTCATTATCTTTCCCGGTATCTCCAACGCTCTCAAAAATTTTGACACCGACTTAAGATAAAGCGTGTTTTTGGGGGCATTCTTAATAAGGGCATCCGTGACTATGGCAGGTCCGGTGCCGCTGAAATTATCTCCGGCTATAAAAAGAACAAACTCACCGCTTTTCATGCTCATCCCTGTACTCCCTGCGGCCATCCTTCATGCTCTGCCATGCCTTTGACATGGAGATTTCATCTTTGTAGAGCTTTCTCTTTCTTAAAAGAAACTGAAGCGCGTAGAAATGCCAGTGCTTTCCGTCCATGGCCTCGTACCCCGCGCCTCTGTCAAAAAAGAAGCCCTCGTTATATCCGTTAAACCATCCCGATTCCTGCGGAAGAAGATACGCTATCCTTTCGGGAACATATACAACTTTTATGCCTCTTTCACGCGCCTTAAAAAGAAATATGTTCTCTTCACCCATGCTGTATCTGCCGCCGGACCCGAATTCGGTGTCAAACTTAAGATCACCTGTGATGCTCCTCCTTATGGCTATCTCGGGCGAAAAGATCCTCATTGAATGAAGCCTGTCAAGGGGCCCCTCCTTTTTAAGTACCGGAACATGCCTTTCCGGCCTTTCAATGAAAAAGACCAGTATGCCGGAATCGGGATTTCTCTCAAAGGCTTCGTTTATACGGATAAAGGCATCATCATCATACCTTACATCATTATCGCAAAGGATCACCTTGTCCGAGCGCGCATTGTCCAAAGCCTCGTTACGGCTTACGGAAAGTCCTCTTTTCCTCGATTCCCTCACATATATATTCCCGTATCTGCCGCCCTGCTCATATTCGTTGTCCGTTCCGCACTGATTTATGATGAGGACATCTGTCCGGATATTCAGCATATCCACATAATGAAGCGAATCCTTTTTGTCCATCACCGAAAGCAGCACCTGTACTTCATTCCTCATTTTTCCCTATAATCTCCTGGCGACCGCGTGAAACGCGTAAAATACAAAACAGAATGAACTTTTTAACACTCCCAGCCCCTCTACGTTTCTGTAAAGGTTCCATATCCTTTTGATCGCTTTTTTCTTGTTTGAAGAAAGGGTTCCCGCGCTTCTCCGGTAAAGGGTCAGCGGTCTGTTCAACCCGTATGCCGTATACCCGCTTTTAAGTATCTTCCACCATGTTGCCGTATCCTCGCTTTCGACTTCGGGCATCATTATGAGACCCTTTGAGATCTTTTCGGTATCAAACATGACGGTGCTGGTAAAGATGGTTGTATTCTTAAGGGCCTTTTTGTAGGTCATCACCTTCGGGACATTTACTATCTTATCAATGCTTATTCCCTTTTCGTCGGCAAATTCATATCCGGTAAAGGAAAAAGCACAGTCCTTTTCCTCCATGAACTTCAGCTGGAGCTTAAGCTTCTCCGGCTCCCACAGGTCATCCGCGTCAAGAAATGCGATGTACCTGCCTGCTGCCTTCTCGATCCCCATGTTCCGTGCTTTTGCGGCACCCAAAGGATTTTCCGATGTATAATAAGAAAAACCGTCCTTTTGGCAGAGGTCTTTTAAGATCTCTTCTCCTGCGTCTGTCGATGCGTCGTTTATGAAAATGACCTCATAATCCTTAAACTCCTGCGCCAGGATGGAAGCCGCGGTATCCCGGAGGAAGGCTTCCGCATTATGAACCGGTATTATTATCGATACCAGAGGCTCTGACATCTTCCTTTGCTCCTTCCGTACTCTCTTTTGTGAATAATATCTTGACTGTCAGTATTATGAGCCTGAGATCAAGCCAGAGTGAATACTGCTCCATATAATAAAGATCGAATTTGAGCTTGTCGTAAGGTTTGGTATTATATTTGCCGTAAAGCTGCGCATAACCGGTGATGCCGGCTCTGATCTTCATCCTGTAGGAAAACTCGGGCATATCTTCGAGGTATTTTTTGATAAATTCCGGTCTTTCGGGCCTCGGACCCACAAAGGACATATCCCCCTTAAGGACATTGAAAAGCTGCGGCAGCTCATCTATGCGGAATTTCCTTATCACGGCGCCCACGGGAGTGATCCTCGGATCCTTCTGCTTTGCAAGTACCGCCTCCCCGTTCTTTTCGGCATCCACGATCATGCTCCTGAATTTGAGCATCTTAAACTGCCTGGCGTTTTTGGTACATCTTATCTGTTTATAAAAAACCGGTCCTTTATCGGATATCTTTATGCAAAGGGCTGTGATGAGCATCAAAGGTGATGTCACTATGATAAGAACCAGGGACAATATGATGTCAAACAGCCTTTTGATGACCCTTTCCTCGTATTCAAAAGGATTCGCTTCCGTCAGAAGCATCGGCGTATCAAAGAGATTCACCGGCTCGGCGCCGTTTAAGATGATATCCGATATGTTCGGCGCGGAGTAAATCCTTTTGGAATTTTCATAACAGTATTTGAAGATGCTGTTTCTCTTTGATGTCGATATGTCCCAGAGCATTACAGTATTGTGTCTGTCTATCTTCTGTCTTATCAGCGCCATATCCTCATCGGCGGACACCTGATCCGTGATATTCAACCTGTCGGTCCTGTCCGCAAGCCTCTCCGTCAAGTCCGACACGGATCCCCTCTGGTATATGAGGAGGACATCCATCGGCTTAAAAAGCTTCCTGTAGCCCTTCCCGAGAAGCGCTATCCAGACGATCGAAAAAGCGATCTCAATAACAGTGATCTTCAGAAGCGGAAGTATGCCCGGAAATTTTAAAGCCTGCAGCACCATGAGCACATAATAAGCCGCGTTTGAAAAAAGAAGGGTAAAGAAGTGGGAAAAGATCACCTCCGCGTCCTTTCGAAGACCCACGAACAGACCTCCGAAGATCTTTCCCGAAAAGATCATCAGAAAAACAAAGATCAGGCCCATGAGCACATGTCCCCTGAAATACAGCTGGGTCCTGAACTGGCTGTTATAGTATCTGTTGAGTACATAAAGGGAAAGTGCGGTCTCGCACATGATAAGAAATCCTGCTGTCAAAAGTATGTAGAGTCTTTTCAGAGCATCCTTTGTTCTCATCACCGTTTTCCTTTAAGCAAAAGCAGAAAAGCTCCGGGTATCCCCAGTATCCTCAAAAGCGGCGGAAGCGGATAGAGCACCCTGTACTGCTTTAATGCTTTCTTTTCAAACCTGATATAATGCGAGGCATATTTGATGCGAAGGAGGGACATCCTCGTATTTCCGACTCTCTGCCCGTAATATAAAAGCCAGGCCGTCGGATTGTCCTCTCTTAAAGCCTCAACGCTGTCCGTATAGCCCTGTCTTACGATCTCGCATATGGTAAGGATCTTCGGAAGCACCTTATAAACCCTGCCCCTGTCGATCCTGTCATAAACATAGTCCTCCGGCACATATTTCTCACCGGGTATCTCCGGAAAAAGATTTTTCTTTAAGAGATCCGTTCTGATGACAAGCGTCGTCTCCCCCTTAAATCCCCTCTCGTAAAGACCCTTTAAGGTGGTATCTTCATTGTCGGGAAAACGCTCTCCGTAAAGAGTATGTCCTTCATCGGAACCTTTATGCGCTATTATGCCCGCGAAAACATCGTCATCTCCCGTCTTTTCCCATGTTTCCAATATATCATTTACCGCATTTTTTGTAAAATGATCGTCCGAATCAAGACAGACAAAAAGCGGGGTTTCACACAGAAGTACGCCCTTATTATGGGCCCTCATCTTTCCGCCGTTTTCCTGATGATGATACCTGATCTCGATGATGCCTTCCTTTTGGTATTCCTTTATGAGATCTCCCGTGCCGTCATCGGATCCGTCATCCACCACAAGCCAGAGAAAATCCTTGTTTTCCTGCTCCTTAAGGCTTTTGTAGACTCTGGCTAACAGCTTTTTTCTGTTGTAGGTCGGCGTAAAGACCGTAAGCTTCTTCATTTCTTAAATAACCTCTGCATAGCCCATACATCGCTGTAATCGGCAGGTTCAAATTCCGTCTTTTCCTTCTGAAGGTATCTGTAGACCACATGATTTGCGGTCTGTCCTACATTAAGAAGTCCCGCTTCCCTGCAGAAATCGTCTATGTCTCCCCCTTTTGTGATGATGACATATTCGGTATCCGTCTCTTCAAGTCCCTCAAGGAAGGCGCCGGGATCCGTGCGCACGCCGCATCCTACTACCGCAAGAAGCCGGCTTACATAGTCTTCATCCGACATTAAACTGTCATGATCCACTCCCTTTGTGACCGCGTCTATATACTGCTCCCTGTCACAGGCAAGGAGAATGGATGCATCATACTGTCTTATCTGCATGCTGTAATCATATTCGGCCATGGCCTTTGGAAAAGCATCCTTTGAGTCTTTATGGATGATATCGCATACCTGTAAAAGCTCTCCGGGCATCTGGTAGAGGTTTTCTATGCGTCCGTATCCGTCCTCATATATGAAATTTCCGGCCGTACCGAAGATACAGACGAGAATGAGGGATGCGACGACCGCCCTTGCGGCATTTTTCGAAAGATCAAAAACGATATTTACAGCCTCAAAAGACACCGCCGTTATCACGGGAAGCATCCAGAAAAACCTGTAATATTCCTTGTTTACATCAAAAAAATGATTTAAGACCACGGGAAATACAGGATTGAAAAACGTAAGCAGCATGACAGCTGCCTGGGGCAGAAAGATGAGCCTTTCCTTTTTTCCTCCCTTTACGGCGATCAGAGTCAGGGATACCAGATAGAGCAGCAGATAGACAGTGCCCTCTCCGTAGTATCCCACGCATTTGAAGATGTATGAAAAACCTGCATCATTTACATTGAGCGTCTGCATATATCACCCCGGATATGTGTGTAATACGAACATTCCCTTCACATATGCCACATACATGAGCACCAGCAGGATCCCCGGCATCATGCACGCAAGCGACTTTAATGCTATTGAAAGATCCTTTTTTATTATGCTCAAGGGTAGTATCGTGACTGCGATCATCGCAGGGACCAGCATGTTTGACGAGCTTGAAAGGACAGGAGCCCCAAACGAAATCAGCAGTAAAAGGAGCCAGTATTCCCTTTGGCGCGCTTCTTCAAGGATATTTATGTAGATATAAAACATCCCGGGTATCACCACATTTGCCAAAAGGCACTTGCCCTCATAACTCCTTGTCGTAAGAAAGACGGACGGGGTAAATATGGTAGTGAAAAAGAAATTCATCACACCCGCAAAGACAATAAACAGGGTTGTCTTTTTTAAGTCCTCCTTAAAAAGCTTCTTTCCCGTCATGTACAGGACCATATTCGTCATAAGGATCGAAACTCCTGTCATTGTGGTCTTGCACCAGATAAGGGGATGGATCTTAAAGATATTGCAGAGCACCGCATCGTTTAAAGGGTAGACCGCAAAAAAGTACCTCATCTCAAAGTGATCCTGCCAGTATCCGGTATACGGATCATAGATATTCAAGGTATCCGTCTTTAAGGATGTGGTGACATTTGCCACATAGTAGGCCGCATCAAGAGTGAACTGGTAGTTATTTATTATAATAAAAGCCTCGATGGCAGTGATTGCGGCCATGATGATGAAAAGAGGGGCATTTTTCCGAAAACTGCTCCAAAGGTTTTTAAGAAAGTCCCTGCGGCAAAAAAGAAGCAGATATGCCGAAAAGATCATGATAAGACAGGCACAGATCCCCCATATCACAGTCAAAAGGGACAGCGGTCTGTAAAGCATCATCACCGGGATACAGGCAAGGGCAAAGAGGATATAATAAAGAAAAAAGCCGGTAAATATGGCTTTTGTTACCGAAAGAGATCCCTTTTTTCCAAAGCTGTAAGGGATCGATCCGAAAAGAAAAAACAATATCAGATTAAAGAACATGAAAAAAACCGCGGTCAGAGCACGGATCATTTCTTTTCAACCTTCTCTTTCAGTGCTTCGATCTCGCGCTGCTGATCATCTATCCGCTCCTGCTGCGTAGTGGTGAAACGGTACATATTGTTAACCTTTGAATTTAATGTAAGCACCGCTGCAACAAGTATCAGAACAAGTACGAACGAAGCTGCAAATCCGGCCTTGATAAGCCCCCATTTTTTCTTATTATCCACGATATCCTCCGGGATCTGTGTAACCTTATCCGAATCCTCCCTCTGCCGCTTTTCTTTCATCCCCGCAAGGACTTCAAGACACCGTTTGTACAGGATCTCTATAAGGGGCGCTGCCCCGATCATGATAAGTCCAGCGTAAAAGAAGATCCCCTCTGTCGTCTTCAGTCTGAAAAAAGCCGGCAGAATGATAAATGCCGGCAAAAGACAGAGCTGTGCTATCCTGACTGCTTTTTTATCATAAAGATAAAGACAGAGCAGAGCCGCAAGAACCGGTGTCATACCTTAAGCTGCTCCCGGTCCTGAGCCTTGTACCATTCGTATTCAAGCCTTATGCCTTCTCTTAAGGAGACCTTTTCCTTCCAGCCGATATTGTGAAGCTTGTCGACATTTAAAAGCTTCCTGGGAGTGCCGTCGGGCATATCGGTGTTCCAGTGTATCTCGCCTTCAAATCCGACTGTCTCCTTTACTATCTGCGCCAGATCCTTTATTGTGATCTCTTTTCCAGTTCCTATGTTCACATGCTCCTCTCCGCTGTAGTTTTCAAGGAGGTAAACGCAGGCATCCGCCATGTCGTCAACATAGAGAAATTCCCTTAACGGTGACCCCGTGCCCCAAAGCTCAACAAACGGCGCGCCCGCTTCCTTCGCGTCATCAAACTTCCTGATAAGCGCCGGCAGGACATGGCTTGTCTCCAGGTTGAAATTATCATTGGGTCCGTAGAGATTTGTGGGCATGCAGCTGATAAAATCATCGCCGTACTGCTTCTTAAAGAACCTGCACATCATCAGGCCGCTGATCTTTGCTATGGCATAGGCCTCGTTCGTGCTCTCTAAAGGGCCTGTCAGCAGGTCGCTTTCCGAAATGGGCTGGGGCGCGAATTTCGGATAAATGCATGAGCTTCCCAAAAACAACAGCTTCTTTACCTTGTGATCATGCGCCGCCTTTATCACATTGCACTGTATGGCGGAGTTGATATAGATAAAATCGGCAGGATAGGTCTGGTTTGCATTTATCCCTCCGACATGAGCCGCTGCCAGAACTACATACTCCGGCTTTTCCGTTTCAAAAAAATCAAATACCGCTGCCTGGTCGGTAAGATCAAGCTCACTGTGAGTCCTGAAGATTATATCTGTATATCCTTTTGCCTCTAAACTTCTTACTATGGCGCTTCCCACAAGTCCCCTGTGGCCTGCCACATAAATCTTTGCATTCTTATCCATATTATTTTTCCTTGTTCTTTTTGATGTACTCCTCAGGTGTCATCCCGGCGATATCCTGCATGTCGGATTCCACCATCATCTTTACGAGTCCCGGGAAATCAACCTTTCTCTTCCAGCCGAGTTCCTTTTCAGCCTTTGAAGGATCTCCCCAGAGGAGCTCCACCTCTGCAGGCCTGAAATACTTCGGATTGACCTCGACCCTTACTATGCCGGTCTTTGCGTCATATCCTTTTTCGTTGACTCCTGTTCCTCTCCACTTGATCTCGACTCCGATATTCTTGAAGGCCAGCTCCACAAATTCCCTGACCGAATGAGTCTCATTGCTTGCAAGGACATAGTCGCCGGGCTTTTCCTGCTGGAGCATCAGCCACATGCCTTCAACGTAATCACCGGAAAATCCCCAGTCTCTCTTTGCGTTAAGATTTCCCAGAGAAAAGCTTTCATACTGTCCGGCTGCGATATGCGCCACGGCACGCGTGATCTTTCTTGTGACAAAGGTCTCGCCGCGTCTGGGTGATTCATGATTAAAAAGGATACCGTTGCAGGCATAAAGTCCGTAGGCTTCCCTGTAATTAACCGTGATCCAGTAGGAATAAAGTTTAGCCGCGCCGTAGGGGCTCTTCGGATAGAATGGTGTCTTTTCCGACTGGGGCGCCGTATCGGGCAGTCCGCCAAAGAGTTCTGACGTGGAGGCCTGATAGAACCTGCATTTTACTCCGGATTTTTTGATCGCATCCAGTATCCTCATCGTTCCTATGCCGGTGGTTTCCGCCGTATACTCCGGAACCTCAAAGGAGACGCCTACATGGGACTGTGCCGCGAGATTATATATCTCAGTCGGCTGTATCTGCTCTATGAGACGGTTTAAGTTGCTCGAATCCGTCATATCCCCGTGATGCAGGAAGAAAGTACGGTCCTTTATCTCCTTGTTATAGTAAAGGTGGTCTATCCTGACTGTATTGATGCTTGACTGGCGTCTGATGATACCATGTACCTCATAGCCCTTTTCAAGCAGGAATTCCGCCAGATATGAGCCGTCCTGGCCCGTGATTCCCGTTATCAGCGCAACATTTCTCATCGATCTTTCTCCTTTTCTTCTTTTTCTTTTTCGGGTTCCATCCTGTCTATTATGAAGGGAGGCCTGCTTCTTGAAGCATCCAGGGTCCTCCACACATATTCTCCTATAACTCCCACCATCAGCATCACGGCGCCCGAGGTAAAAAGATTCAGGCACATGAGTGATGCCCAGCCGGCGATCGGTGTCCCCACCGCGATCTTTTCTATGACTATCTCAATGATCCAGATCAGGGAAAGAGCCGCAAATATAAATCCCAGAACAGTCATGAACCGTATCGGAACATAGGAAAAGCTCATCATGGAGTCTAAAGCCAGCTTGACCTTTTTTGAAAAGGTCCATCTTGACACTCCCTCCTTTCTCTCATCCCTGTGAAAATAGATCCTGTCGGTCTGAAATCCCGACCAGAGCACCTGGAGCGTAAGAGAGGAATTTTTCTCTCCGAGAAGCTTTAACACCTCGATCACCTTGCGGTCTATGAGATAACAGTCGCAGCCGCCCACGGGCATGTTCTTTTCCACAAATCTGTTTATGATCCTGTAGTAAAGTGATGCCGCCGCCTTTTTTAACAGGGGATCCTCTCTTCCGTTTCTTACGGCAAGCACCACGTCATTCCCCTTTTTCCAGCTTTCATACATTTCGGGGATTATGGCCGAATCCTCCTGCAGGTCTGCCTGTTTTGTGACCGCACAGTCACCTTTGCATACCGAAAGTCCCGCAAGTAACGCCGCATGCTCTCCGAAGTTCCTCGAAAGTTTGACGCATCTTACATGCTCCGGGTCCTTTTCTCTTATCTTTGTCATTACCTCCCAGGAGTTATCTCCCGATCCGTCATCGACAAAGATAAGCTCATAGGCGGTTATCACATTAAATACCTTTTTATTCAGATCCTCGTAAAGCGCTTCCAGGGTATCGGAATTGTAATACACCGGAACCACTACGGAAAGAAGGCTCATTTTCTGACCTCTTTTGTAAATTCATCGTAATTTCTGATATACTCGCTGCCGTCATAATGTGCGCTCGACAGGCACAGGAGCACGGAATCGGGTGAAAAATCGTACATGTCCTTCCAGACCATGGGCGCTATGTAAAGACCCATCCTCGGTTTGTCAAGCTCTATGATCTTTGTCGTAAAGCCGTCATCAAGCCTCACCTTGCTTGTTCCCGCGACATTTATCAGAACGAAATGGCTGTTCCTGTTGGCGTGCCGTCCTCTTATTATGTCCGGCTCGGATCCGTACATATAAAACACCCTCTTTATCTCAAAGGGTATGTCCTTTCCTCCCTCGGCAACAACGAGATTTCCCCTCTCATCACCGAATTCCGCAAACTCAAGGACTTTATATCTGTCTTCGATCCCCATCATTATGCTCCCTTAAAACTGTTAATCGCATCAATAACCGTTTTTATCTCTTCCCCTGTCATTCCGTTGTACATCGGAAGCGAAAGTACCTCGTCTGCCATGGCCTCCGATATCGGGAAATCTCCCTTTTTCTTATTAAGACAGCCGTAGGCCTTCTGCAGATGAGGCGGCACGGGATAGTGAATGATCGTGCCGATCTCTTTTTTCTTCAGATACTCCATCAGTTCGTCTCTTGTGCCGCATCTGATGACAAACTGATGCCAGGTATGATTGCACCCTTCCCTGATGCGGGGCAGTGTGACGGCAGGATTTTTGATCCCTTCAAGATAGGCTTTCGCGATCCTGTCTCTTTCTTCATTAAGTTCATCGAGGTGTCCAAGCTTCACCCTTAAAAGTCCTGCCTGCAGCTCGTCAAGTCTTGAATTGACTCCTACCTCGTCATTGTAATATCTTTTGGCGCTCCCGTAATTCCGGAGCATCTTTATCTTTTTAAGGTATTCCTCATTGTCCGTGACTACGGCCCCGCCATCCCCGAAGCATCCGAGATTTTTTGAAGGATAAAAGGAAAAGCAGCCTATATCCGCAAAGGTTCCCGTCATCTGTCCGTTAAACTTTGATCCGTGAGACTGTGCGCAGTCCTCGACAAGCTTCAGTCCGTGTTTTTTGCAGATCCCGGTTATCTTTTCCATGTCGCAGGAAAGACCGTACAGATGTACCGCAAGTACTGCCTTTGTCCTTTCCGTGACCGCTGCCTCAACTTCTTTCGGGTCTATCCCGAAATACTCATCCGGTTCGACAAAGACCGGCGTTGCCCCGTTCATCGTGATGCCCATCACGCTTGCGATATATGTATTGGCCTGTACTATGACCTCGTCGCCCTCTCCTATGCCGAGCGCGCGGAAGGCAAGGCTTAAGGCATCAAGTCCGTTTGCCACTCCGGCTGAATAGCGGCTCCCGATATAAGAAGCAAATTCCTTTTCAAAGGCCTCCACTTCTTTTCCGAGCACATACCATCCGGACCTTAAGACCTCCAGGGCTTTTTCCTCATATTCGGATGCGTATTTTTCATATCCCCTGTCAAGGCGTCCCGGATTGATCATATTTTCAGATCCTCCCTGAAATACATTTCCACTGCTTCCTGCCAGGGTGCAAAGGAAAAGTCTGTCGTAAGACGGAGCATATAATTATCAAGGATCGAATATGCCGGCCGCTTTGCCGACGAGGGATTCATTTTTTCATACTCTGCCGAAGTCACATGTCTGACCACTGTCTTTTTTCCTCCGAGTTCAAATATCTTTTCCGCAAACGCCGCCCAGTTCGTATCTCCTTCGCAGGTTCCGTGGAAAAGACCGTAGTTTTCCGTCGGAAGCAGTACCTTTATGCATTTTGCAAGCTCTGCCGCGCTTGTCGGCGTGCCCAGCTGGTCCTCGACCACACTGACTTCATCATGGTCTTCAGACAGTCTTAACATGGTCTTTATGAAATTATGGCCGTCCCCGTAGAGCCAGGCCGTTCTTATTATGAAGAACTCATCGGTCATCTGCTTTACGAATTCCTCGCCCGCAAGCTTTGTCCTGCCGTATACGCTCTTTGGGCCTGTCGCATCAAACTCGGTATAGGGTTTTTTTCCGTCGCCCGGAAATACATAATCGGTTGATATATGTACAAGCTTCGCGCCGGCATTTTTTGCGGCTATGGCAAGGTTTCTCGGACCGATGGCGTTTATCCTGTACGAAAGGTCAACATCGCTTTCCTGCTTGTCCACGGCCGTGTAGGCGGCGCAGTTTATCACCGCGTACGGCGAAATCTCCTTTACAAAGGAAGAGACCTTGTCTATATCCGTGATATCAAGCTTAATATCAGCGTTTATGTCCGTATTTACAAGTTCATATGTTCCGTCGGCCGCAAAGAGTCTGTTTACCGCTTTTCCAAGCTGGCCGTTGCAGCCGGTGACGATGATCTTTTTTGTGTTCATATCCGTATTTTTTCCCCTTTACATACAGAATGTAGTATATCAAATTACTCAGTCGCTTGCAAGAAAAGTGCTTTGGGCATAAAATAAGTATAAACAGATTCGTTGATTCGATCAGAGGTGACAAACTATGTATAATGTGGATTTCGACAAAATCGGCAGTCTCCGTATCCATTTCATCGGCATCGGCGGTATCAGCATGAGCGGGCTTGCAAAGCTTCTGCTTTTTAAGGGCGCAAAGGTTTCGGGATCTGACCGGGCCGAGTCGGATCTGACAAAGGAGCTTATAAAGGAAGGCGCCCTTATAAACTACGATCAGAGTACGGGCTTTGTGCCCGAGGGAACGGATGTTGTAGTGGCAAGCGCTGCCATAGCAAAAGACAACCCCGAGATCCTGACTGCCGAAAAACGCGGTATCCCCGTTATTACGAGAGCCGAGCTTTTGGGGCAGGTCATGAAGCTTTATGATCTTCCCGTTTCTGTGGCAGGAACGCACGGCAAGACCACCACAACCTCGATGATCACCCAGATCCTTCTTGATTCGGACTGTGATCCCACATCTTCCATAGGAGGCATTCTGCCCTCCATAGGCGGAAACTTCAGGATAGGCTCTGATAAATACTTTATTATGGAAGCCTGCGAATATACCAATTCCTTCTTAAGCTTTTTCCCGAAGATCGCGGTCATCCTCAATATCGACTCAGATCACCTCGACTTTTTCAAGGATCTCAATGACATCAGAAAATCATTTGCGGCCTTTGCAAAGCTGCTGCCGGACGACGGCACTCTCATAATGGCCGGAAATATAAAGGATCCCGACGAGATAACAGGAGACTTAAAATGCAGGATCGTGACCTTTGGAATAAACGACGGCTCCGATATCTCCGCTCGTGACATAAGCTACGATGAAACGGGATGTGCCTCATTTACTGTAAATATCGACGGAACAGATGAGCGTTTTGCTCTTTCGGTTCCCGGCGAACACAATGTATTCAATGCCTGCGCAGCCATTGCTGCAGCGCGTATCCTCGGCATTTCCTGTGACAAAACAAGAGAAGCCCTCAGGACTTTTTCGGGTACCGGGAGACGGTTTGAATTCAAGGGAAAGTTTAAGGGAGCCACAGTGATCGATGATTATGCCCACCATCCCACCGAGATCAGGGCAACTCTTTTAGCTGCGAAAAAATATCCCCATAACAGGATACGCTGTATTTTCCAGCCGCATACCTATTCGAGGACAAAACTCCTTCTTGACGATTTTGCTGATGCCTTAAGTCTTGCCGATGAGGTTATCCTTGCCGACATCTATGCCGCCAGAGAGACCGATGATCTCGGCATCAGTTCGCTTTCATTAAAGGAAAAGCTTGATAATAAGGGCGTTTCCTGCAGATACTTCCCGGACTTTTCCGGGATAGAAAAATATATTTCAGAAAATTGTATCAACGGGGATCTGTTGATAACTATGGGTGCGGGAAATGTAGTAAAGATCGGGGAGGATCTTTTAAAAGATTAACTATCCACAATTTCAACAAAATTTTTCCAACCTCCCCCATAAAAGACTGTCTGTTATTTTTTTAGTACAAATCCGCTGCTCAAAATTTTGTCACATTTTCCACTTTATCCACATCAAGCCACTTGCGGACAGGTGGGCCGTGAGGCCTGTTTCATTTTAAGATCTGTTGTGCTATACTCCAAAACGCTTTAAGAAAAAACATATGAAAACAGGAGATTTTATGGATACGATCAGGTTACGCGGAAGCCGGTTTTCCGGCAACACTATAATATCAAACTGCTTCATAGACAATTTTCTCTCGGGTGCCAATGAGGCTCAGTTAAAGATCTATCTTTATCTGACCAGATGTATCAGTTCCGACATACCTGTTGATGTTTCATCCATAGCCGACCGTTTTAATTATACTGAAAAGGATGTCTGCCGTGCTCTCCTCTACTGGTCAAGGGCCGGCATCATCACTCTTGATTTTGACGCGGATCATTCCATCTGCGGTATTACCTTGAACGACCCTGCGGATATCCCTCTTGAGGATAATGCCGGTTCCGTGCCCGTAAGCCGGGATTCTGCCTCTCTTTCAACCGTATATATGGGAAAAGAGAAAAAAGGTCCGGTTCCTCACGGATACAATTCCGCAAAGATAAGCTCGTTTGCCAAAAAGAGCGAAGTGCGCGAGCTCGTATTCGCGGTGGAATCCTATCTGCGGCAGACATTGAGCCGCAGCGACATGGAAAGCATTCTTTTCATGTATGATGAGCTGCATTTTGACACCGATCTCATAGAATTCCTCGTGGAGCACTGCATCGACAGCGGCGGAAAGACCATGAAATATTTCATGGATGTTGCCCTTGCCTGGAACGAAAAGGGTATCAAAAATGTCAGTGAAGCCCGTGAATATGTTAAGCTTCACAGCAAGAATGTGTATGCCCTGATGAAGGAATTCGGCATCACGGACAGAAGCTTCACCCCCACGGAGTATGATTACCTGGCAAAATGGGAAAATGAATACGGATTTGACATTTCCATAATAAAGGAAGCCGCAAGACGCACGATCAAAAATCTGGCCAAGCCCAACTTCACCTATGCCGACAGGATCCTTTCCAAATGGTTCAATGAAGGCGTGAAGGATCTTTCGGATATCGAAGCCCTCGACAGGGAGCACAGCCAGAATATGAAGAGCGAATATCCCAGGAAAAAACCCGCGGGCGCTCCTGTCGTAAATAACCGCTTTAAGAATTTCTCCGAAAGGGATTACGATATGGATGCCCTTGAAAAGGAGCTGACCGAAAAGAGTCTGGCAAGGGCAGGTAAGCTTTCATGAGCTACAGCAAACTGAAGTTCAATGAAATAATGAGTTCCTACGAAGATGCCAGAAACAGGAACCGGGCTCTCAAAGATGAACGCATAAAGCAGGTCTATGAAAAGATCCCCGAGATAAGGGAAATCGACAACATGGTCGCCGATATATCTGCCGCTGCCGCCATAAAAAAAATAGAAGGCGGAACGGATACAGCGGATTCGTTAAAAAAGATCGATGATCTTTCCGCAAAAAAAAGATCCCTTTTGCAGCAAAACGGATTCGATCCCTCATTTCTTAATCCGGTCTTTGACTGCCCCGACTGCGAAGATACAGGCTATATCAACGGAAAGAAATGCCACTGCCTGAAGCAGAAGATCATTGACGCGATATATCGTCAGTCCGATATCTACCCGAAGCTTAAAGAGGAAAACTTTGACACCTTCTCCTTTGATTATTTTTCGGGTGAGACTTTATCCGAGATGAAAAAGATACATGCGATAGCACTGAATTTTGTCGATTCATTTGCAAAAACCTATGAAAATATGCTATTGTATGGAAATGTGGGGAGCGGTAAAACGTTTATTACCAATTGTATCGCGGGGAGACTTATTGAAGAGGGTTACTCTGTAATATATCTTACGGCTCTGAGGCTGTTTGAACTGATAAACGGCCATGTTTTCAGAAAAAACGACAGTCCCTTTGACGAGGATGCCTACAACAGTCTGTTCGACTGCTCTCTCCTCATCATAGACGATCTGGGTACCGAAGTGATGAATTCCGCCACGGTTACCGCCTCTGAGCTCTTTCAGATATTGAACGAACGCGGCAATGCCAGAAAATCAACCATCATATCAAGCAACCTGTCCTTAGAGCAGTTGAAGGATAATTATACCGAACGCTCGTTTTCAAGGATACTGGGAGGATATGAACTGATCAGGTTCAACGGAGATGACATCCGATTGATGAAACGGAGGCAGGCGTAATGTCAACCCACGACAAAAGGAAACTCGACACTGTACCCATCGGATCCCTTGGTGTTATTCCTCTGAAGGGAACTCTTCCTCTTTGTGAAAAGATCGACTCATTTTTGGTCAAATGGCGCAGGGAAAGAGAAGATGAACAGAAAGACTCCCTTGTCTATTCCGGTTATCACAGGAATTCATATATTGTAGAAGCCCGGGTTCCCCGTTTCGGTACGGGTGAAGCGAAGGGCATGATCATGGAATCTGTCAGAGGCATGGACCTCTATCTTCTGGTCGATGTATGTAATTACAGCGAGACCTATACCATTTCCGGCGAAGTCAATCACATGTCACCGGATGACCATTACCAGAATCTGAAAAGAATAATAGCGGCAGTCGGCGGCAAGGCAAGACGCATTACCGTCATCATGCCGTACCTGTACGAAAGCAGACAGCATACCAGAGCCGCAAGAGAATCTTTAGACTGCGCGCTGGCGCTGCAGGAGCTTGTAAAAATGGGCGTTGACAATATCATTACCTTTGATGCCCATGACGCCAGGGTCCAGAATTCCATCCCCTTAAGCGGCTTTGAGACCATACAGCCCTCTTATCAGTTCATAAAGGGCCTGTTGTCCAATGTGAAGGATCTAAAGGTTGATGCGGAGCATATGCTCGTGGTAAGCCCCGATGAGGGCGGGATGAGCCGCGCGATCTATTTTGCAAACGTACTCGGTCTTGATATGGGTATGTTCTATAAAAGGCGTGATTACACCAGAGTCCATAACGGAAGATATCCGGTGGTCTCCCATGAATTTTTGGGAACTTCCATTGAAGGCAAGGATATCATAGTAATTGATGATATGATCTCTTCGGGAGATACCTCTCTTGAAGTGGCGGCCTACCTTAAGCAGCACAAGGCCCGCAGGATCTATTTAGCCGCGACCTTCGGTCTTTTCACCAAGGGTCTGGAGAAATTTGACAAAGCCTACGAGGACGGCGTCATCAGCGGCGTGCTCACAACAAACCTTATCTACCAGAGTCCCGATCTTTCGAAGCGTCCATGGTATATCTCCTGTGATATGAGCAAATATATCGCCTATATCATAGATACCTTAAACCACGACTCCTCGATCAGCGATCTCCTCAACCCGATCGGAAGGATCCAGTCCTTCGTGGACCGCTATATGAAGGGCGAGCTTACGGACGAATAAAATGTCCGGCAGACTGCTACCGTACATAGGAGATAAACTCATTTCCTCTGCTCTCAAACAACTCCTTTGCGTCATCTAACCCTATCTTGTGTATGCTCTCTTCCGAAGGATTGAACACCTCGATATTTTTTGTGTCATATCCGGTTATGAGCAGCGATCCCGCCCTTGACGGCGCAAACACCGGACGGTCCGAGGAAACATAGTAGAGCACCTCATCAAGGGTGCAGCCTTCAAGATTCAGCACCGTGGCGTCCATATTTTCCTTGAGTATGTTTATCGGCGGCCTTCCGGCCTCCAGATCTTCCTTTATATCAGCCTTTTTCCCTGTATATTCAAGCAAGACCATCATACAGTCATACAGTCCGTTTCCGGTAAATGAAGCAACCTCTTCGATGGGTATGCTCTTTTCATTTTCCTTGCCCATCTTTGCCCATGCATATTTATCCACATCAAAGACCACGACTCCCGCATCTTCATCAGCCTTTTCGATGGCACTTGAAAGAGAGCTGTATATGCCGGAGATAAATCCCTTTGCGTATACAACATAGGTCTCTGTCGTATCGGCAGGCGATCCTTCGATCTTTACGCTCCTGACTCCTTCATAAACGACCTCTTTGGGAGTTAAAAGCTGCATGGAATCCGTTCTTATCTCCTGGTAGACCTGCATCTCCACGATCGTCTCCGTTTCCTCTGTCAGGACCGAGAGTATGGTGCAATGCGTATCCTTTGTCCTGCCGCTTCCCACGATCTGGTCATTTTCGACATCCATGACCGTTCCCTGGCTGTCGATCCTGATCTTTACTATGTCGATCGCGTTGCCCTTTATCTCCACATCGGATATATATCTGTCCCCCGCATCATATTTCTTTAAGACTTCTCCGGAGGGACTTTCTATATAAAGGTACTTCATTACAAGTCTCATGGTTCCCGCGGCGGTGCGGACAACTCCGCCCTTATCCACCGTACCGTATACCAGATCTTCCCCTATAAAGCCCACGGGTATGCATACCATCCCGGGATCTGCCGAAATAAGCCTTCTGGTCCCGGTGGAAAGATTAAGGACCGTGATCTCGCTGTTTTCTATGCTTACGCCCATCGTATCAGCCGAACCGACCTTCATCAGCTCATCGGTCCAGGCAACTATTCCCATGCTCTCCGATACCACAAAATCATCCACGCCGATATCGGAAGCAAGTATCTCCGTCCTTGCCGATCCCATCCTGATCCTGTATATGCCCTGCGACAGATAGAAATAAAAGTTGTTCGATCTGTCCTCAAAAGCAAGCAGGTCCAGGTTGCTCTTTATCCCCGCAAAGGACCCGTCATAGGGTATGATGACCTCTTCCTCTATGGTATTGAGGGAACTGTCATAATAATAAACGCCTGCCAGGACTTCTCCCTCGTGCTTGCCCCTGTTCATGTAGCCGTAGAGAAGGAATCTGATATTTCCTCCCTCATCCACCGACAGTATCTTTATCTCATGATCCTTAAGCCTTGTGCGCTCGTCATTATTCTCATCATCAAAGAAGGAAAAGATCCGGACTGCCCGGTTGTTAACGCCCCTGTAGCAGTAGAGAGCGCCGTTTTGGACAAACGCGACTATGTCTCCGTCGTTGTTTTCCATGAAATTGATATCATTGTCGGTGATACCGAACATTATCTTGTCGTTGACGAAATGATCGCTGTCCGGTATGAAGACCTCCTTCATGGTCCTCTCGTAATCTATGAGATATATCCTCTTTGGGGTTATCTTCAGCCTGAAAAATTCCTCCACCTCATATTCATGCCTCATGCCCTCCGGTCCTGCTTCGATCCGGTACGCATTTCCGAAAAATCCTCCGTTTACGTCCACATCATAGATCTTTATATCCATGTCGCTTATTATCTCGGGACGAAGCTTTCCGAAGGTGATCTGGTCGAAGCTTGAATGGATGTTCACATGGGCAAAGTCCGTATTGTCTCCCAGCTCGTTGCTTTCAAGGTACATGGCAATGGTACGGGCCTCTTCCTTGTCCAGCGTAGCCTTTGAAAAGGTCCTGACAAAGTCGGACAGCTCCTCGCTCCTTAAGTCGCTGTTGTATATTATCCTGGTATAATACCTGACATCCCTGCCTTCCACATCTGTAAATCCGATGCATAGGCTGTACTGGGTATTTGCGTCTATCAGATCCTTGACCCTTATGGCCGCCTCGATCTCATCGGGATGATCCCTGACATCGGTTATATCCGTTCTCTCGATGAGTCTTTCGCCGTCCATGCTCCTGACTTCGAAATACAGTCCCTTAACTTCGGCTCCGTATTTCCGGATAATAAAAGACAATCCTCTTTTTTCGTCAAGCTGGCAGATATATCCCCTGACCTTTGATACATCCACTTTTCCGGTGTAACCGTAGAGTCTGTTGATGATGCCGGAACCTGTTTTGATCCCGACAACGGGGAGCGATGCTTTCTTCATATCCACGGTCATATCGGTGCTGCCGCGGTTCATGATGGAACTTATCACCATCACGGATACGACAAATATAACGGCAAAGCCGAGTATTTTTGTGATCAGATCCTTCATTAAATAAATTCCGTCCTTCCGCTGCAGCCGCAGGGCAGATAACCTTTTGTGTCCTTTACGGGAAGTCCCACCTCATCCGCTTCGATGAGCTTAGTCTTCCTGTCCTTAAATACAAGCTCCATCATATACTTAAGGACTGCGCTCTGTAGTCCTGTGGTATATGAATTGATCAGAAAGAAGAGAGGCCTGTCGGAAAGGAGTTTTTCCGTCTTTTGCATCAGAGGAAAAACCGACTCTTCTATCTTCCATATCTCCCCCTTCGGACCCCTGCCGTAGGAGGGCGGATCCATGATTATTGCATCATATTTACTGCCTCTTCTGATCTCTCTTTCAACAAATCTGACGCAGTCGTCGACTATATACCGAAACGAGGTATGGGGCAGGTTTGATGCAGTCTCGTTTTCCTTTGCCCATCCGGTGATCCCCTTTGAAGCATCCACATGGGTGACATGGGCGCCTGCAAGGACTGCCGACATCGTAGCACCTCCCGTATAGGCAAAGAGGTTCAGGACGCGTATCTGCCTGCCGGCTTTTTTAATAAGTTCCGCTGCCCAGTCCCAGTTTGCGGCCTGTTCGGGAAAGAGGCCCGTGTGCTTGAAGGAAAAGGGCTTCAGATTGAAGGTCAGTTTCCCGTAATGGATCTGCCACTCATCGGGAAGGTCTATGAATTCCCAGCTGCCCCCGCCCTTGCTGCTCCTGTGATATACGGCGTTGGGCTTTTTCCAGAGGGGATCTTTTTTCGGAGTATCCCATATCACCTGGGGATCGGGCCGTACAAGGATATAGTCTCCCCATCGTTCGAGTTTTTCTCCCTCGGCGGCATCTATTACTTCATATTCTTTCCATTTATCTGAAATGTACATGTTTGTTTCCTTTTTTTCTTTTTTTCCTCTTTTTTCTCTTTTTCCTTTTTTACCGGGAAAACATGTTCCGTTTTTCTTGCCTGTTTTTTCACTCCTATGATACTAAGAAAGTGCATTTATTTTCCGGTCTGTCACGGGTCGGTCGCAATTCGCATCCATGCTCATGCTCCCTAAAAGGTACATCCCTGTACCTTTTCCCCTGTCTTTCGAGCACTTTCAAGTATCAATACGGCGTGAAAAAGGGCGACGAAAAACAGAACATGTTTCCCCGGTGGTAAATAGTGCGAGAGTTAAAATGTACCAGAAGTATACGGTGAAATATATCGGAAAATAGTATTTGAAATAGGATGCCGGGGCAAGTACAAATACTATGAACCAGTGAGCAAAAAGACCAAGGGTCATGATGATCTCAAAGGGTCTGAGTCTGACCAGTGAGTACAGGAAAAGCAGCAGCAGGAGTACCATCGGAATGTAGAGGTTATAGGCGATGGTTTTTATGACACTGATGACCAATCCGGGTATGCCCTGATCCAGGCGGATGTCGTAGACGGTTGCGGCATAGTCAAAGGAACCTATGCGCGTCTTTACGAGGACATCGGGATTATTCTTAAAGAGGCGTTTGCAGGCATCGACATAGGCGCGGTAATCTTCGTCCGTGGCCTCTTCACGGAGTCCCGTATATCCCGGATAGTAGAGGATCAGAGTGTCCTCATAGTTGATATCCCCGAGGACATAGTTTATCTCCTTTACGGTCTCCATGTTCAGGTATCTGTCTATCTGGAGGAGATCGTCCCTGTTCTTTTCGACATCGAGTCCGTTACGGACCATATTTGTCACTGTATAAGCATAAAACGGTCCCATACGGTTGTCCGCCTTGTCGTTCATCCTGGCCGGTATGATGCCGTACTGCGGGATCGCTACGATATACTGAATGAAAAATGACAGGATGAATACCGTCAGAACACTCTTTATGTCTTTCCTTAAGGATGCATAGGCGATGATCAGAAGCACGGGTCCGAAGAGCGCCAGATAAATGCCCTCAGTCCTCCACTGGGTAAGCACCGCTATGACAAAGCAGAGCAGAACTATCTCCTTTTTTGAAGGCTCCTTCTTTTCACGCATATCCATGTAGAGCTTAAACATCAGGAAAAGGTAAAGATAGATGTAGATGGGTATCCTGTGTGCCGAGGTGGTATAGGCAAGTATCGGCGGGAGAAGAAAGGCGATATACATCACAGCTCCTCTCTTTTTGCTGCCGGTATGCTCATCAACGCGGTATACACAGTATCCGCACATCAATACCTGGATGATGACCTTGACTATTATGGGACCGAGATATGAGGGTATGATCATCATTGTGATGATGTAGTACCAGGTGGTCAGATAATAAAACCAGGTATAATCCGCCAGATTTGCGGCCTGCTCAAATATCAGATGTTCATCATTGCTCAAAAACCCCTGCGGGAGCTTGAAGATGAGCACAGCCGCTATGGGGATCAGATAGACGGCGCTGTATTTTAAGATCTTTTTGTCGCAGTTAAAGAGGAAATGCCAGAAAAGGTACAAAAATACAAACATCAGAATCTTGCACGGAATATAATTTCCCAATGCGTCTTCCGATGAAAATGTAAATACGGTCCTGTCCGTAAAAAATGATATTATAAGCTGCAATGCCGCTATGACCGGCGGTGCGTACTTTTTCATCTTGACCTCTTTACAGCATTATTACTATACTGATTATACAGATTTATCAGTTGTAACCGTCTTTTTAACTCTGACATCCATTATACCTATGACACAGAAAAAAGTAAAAGAAATACTGAATGCTCTCGATGAGCACTACGGCACGGACGAAAGATGCTTTCTGTCCTATGATACAGATAAACCCCACGAACTGCTGATCGCGAC
>JAILOK010000078.1 GCA_024690825.1 Lachnospiraceae bacterium | reverse complement strand
AACGTCGAATTCAACTTCCTGGCCTTCGTCGAGAGACTTGAAGCCTTCCATATTGAGTCCTGAGTAGTGCACGAAGACATCTTTGCCTGTCTCGTCCGAAATAAATCCGTAGCCCTTCTGGTTGTTGAACCACTTTACTGTTCCTTTCATTGCTTACCTCCAAATTCTATGTTGCAAAAACAAGTGCTCTGCGTCTGTTTTCTGTAAAGACGCAATTATCATCATAGCACACCGGATCATAAAAGTAAACCGCAAATAGGACAACAATTGCCGTAAAATTGCTTTGACCCATATATGGATATTTGCTATACTTATCTAATTGAGGATCTGTTATTTTACATGCCGTCCGGTATTTACTGACAGTTCCCGGGAAGTGAGCATTAATGAATAATAGCAATAAACAGAACGGACATAAGAAATCTTCCAACAGATACAATGTCCTGATGGTTCCCGAAGGGGGCGGGAATGTCAGAACATTCCGTACATCAATGGATTTCCTCGTTTTGGTGGTCGTGCTGATGCTGCTGCTTATCGGCGCAGCCGTAATGTATGTCATAAACAATTCCGACAGGGAAGAAAGCCATATGGCCCGGGAGAATGAACTCCGGGACAGGATCAGTGCCCTTTCAGAGGATATCATCATGCTGCAGGCTGACAATGAAAATCTTCAGAATCAGCTTCGCGCCGCGAATGCGCTGCTTGAGTCAAAAAGCGTGGAAGAAGAGATAGAGCAGGAGACGGAGGAGGTGGACTTAAGCTATGTTCCTACCTTTCTTCCGGTGTCGGGAACGGTTTCCATACCAAGTCCCTATACTCCCGAAAATGAATACATAACCTTTACAGTAGGAGTCGGCGCGAGGGTAATCTCGGCTGCTGACGGAGTAGTGGTATATGCCGGCGAGAGTGTTCTCGACGGATACTCGGTCAAGGTGAATCACGGAAACGGATATGAAACGATCTATTATACGGACAATACGCCGTATGTTGCCGAGGGCATGAAGGTAAAGAGAGGAGATACTCTCTTTGAGATAAGCGGTGAAAGCAAAGTGCTTAAATATCAGATATCCTATGAGGGAGGCTTTATCGATCCCTATACGATCATGGACATCGACGGATAACAGGAGGAAACAGTACGATGATAGTTGAAAACAAGGACAATGCATGGCTTTTGTACAGCAAATCGGACAGGAAGGAATTGAACGAGCTGTGTGACGGCTATATGGAGTTTCTCGACAGGGGAAAGACGGAAAGAGAGTGCCTGAATCTTGCCGAATCAATGGCAAAGAAGGCGGGATACAGGGATCTGGACGAGATAATAAGAAAAGACGTGAGGATCCATCCGGGCGACAAGGTTTATGCGACATACATGGGCAAGACGATCGCTCTTTTCAATATAGGCAACGAACCGCTTGAAAACGGACTCCAGATACTCGGCGCGCATATCGACAGTCCGAGACTGGATATCAAGCAGAGACCGCTGATCGAAGACGGCGGGATGGTATACTTAAACACCCACTATTACGGCGGAATAAAAAAATATCAGTGGGTCACCCTTCCGCTTGCCATTCACGGCGTGATATCAAAGACAAACGGAACTGTGGTTGACATAAATATTGGAGAAAAGGATGACGATCCCGTATTCTGTATCACCGATCTCCTGCCGCATTTAGCTTCGGAGCAGCAGGAAAAGAAACTGGCAAAGGCGATCGAGGGAGAGAATCTGGACATACTTTTCGGAAGCATGCCCGAAAAGACCAAGGAAAAGCAGGCTGTAAAGGCAGCGATCATCAAGCTTCTGAAGACAAAATACGATATCGATGAAGATGATTTCATGTCTGCAGAACTTGAGGTGGTGCCTGCGGGAAAGGCCAGAAGCCTGGGACTTGATGAGTCCATGGTCCTTGCTTACGGACAGGATGACAGGGTATGCGCCTATACCTCGCTTGCAGCATTTTTCTCGGTACCCGATGTTGACCGCACGGCAGTGTGCCTTCTGGTGGATAAGGAAGAGATCGGAAGCGTGGGAGCAACCGGAATGAGGTCAAAGTTCTTTGAAAATGCCCTCGCTGAGGTAATGAATGCGGCGGGAGTTTACAGCGAACTGTCGCTCCGCAGATGCCTGGCTCACAGCAAGATGCTCTCAAGCGATGTCTCGGCAGCCTTTGATCCTCTTTATGCATCGGTGTTTGACAAGATGAACTCGGCTTATTTCGGCAAGGGCGTGGTATTTAACAAATATACCGGATCACGGGGCAAGAGCGGATCCAATGACTGTAACGCGGAATTCTTTGCCGAGATCAGAGGAATACTGGAAAGCCACAATGTTGCCTACCAGACCTGTGAACTGGGTAAAGTCGATGCAGGCGGCGGCGGAACGATAGCATATATCATGTCGCTTTACGGCATGGAAGTAGTGGACTGCGGAGTGGCCGTCCTTTCAATGCACGCTCCGTGGGAAGTAACGAGCAAATCCGATATTTATGAGGCATGCAAGGCGTACAGGGCATTTATTTCGGTTTAACAAAGCTTATCTGAGGTCAATATGAACAGAAAAAAGAACATAGCTATCATAATTGAGCAGCTTGATAACTTTTTTTACGGACCGATAACGACCGGTGCAAAGATGGCAGCGGAGGAACTTGGCATAAATCTCCTCATAATCGAATCCGGCAGGGTTTTTACGAAGGAGTATTATTCCAAGGAAAAGAGATACAGAGACCGCATGCATGTGGATTTCCAGAGGAATCCGCTTATTTCCTATGCGGCAATGGACTGTATCGATCTTGTCATCATCGGTTCGGGATATTTCTGCAACGGCAGCGAAGTATCCAGAAAACTGATGGCAAGGCTGGCGGATAAGAAAAAGCTGGTGGTTGCGGATACTTTTCCGGGAATTCCCAGCATCCAGTACGACAACAGCAAGGGTATAAAGGATGCTGTCAGATATCTCATCGAAGAGCAGAACTGTAAAAACATACTGATGTTTTCGGGACCCGAGGGCAATACGGATGCCGAGGAAAGGCTTACGGCCTACAGGGAGATCATGCAGGAATTCGCCCTTGAGGTTGAAGATAATATGATCGGCTGCGGTGATTTCAGTTCCGGATGTATCGAAGAAGCCCGGCTGCTGCTTGAAAGGAATCCCTCCGCAGATGCCGTTGTATGCGCAAATGACGCTATGGCGCAGGCAGTGTACAGGGTTCTCGACGAGATGGACAAGGTCGTGGGAAAGGATATCTATGTGACCGGTTTTGACAACCATCCCGACAGCGCCCACATGGAGCCGCAGCTTGCAACGGTTTATGCTGATGCGGTCACTTTGGGGTACGAGGCTGTCATAGTCGGATCAAGGATGATAGACGGAGAGGAATTTGAAAGAGAAAGGGTCGATACGCAGTTCATCCCCCGCGCCTCATGCGGACATGAGCCCTACAGGGATCTTTTAAGACTTGAAAAAAGAAAGGATATAGGCGTTAATTCCTATTTTGACATAAACGGACTGAGCGAACTTATTGTAAGTTATATATTCACGGGCATTCTCCATGATTATCAGTCGGAATGCCAGAAAAAACTGATCGAGGATTCGATACAGAGGATAGTTGCCAGATATTTCGGAAATGTTGTAAAGAGAAACACATCTGAGGATATCTATACCGAGGTGGCAAATGTCATTGAAAGAGGAGGACTCGAGTATATAGAGCCGAGCCGCCTTTTCAGGGTGTTTGACCTTCTCTACAAGGTGTATTGCGCCAGGGATCTGACGATGACCGGACGCACCGAAATGGAGCTGCTCCTTTCAAGGATCAAAAAGAAGGTGGTCGAACTGCTCACCCATAAGGCCGAGAATGTCAGAAAGGTCGACTGGGATGTGAACAGAAGGATGACATCTTTCTGTATTGCCCTGATGGAGATGAAGGGAAGCATCGAGAAGGGCTGTTACCGCATAATAGAAGCGCTTGAAAAGCTCGATGTGATGAGCGCATACCTGTATCTTTATGATGAGCCTGTCAAGAATAAATACGGTGACGAATGGCATACCCCCGAGGTTCTGTACCTGAAGGCATACAGAAATTCCGAAGACGGCGTGGTAAGTGTCCCGAGGAGCAAGCAGAGGATCAGGAAGGATGAGGTAATGGGAAATATGTACCTTACCGGAAGGATCCCGTCCTCTCACGAAATGATAGGCCTGTTCTTTGATACATGGCAGTTCGGCGTCCTGCTTCTTGACAGCCCGGATGAGTATCAGAGCGTATTCGATACAGTCGGTTATTATATATCAAATGTCGTGAACGGGATGATCATGAAGACCAGGGAGACCAATGAGCGGCTGATCGAGGATATGAGGGAAGAGTCGGATCTTTCCTATATCGAAACCGCAAAGGAAGAAGCGGGGTTCCTCCGCAGGAGGGAATTTATCGGCATGGCTGAATCCATGATGCTTTCCGAGGATATCGGAGTCATGGCGGTCACGGTTCTGGATGTGGGCCCGCTTGTGGTAATGAACAACCGGTACGGGCAGACCGTTGTCTGCGAAGCAATAGAAAACTGCAGAAAGATATTTTCCGAGCTCTATGAAGAGGAGTGTGTGACAGGATATCTCGGAAACGGCATATTTGCGTCGTTTTCCATAATAAAATCGGTGGATGATGTGTCAAAGAAGTCGGACCGGCTTGAAAAGATGACAAGGGATATCTTCCCCGAGACGGACAGGATCATGAGCGCATACAGGTACCATGAGGACCTGAATATAAACGATCTCCTGTATGAGCCGATAGAAAAACTCAGAAATATCTGATCTATTTGTCAGGGTTCGGCATCAGATCTATCAGGCGTTCCATCATCTGCTTTTTGATATAGATATCGGTGCCGAGCATGCATACCATCCCGAGATAGTCGAGATAACTGGAATCCTGCGGAAAATCCTTTGAAAATCTTTCGGATTTCCGGGCATAGGTATCGATATCCTTGAGCAGTCTCGGAAACATCCTCTCGGATTCGGAAAAGATGGCGCTGTATATCTTCTCAATGGACACACCGTTTTTCGCGGTGCCGAAATAATCATCACGCAGGGGCTTTAAGAGCCTGTCTATGTCGCTTATCGACAGGATGTTCTTCAGATAATAAATGAAGATCAGAAGCATGATATGTTCTTTATCATATTTCTTTTTCTCGGGAGCGGGGATCAGATCGTTCTTGGCATAATTGTTGATCATGGTCTTCGTCATTATCTTGTCGTCGTGATAGCGCCTCGTGGAGCTTAAGTGCTCCTCCATGAAGGTTGTGACCTGGTCCATATACAGAGATATATCGGGAATATCTTCGGCCTTTATGTATTCTGCCCTGTTCAGATATGAAAGAAGTTCTTTTATTATAGTTTCGGTGTTGTATTCCATGCCAAAGATTATACACCCCATATACGGGTGTTTCAATAAGGAGCAAAAATGACGGATTTTGAACATGAACTGAATGACAGACAGTATGAAGCGGTGCGTACCGTAGAGGGCCCGGTTCTTATCCTTGCCGGTGCCGGCAGCGGGAAAACGAGGGTTCTGACCTACAGGACAGCCTACCTTTTGGATGAAGCCGGGGTGAAACCATGGAATATCATCGCTTTGACCTTTACCAACAAGGCTGCCCGGGAAATGAAAGAAAGGATCGGGAGGATGACCGGGGAAAAGGCTAAGGATATCTGGGTATCCACCTTCCATTCCACCTGTCTGAAGATAATGTTTTCGCATGCCGAAAAGCTGGGTTATAAGCCCAGCTTCGAAATAGCCGATGCTGCTGATCAGAAGAGCGTGATAAAGGATGTGTGCAAAAACCTGAATGTCGATACGAAGATGTACAAGGAAAAGTCACTGTTAAATGCCATATCCGCTGCAAAGGACGAGCTTTTAACTCCTCAGATGTATGAAGCCAGACACTATGAGGAATTTTACAGAAAAGTTCAGATAGAGGTATATAAGGCCTACCAGGAGCAGTTAAAAAAGAACAACGCCATGGATTTTGACGACCTGATCATGAATACCGTGGAACTGTTTCGGAAATATCCGGAGGTACTTGAATCCTATCAGGAACGGTTCAGGTATATAATGGTCGATGAGTATCAGGATACGAACAGCGCGCAGTTCGAACTCATAAGGATGCTTGCCTCAAAATACCGCAATCTCTGTGTGGTGGGAGATGATGACCAGTCGATCTACAAATTCAGGGGCGCCAATATCAGAAATATACTTGATTTTGAAAAGATCTACAAAGACGCTGCTGTCATCAGGCTTGAAGAAAACTACAGATCTACGGCAAATATCCTGAACACGGCCAATCAGGTGATCTCTCATAATAAGGGCAGGAAGGGCAAGAATCTGTGGACAAAGACCGAAGACGGCGCAAAGATCAAATACAAACAGCTGGATTCGGCAGCCGGTGAAGCTGCCTTTATAGCCGATGAGATAGAAAAAAAGGTTTCCGACGGAAAATACAGCCTGAATGATTTTGCGATACTCATAAGGACCAATGTTCAGTCGAAGGAATTTGAGGATGCCTTCCGGGTCAGACGGATCAACTATGAACTGGTAAAGGGATTAAGATTCTGGGATAAAAAGGTTATCAAGGATGTAACATCATATCTTCTTACAGCTGTAAGCGGCGCAAATGACATGCGTACTTCGAGAATAATAAATGTGCCGAAAAGAGGGATAGGTAATGCGAGCATAGATAAACTGGCGGCATACGCGGCAGGAAAGGGAATATCTCTGCTTGAGGCGTGCAGGGAGTCGTCTTTTGCCGGGATCGGGGGAAAAACAGCCCAGTCGATGAAGGATTTTTCCGATCTGATGGATTCTTTGAAGGAAAAGGCAGGGTCAATGAGTCTTTCGGAGTTTACGGACCATTGTATAAGGCAGACCGGATATCTTGCTTATCTTGATGAAACTTCCGAAACTCCCGAGGACTATCTTGAGACAGTGGAGTATATAGATAAACTAAAGGAGGCTCTGGACGAATACGAGGACGGAGTCGATGAGCCTGATCTCATTGATTTCATGCGGCAGAACGGGGTTGAGGGAAATAATGTGGATACAAGCCTTGATGAAAACGACAAGGAAAGGGTCCGTGTCATGACCATGCACAATGCCAAGGGCCTGGAATTTCCGGTGGTTTTTGTCGCAGGCATGGAAGAAGGACTGTTTCCGGGCTACATGGCGATAAATGCGGATGATGAATCCGAGATCGAAGAGGAGAGAAGACTCTGTTATGTGGCTGTGACAAGGGCAATGAAGGAGCTGGTGCTGACTTCCGCGGCAATGAGAGTCATGAACGGGGAAAGGCGTTTTCAGGCAACAAGCCGTTTTATAAAGGAGATGCCCTTCGGACTGCTTGATATGAACATACCCGAAAGCAGATTCGACAGGCCGGTGAAATTTTCCGACGGAAGCGAAATTATGCCTGCCGCGAGATCCTCCGTAAAGTCCCCGTCAGGTCTTTTGCGGGAATCGGAAAAGAAGAATAAAGGATGGATGGGGGAAAAGATAAAGCTCGGCAGCAGCATAAAGGTTGAGGAGCCGGAATACAAAAAGGGTGACAGGGTCAGGAGTTTCAAATGGGGAGAAGGCACTGTCCTTGATATAGTGAAGGGCGAAAGAGATTATGAAGTGACGGTGGATTTTGATTCCACAGGGACAAGAAAAATATACGCGGGGTTTGCTAAACTCAAAAAATTGTAGTAAAATTTACGGTGTACGGAACTATCCGGACCGGTATTTATTAGTGACATCATGAAAGGTGGGGTATTATCATGAAATGTTGTGGTGGAAAAGACAGGCTTGACGAGATCATTTCTCTGGCAAAGAGCGGAACAGAAGGATTTATCGGAAATGTTGCGCTTAAAAGGGAAGAACTGATGAGAAATGCAAAGGATCTCAAGGATATGAAGGCAAATGATATCTTGGCAGCCGTAAAGCTGAATGAACTTGTAAAGAAGGAAGAAGAACCGAAAAAGAAGAGTCCCGTTGTGACCATACTTGCGATCATCGGTGCTGTCGCAGCTGTCGCTGCCATTGCTTTTGCGGTCTACAAGTATTTTACACCGGATTATCTTGAGGATTTTGATGATGACCCGGATTTTGACGACGATGATGACCTTTTTGAGGATGAAGATCTCGAGGATTCGTCAAAGGAATGAAAAAAGGAAATATATATGAGGGAAAGGTAGGATCGACTGCCTTTCCGAATAAAGGGATCGTCCTTGTCGACGGGGAAAGGGTTGTTATCAAAAATGCCCTTCCCGGACAGACGGTTTCTTTTATTTTGTCCAAAAACAGACCCGGAACAAAGGAAGGACGGCTCCTGTCCGTGACCGAAAGGTCCAAGAAAGAGAACATGAACACAGCCTGCGCTGTTTTCGAAAAATGCGGGGGCTGCATATATCAGACACTTCCCTATGAGGAGGAACTGAAGATCAAAGAGAGTCAGATCCGCACTTTGTTTGAAAACTATCTGAAAACAGAACCTGAATATACGGGAGTATCGGCTGATGACTTTCTTTTACCGATAAAACCGTCTCCCGTAAACTCTGGGTACCGGAACAAGATGGAATATTCCTTCGGTGATGAAGTAAAGGGCGGTGAGATGACACTTGGCATGCATGTATCCGGTCATTACAACGACATCATCAATACTGATGGATGTAATATTTCCGATCCGGACTTTGAAATGATACGAAAATTTTCGCTCGGTTTTTTCAGAAAAACAGGACTGCCGTTTTATCACAAAAATACCGGTGAAGGATTTTTGAGGCATCTTTTGCTGAGAAAAGGCATAAATACCGGAGATATCCTGGTCTGTATAGTGACCACAGGCGCATTTTTTGCAGATGATATAATGAAGAACTTTTGTGACGGTGTTTTGGAACTTGAGACGGCAGGAACTATTACAGGTGTGATACATATAATAAATGACAGTCCGGCCGATGCGGTGAAAGCGGACGAAATGCGTTTATTATACGGGAAGGATCACTTTTTTGATGATGTATGCGGGCTGCGCTTCAAGATCACGCCGTTTTCTTTCTTTCAGACAAATACCGCAGGCGCTGAAGTGCTGTATGATACGGTGGCTGAATTTGTGGAAGAGGCAGTTTCGGGAGATGCCGGACCAGTGGGGACGGTATTTGATCTCTACTGCGGCACCGGAACCATAGCCCAGATCATTTCACGACACGCAAAAAAGGCTGTAGGTATCGAGATAGTAGAAGAAGCTGTAAAGGCTGCAAAAGAAAATGCCGAAAGAAACGACATTGATAATACGGAATTCATAGCGGGAGATGTCCTCAAAGTGCTCGAAGATCTGCCCGAAAAGCCTGATCTGATCATAATGGATCCCCCGCGCGAAGGTGCCACTCCAAAGGCACTGGCAAAGATCCTTGATTACGGGGTCGGAAACATAATCTATGTATCCTGCAAGCCCACATCCCTTATGCGGGATCTCGCGCTCTTTACCGAAGGCGGCTATCGCATCACGAAAGCCGTCCCCGTCGACATGTTCCCGAGAACAGGGAATGTTGAGACGGTTGTTCAACTTTCCAAGGGAGATATCGACAGAGACAGCTCGGAGAGAAAAAGTATTGCGAAAATCGATGATATTGAAATGATCAGCGGGTACAACAAAGGCAATAAA
>JAILOK010000064.1 GCA_024690825.1 Lachnospiraceae bacterium | reverse complement strand
TTTCAGTAAAAAGCTCCCAATCCCCGGCATCAGAGTATCCGCAAGAAAACGGATCAGATCCTCATCCGAAGCCACCCCGCCCCGGGCGATAAACTTTTCAAACCCGTAATCGCCGCGGAATTCCGTAACCGATAGCCCGTCCGCAAGCTCTGTAACATTCTCCGTAACCTCTATCACAGGCCCTGCCGGCTCCTCTTCTTCCTCATCCAATATCGGCGTCGGCTCTTTTGCCGGCTCATCCTCCTTTGCCGGTTCATTCTCCTTTGAAGACTCATCCTCCATTTCAAGTGCCTCTTCATTTGCAGATTCCTCCGCATCCCTGATATCCCGTGAAGGGGCTGAATACCCGTAATATATGTTACATCCGCTTAACAATACCATCTGAACCGATAACAACAGACATAATAACTTTCTCATTTTTCTCCTTTCTCTGTACTGCCAGATAAACAGTACCACCTTCTGTTTGACACGTTATTTATAATTTGTATAAGCAGAATCTATCCTCTGTATTTTAGCATATTTGTTTCAATCACTATATTTTTCAAATACAGTACAATTATAGCAGAACATCATCTCCTTGTCTGTATCTCCTTTATTGCTGCGCTCTATTTTCACTTCATTTAGTTTGTCCGGGATTCAGTCAAAAAGGTGCAGCAAAAACAGCTGCAGATTTCTCCTCAGCTGTTAATACTATATAATTCTCCATAGTCTCCAAAACGGGCAAACTCCATTGTCGTCCCGGGATTTACTTTTCCGGTTTCACGGTCTGTATTCGTTATATCGTAACGGATCGCCATCCAGTCATCCACGAGGATCAGAAAGCATCGTTAAGAGACCTGCTAATAAGATAGTTCTTTTTTTCATTCCGATACCTCTTTCTTTTGGGTTTTCCCTGATGAATACAGGATAAAAGAGAAAGGTAAACGCAAAGTAAAAATCAAACCGTATTTTTATGTTTTCGGAAGGATCACCTCAAAGCAGCTTCCCTCATTTAATCTGCTCTCAACAAGGACACGCCCGCCGGAAAGTTCCGTAATTCGTTTTACGATAGCTAATCCGATCCCGTTCCCCTTAGTTGCACCGGTGGTATCGTTCTGATAATACTTATCAAAAATATGCTCCTGTGTTTCATCTGACATACCGATACCCGTATCCCGTATTCTTACATGGATCTCCCCCCCGTACTCGAAGCCCGTAATGGAGATGATCCCGCCCACTTTTGTGAATTTTATGGCATTTCCAAGCAGGTTGATCCATACGTGTTCCAGCATTTCCCGGTTCCCGGTAAAAGGCAGGGACAGATCCTCCTCCATGTCCAGCACGATCTGCTTCTCCTCGATCTGCGGCAAAAGCAGGATCGCACATTTTCTGACCTGTTCTCCAAGGTCATAGCTCTCTTTATCAGTCACGATCTCAAGGGCTTCGACCTTTGATAGCAGAAGGGCATTCTGTGACAGCCGTAAAAGACGTTTGGACTGCTCCGATATGACGTTTAAGTACTCTTTTTCTTCCTCGTCCGTTAATGAAGAGTCCTCGCAGAGGATCTCGGCAAAACCGTTTATCGCAGCGATCGGGGTTTTAAATTCATGGGCAAATTCATTTACAAAGCTCTCCATCTCCTGCTTCGTATGAGAAAGCTCCCTTACCATTGCATTAAATTCCCTGTATACCTGTGTGTACTCCTGGGCATTTTTTGTATCAAGCTCGACAGACAGATCGCCCTCCGCCACCCTGTGTATAGCCTCGATCAGCCTCTCGCTCCTGACACGGATCCCGACTGTAACATAACGCATTCCGAGAAACACAAAAGCAATCATCGGCGGTATCATTGCCAGCATTGTCTTTGCGTTTTTTTCATTTAATTGGAGGAAAAGCGCGCTGATCAGCCCATAGGACATAACTCCGCCTACAATGATAAGCAGGGAAAACAAATACACCCATCGGATATTTTTAAAAGATCTCGTTTCTTTTTCCCCCCTCCGCATCATGGCTGTTCCTCCGCTTTCTCTGTTTATCCTCTTCTTCCGGCTGTCTCCCTGTCGGGGCAGATTCACCAGTATGATCGCTCATATGCTGCGTCATCATCGGGCATTGACGCCGTCCTTACCTGATCTCCGCCTTATAACCCAGCCCCCTGACGGAAACAAGCTCAAAAGCACTGCAGTCCTCAAATTTCTTTCGAAGCCGGCTGATATAGGTTTTGATCGTATCATATTCCGTTTCCGTATCGTATCCCCAGATCTCATCCATGAGCTGCTGTTTCGTAAAAAGGATCCCCGGATAAGACAGCAGCTTATAAAGAAGCTCAAACTCCTTCTCAGTAAGCTCGATCGTTCTGCCCTCATAGCTGGCCGCCATTGTTTTTTCAGAGAGTACCAGCCCTCCTGTAGTAATCTGATTCTCATGCATGATCTTTGCGCGTCTTAAGATCGCCTCCATACGCCATTTTAATTCCTCGTAGTCCACAGGCTTTGTGAGATAGTCGTCAATCCCCCGCTCAAACCCTTTCTTTTTATGCTCAAAGGAATCCATGGCCGTAAGTAAAATGACCGGTGTCAGATCTCCGCTCTCACGCAGGGACTCAACAAACTCATAGCCGTTCATATTCGGCATCATAATATCCACTATCATCAGATCCACATGGTTATGATCGAGGGTTTCCAGAGCCTTCATGCCATCCGCAGCTTCCAGTATCTCATATTCGGTTTTCAGTTTCGTTTTTGTGAGCAGACGCATTGCTGCGTCATCCTCTACGAGCAGCACCCTTACCATATCTGCCTCCTGCTTTTTGCGATCATCACGTCAAAAAGCCTCGCCGTTTCCCTACGCGATCTTCCCTGTTTCCTTCAGCCATCTCACTTCATCCTTCAGTGTCTCGCGATAGGGCCTTGTAGTAAATCCCAGCTCCTGTCTGGCTTTTTGGGAATCATAGTCGTTATTCCTGGCCAGATTGTAGACCGAAAACGAAGTCATCAAGGGCTTTTTTCCCTGTCTTTTTGCCTGTTTCTCCATAAATGTTCCCATCAGGTTCGCCGCAAAGATCGGGAGAAATACCTTCACCTTCTTCGCACCGCCCTCTTCACTTAAGATATCACAGAATTCCTTAAATGACACCTCTTCATTTGCCAGAATATAGCACTCACCCTTCCTGCCCTTATCTGCAGCGCCGATCAGCCCCTTTGCCAGGTCTCTCACATCACACAGATTGAAAGAACCGTCTATACCCGCCGGCAGCTCGCCGTTCATGATCCGGATCACATTACCCGTCATATCACTGATGGCGAAATCTCCGGGGCCCATGATACCGCTCGGGTGAACGACACAGGCATTTAATCCCTTCTCATGCACAGCGTCGAGTACCATCTGTGTCGCAAGAGCTTTTGACTGACTGTAGCAGCCTTTGACCTTTGCCGCATCAAAACTGTCTGTTTCAGCAATCTTTTCTCCCTTTGGCAGCTCCGGAATAGCCCCGGTACTGCTGCAATAGACAAGCTTTCTGCATTCCTTGTGGGAAAGACAGAGATCTATGATATTCTCTGTTCCTCCGACATTCACATCCATCACCTTCTGATTGAATTCCGGACTGATCGTTACGATGCTTGCTATATGTAAAACGATACTTTCCATTCCCTCCGGCAGCGTAAAGAAACGTTCAAGCGAATTCCTGTCTGTCAGATCTCCCTCTATTATCTCAGCCTCTTTGGGAACAAATCGGACTGCCGGATCATTTTTCAGGACAAATGTCCTGACCTTCTCGCCTCTTTCCACAAGCTGCCTGCATACCGTCCCCCCAAGAAACCCTGCAGCTCCCGTCACAAGGTAGACCAGATTACTGTCTGTATTTTTTTCTGCCGCTGTCATCATCATACCCTCCGTTTAATGATTATTTTCTGATAAATTATGATGTTAAGCAGAGGATAAAACTGAAAAGTAAAAGAAAAGTAAAAAATGAATTTATTTCTTTCTTCGGATTCCATGAGATAAAAATAACTCCCGATATTCAATACCCGGCGGTATTTATATCGGGAGTTTTTAATGTATTTACCGTATTAATCCCGGAATAGCCGTACTAAAAGCTTTCCAGCAGCTCGATACGGCATTTCAGCTTGTCATGCAGGGAAAGATAGATATATCTTCCGCTTCCGTCGGCGTAATTTCCGATCTGCTCAACGACCGCGCCGAACTCCTCCTTAAGCTTTTCGATCACCGGATCGGCCTTATCCACATAAAAAGCGATATGATGAATGC
>JAILOK010000027.1 GCA_024690825.1 Lachnospiraceae bacterium | reverse complement strand
GGAGAGTATATTGATATAAATCTGATTCAGGCGAAGCTGATCCGTATACAGGTATTCCTTTTCCATATGGTCAACATGAAAACTGAAATCAATATTCTTTTCCTTGATCATAGGCTGCGATATATTTACAAGGTTTTCGACGGTCTCAACAATGGAGAATGTTATGGGACTCAGTTTCAATTTCCCGCTTTCCACCTTGGAAATATCCAGAATGTCATTGATCAGAGTCAGCAGATGATTGCTGGCAAGGCTGATCTTCCGAAGGCTTTCTCCGGTTGATTTCACATCCGGGAGGTTTTTCTCGGCAATGGCCGTAAGTCCTATGATGGCATTCATGGGGGTACGAATATCATGTGACATGGTGGACAGAAAATCAGTCTTTGCCTTATTTGCCAGGTCTGCTTCCCGGGCTGCGATCTCAAGACGCTTGTTCAGGTAAAGCATATGAAACAGGTCAAGTACGAACAGGATCAGTAACCCCACAGAGATGACTCCGACCAGAAACCAGTTTTCTATATCGACATTGAGATCCTTGGACGGTACGAGACTCAACAGGGTCCATCCGGCGGTAGAAGAAACAGGGGTAAAAGCAAGTATCCGCTCCTGTCCGTGTGAGTCCAGCATTGAGATCGTGTCTGTCGTTGATGTGATCCTGTCAAACAATTCCTTCGTTGATGAGGTGTCCGTCATATTATATGATTTATAGAATTCAAAAAAACTGGAGTTCTTAAAACTGTATCCTTTGATGATATAATTTCCGTCAGCATCAATCAGGGAATACTCGGCATTAACAAACTCTACCTGTGGAAAGACCCATTTCTGTTCAAACTCCGAGACAGGTATTACGCGCAACAGAAGCGCCGGCACAGAAATCTCCTTTTCAGGATCCCGAAGTGTGATCCTGTTGCAAAAAGCCAGCGATTGTTCGCCGTTCATCGGATTGGTGTAAGTACGGGTGA
The DNA here is from genome assembly GCA_024690825.1 of Lachnospiraceae bacterium. GTDB lineage: Bacteria > Bacillota > Clostridia > Lachnospirales > Lachnospiraceae > NK4A144. The sequence goes on along the minus strand of JAILOK010000027.1, from coordinate 79,424 downwards.
CGTTTATCGATTTGCCGATCTCATCAATCCAGTCTGCATCCTCAAGAAGATCCACCCGTTCATAAGAAACGGCATAATCATCTGATGTGCCCTGTTTCGGACATGTAGAAAAGCCTGTGAGTGTTTCGAGAAAAATAAGATGCGCCGAAGTACTTGCAAGAACATGGGATGCACGGATATAATCCGCCGCCTCTTCTATAGTCATATTTTTATTGTTGATATAATTCGCCCATACATCACAAATACGCTACTCGCCTTCCAGATAGTTTTCTGTCACATGTTCCATTGTGACCGTGATGTTTTCAAAATGCTCTATCTGTCTCTTGTAAGCAGCCTTGCTTTCATATCCGGAATAAAGCGCAACGAAGATCAATATGGATAAAATAATGATCACGTTGACGATATTATTAAGGCCTTTTTCACGCCCTGACCTCCAAAAAGCCAAATCATAACCGCCAGAATACGATAGCCGGTATTCGAACAGCGAAAAGAATAAACACGGCAGCAGCGCCGCATAATGTATAGGCTTATAGTCGATGCCGTGTTTATATGATACCATAATCATCAATGCTTTACGATGTTTTTCCGATAAATACGAATAAACTGCTAACAGGGAGCAGAATCGGTCATTTTCCTGACTGTCTGCTTCGGAAAAGATGACAGTAGAACCGTCCCCCTGTCACAAAAGTTGTCACCGGAACCGTCCCCCTGTCACATTTTGTGTGGTATAATGGATGGCGTATGAAAGATTTTTTTCTTAGGATCATCAGTTTCATAAAGAGCAGGATGAACCCGGTGACGGTCGCGATAGTGGCTGCGGCCATCGTTATCATCGTCGGGATAGTGACAGTCTGCGTAAACCGCCTCGGGATAAAGAAAAAATCCCCCTTTGACGGCATGCCGGTAAAGATCATAACCTTTCCTGCGGCAGAGGAGGAAGAGGAAGAGCCGGAGGAGGAAGAAAAGGCCTTAAGCGGCAAGGTTGAAAATGACTCGATAAAAAGCGCCGAAAAGGACAAGGTGCTGGAGTCTCCGTGCATCCTTGAATATGATGAGGATAACGGCTTCGGATATCTGAACAACTGCGTATTCTTAGGAGATTCAAGGACAGTCGGCATGGTCAATTATAAATGCATATCCGACGAGGATGCCCTTGCCAAGGTCGGACTGATGCATACGGATGCCGCAACCGCCACCTTCACCCAGAATTCCGGAAAAAGTTATACGGTAAAGCAGTACCTGGCAGAAAAGAAAGCGGATGTGGTCTATGTCTGTTACGGTGTAAACGGCATGGACAGCATTCCGGAGGACAGGTACAAGGAGACCTATACCGATCTTGTGGACAAGATCATCGAATGGGCACCAAACAGCAATATAGTTATCATGTCCGTATGGCCTGTTGATGACTACGGTGTCTATCAGGGCAAGGTCAGGAATGAATGGATAGATAAATACAACACCTTCCTGATGAAGCTTGCCGAAGACAAACACATTCATTATCTTGATGTGAATACGGTGCTTAAAAATGACAAGGGATCGATCAAGGCCGAGTATGACGGAGGCGACGGACTGCATTACAGCGCTTATGCATACGGGACCATCCTTGATTATATAGTGACACATCCGGTTCCGGGGGTTTCGGATGAGGGTGAATACAAGGTCCATTATGTGAAGCCGAAGCAGCAAAACAAGATCCCCGCAGCTCCCCAAACCGCTCCTGCGGCAGTGCCGGAGGTGCCTGCGATGCCCGAGATCACGGTGCCTGATCCTGCTTTGGAACAGCCGGTCATAGATCCCGCGGCGGCAGAGGAAGAGGAACGCAGACGCAGGGAAGAAGAGGAAGAGGAGCAGAGGAGAAGAGAAGAAGAGGAAGAGGAGCAGAGGAGAAAAGAAGAAGAGGAAGAAGAGCAGAGGAGAAAAGAAGAAGAGGAAGAAGAGCAGAGGAAAAGAGAAGAAGAGGAAGAGCGAAGGAGAAGGGAAGAAGAGGAAGAAGAGGAAGAAGAACGCAGGAGAAGAGAAGAAGAGGAAGAAGAGCGCAGGAGAAGAGAAGAAGAGGAACAGTCATCCGGCACGGAGAATGTTTTCAGCGCTCAGAATGATCTTTATTATGGAAAATAAGATAAAAGTATTTCTTGTAGAAGATGAATATGTGGTGAGGGAAGGCATCAAGAATAAGATAGACTGGGAAGGAAACGGCTATGAATTCGTCGGCGAGGCCGGTGACGGGGAACTGGCGCTTCCCATGATACAAAAGCTGAAGCCCGATATCGTGATCACGGACATAAGGATGCCTTTCATGGACGGACTGGAACTTTCGCGTCTGATAAAAAAGGAATTTCCGTGGATGGAAATAGTGATCCTTTCGGGATATGCCGAATTTGATTACGCCAAGCAGGCCATATCGATAGGAGTGGCTCATTATCTCACGAAACCGATAAACAGCGAAGATCTTCTTTCCCAGATAAACTCGCTTGCCGAAAGGATAGAGGAGAAGAAACAGGAACGCAAGCTGAAGGAAAAATACATAGCCGAGATGGCGGAAAACAGGATGGAAGAGAGAAGGGATCTCTTCAGGCATATGGCCACGGGTGACATGAGCCTTTCGGGGATCATAGAGCTTGCCAGGCAGCAGGGGATCGATATCTCTGCAGGGCAGTACAACATCCTTCTGTTTCAGGTCATTTCCGGGCATCATTCCCAGACGGAATATTCGGGAAGCGTTGTCTCCATATATGAGAAGGCCGTGGATATCGCCGAAAGTGAAAACGCGCTTGTATTTGACAGGAGCATAGAAGGAAAGGCGATAGTGTTCAGGGCCGATTCAAAGGAGGAGATAGAAAAGATCCGTGAAAATGTCACATCACGGATAGAAGAGCTTGTTTCGGAATATGAGCATGTGGCTCTTCACGGCGGGATCGGACTACCGGTGGCAAGGCTTACCGAACTGCCGGAGTGCTTCAGACAGGCATCGCAGGCCTATGCGCACAGGTTTTTCACAAAAAAGAGCGGGATAAGGATCTTTGCTCCGGCGGAACACAATGCGGAGGAAACATTTTCCCTGAGCAGCGTGGATCCCAATAAGATAAGCCGGAACAGGATAATCGAATTCCTTCGTACCGGACAGAAGGATGAAGTGGAATTTTTCATGGATGAATTCATCGAAGGTTTCGGCGAAGGGGCTTTAAAGTCCGCCATGTTCAGACAATATCTTGCCACGGAATACTATTTTGCCGTTAGCACCTTCGTTGAAGAGATCGGGGGAGACAGGAGCGAAACGCAGGCTTTTGACATGGCCGCCGGAGATATCAGGGACAAGGACAGCACCAGGGATTATTTTATAAAGCTTACCGCGACCGCTATGGATATAAGGGACGCGGGCGCAGGAAACCGTAATAAGAGCGTGATCGACGAGGCTAAAAAATATATCGATGAAAACTATTCGGATGAGGAGCTTTCACTGAACAAGCTTGCAAGCCATGTAAATTTCTCGCCCAACCACTTAAGCGCGGTCTTTTCGGCGCAGACCGGCATGACCTTCATAAAATACCTGACGGATTACCGCATGAACAAGGCAAAGGAGATGCTTCGCTGTACATCAAAGCGCGGTTCGGACATAAGCTATGAGGTCGGTTACAAGGATCCGCATTATTTTTCCTACCTGTTTAAAAGAACACAGGGCGTGACTCCGACCCAGTATCGAAACGGACAGGGCGGTCCGGATCACGGTCAGGCATAGGCTCAGCCAAAAAGGTACCGTAAAGCATGAGTTCAATGAGAAAAAAATGGGCCGACATGCCGTTGGCCTCAAAGATCAGATATTCATATCTCATCGTCATACTTCCCCTGGTCACATTCATGATCTTCTGCCTCATAACTTTGGTACGGCAGAACAAGCAGTATGATAAGATCATAGAGGCAGCGGGAAGGGCGAGTCAGTTCAGTCTGGATTTCAAAAAGGATTTTGATTACGAGACATATCTTGTGATAGTCGAAAGCAAGACCTATGAAGAGTCCGAACTTGAAAATTTGCTTGCTACGGCCATGGCCGTGGTCGATTCGCTCGGCAACGACGAAAACCTTGACCGCGACAATGTCGGAAGGCTTGAAGATATCAGAAAATACCTGAACAATCTTAAGACCTATACCCACAGAATAAGAGACAACCTGAAAGGCGGGGACAGATACGAAGAGAATATAGAGATATGGGAAAACGATGTACAGATAGTCACCGGACTGGTCAGGGAGACGATAATACAGTTTATTTATTATGAGATACAGGACATGCAGGAGGTCAGGGAAGAGGTAAACGGTGTATACGCGCAGGCCTTCACTTATTCCATTGTGGCAGCTGCGCTGGTCCTTGCGCTCATAGTTTACATAACCTATGCAATTTCGCGATCCATCACAAGCCCCGTTCTGAAGCTTTCGAGGGTTACCGAAAAGGTGGCGGGAGGGGATCTTTCCGTCAGGGCAAATCTGGATACAGGGGCGGAGCTTGGCGTCTTAAGCCGTTCGCTTGATGAGATGATCGAACGCATCAACATGCTGATAACCCAGGTGAGAGAGGAGCAGGAAAACCTGCGCGTTGCCGAACTTGAGCTTCTGCAGGCGCAGATCAATCCCCATTTCCTTTATAATACGCTTGACACCATCATATGGCTTGCGGAGGCGGGCGACCAGAAAAAGGTCGTCGGCATGGTCGGAAGCCTTTCGGAATTTTTCAGGGCTTCCCTGGGACAGGGCCGGGACATCGTATCCATAGGCGATGAGATGAAGCATGTGATAAGCTATCTCCAGATCCAGCAGGTGAGATATCAGGATATCCTTACCTATAAGGTTGAGGTGCCCGAAGACCTGTACATTTTCAGGATACCGAAGATCACACTCCAGCCGCTGGTGGAAAACGCGCTTTATCACGGCATCAAGAATAAAAGAGGCGGCGGGAGTATCATGATCAGCGGAAGGATAGAAGGAAACTGTATCTGTCTGTGCGTGAAGGATGACGGCATAGGCATGACGCCTGACAGGCTTACCCAGATAAATAATAAGATAAATTCCGGCGAAAAGACCGAAACTGCATCCGAACCTTCGGGAAACCGCATGGAAGCGGAGATATTCGGGCTCTATAATGTCAATGAAAGGATCAGGCTGAAATTCGGCGACAGATACGGCATCCACATAGATTCCGTCCACGGTGAGGGCACTTCTGTCACGGTTCTCCTCCCTGCCGAACCCTGAACATAAAAATATCAACTGTTATCGTAGAAATCTTAAACCAAATCCCCATCGTGATAAAAATCTGAACCCCATAAGTTTTTTTGTTAATTTAATTATTGACCTGAATGGATTAGGATAAGATCATCAAAGGAATGGTCCTTTGAAAAACAGATTCTTTTCATTTAGGAGGATTACTTATGAAGAAGAAAGTTTTGGCAGTATTGGTTGCATCAGCAATGGCATTTGGCCTCATGGCCTGCGGCGAAGCAGCAGCACCCGCTCCGGCAGCAGAGCCCGCAGCAGCTGAGGAGCCCGCAGCAGAAGAGCCTGCACCTGCAGCAGAGGCAGAGGAGCCCGCAGCAGAGGCAGAGGCACCTGCAGCAGAGAGCAGCGGAGACCTCATCAAGGTTGGTATCATCAACAACGACCCCAACGAGTCCGGATATCGTACAGCTAACGACAAGGATCTGAAGAATACCTTCACAGAGGCAAACGGATACGAAGCATCATTCGCATACAGCCTTAAGAACGATGAGCAGATCACAGCAGCTCAGAAGTTCATCCAGGACGGTGTTGATTATCTTCTCCTTTCAGCAGCTGATACATCAGGATGGGATTCAGTTCTTCAGGATGCACAGGATGCAGGAATCCAGGTTATCCTTTTCGACCGTACAATCGACGCAGATCCCAGCCTCTATGCAGCATCAATCGTTTCCGATATGGACAAGGAAGGCGAGACCGCTGTTAACTGGCTTGCAGATCAGGGACTTGATGAGTACAATGTAATCCACATCCAGGGTGTTATGGGTTCAGCAGCTCAGAAGGGCCGTTCAGGCGCTCTTGATGCAAAGGTTGCAGCAGAAAGCAACTGGAACATCGTTACACAGCAGACAGCTGAGTGGAATGCAGAGAATGCACAGCAGATCGTTCAGTCAGTTATCGACGCAGGAACAAAGTTCAACGTAATCTATGCAGAGAACGACGATATGGCTAAGGGTGCCGTTGCAGCACTTGACAAGGCTAACATCTCTCACGGCGTAGGCAAAGACGTTATCGTAATGGGCTTTGACTGCAACAAGTGGGCACTTGAAGAGCTCCTTGCAGGAAACTGGAACTATGACGGACAGTGCAATCCTTTCCAGTCATCTTACATCAACGACGTTATCAAGACTCTTGAGAGCGGCGGAACTGTAGCAGAGAAGACCATCATCATGGATGAGAAGGGATTTGACGCAACAAAGATCACACAGGAAGATGTTGACAGCTACGGCATTTGATAGCCAGGTGCGAGAGTGACAAATCCGATTGCGCTGGCGCAAAGAGGATTTGGAACTTGAGAACCGTAAAACACGAACAAGTAGTGCGACAGCACGGATTGTGAGTGTTTTAAGAATTGCGAAAGCTGCGAAGCGGCGGAGCAATTCGTGGACATCATGTTTAGTAAATCAAAGAACGCGGTATAAGTGTCACTTAAAAGCAGATGCTTATGCCGCGTTTTTGAGAATAAGGAATCTCGATAATACTGGAGGTCAGGATATGACTAAAGAGACTTTACTTACAATGAGGGGAATAGATAAGGTGTTTCCCGGAGTAAAGGCGCTTTCCAAGGTGGATTTCACTCTGAGAAAGGGAGAGATCCATGCACTGATGGGAGAGAACGGAGCAGGAAAATCCACGCTCATAAAGGTGCTGACAGGTGTTTATACCAAAGACGAAGGCAGCATCAGGCTGGATGATAAGGAAGTGGCCATCCGTTCACCGCAGGATGCGCAGCACATGGGAATAAGCACCGTTTATCAGGAAATAACACTTTGTCCGAATCTGTCCGTGGCGGAGAATATGTACATCGGACGTTCGGATGAGATCTATCAGAACTGGAAAAAAATGAACGAGGGTGCCAGAAAGATGCTGGAAAACCTCGACATACCCGCGCGCGCAACCCAGCAGCTCGGAAGCTGTTCGATAGCGGTACAGCAGATGGTAGCTATCGCAAGAGCGGTAGATATGGACTGCAAGGTGCTGATACTCGACGAGCCCACATCATCGCTTGATGATCAGGAAGTCCAGAAGCTCTTCAAGCTGATGAGGGAACTGAAGGAAAGAGGAGTCGGCATCATCTTTGTCACCCACTTCCTTGATCAGGTTTACGAGGTATGTGACAGGATCACGGTGCTTCGTGACGGAAAACTTGTAGGTGAATACGAGATAAAGGATCTTCCCAGACTGCAGCTCGTTTCAAAGATGCTGGGAAAAGAGCTGGACGATCTTTCTGATATAAAGACAGAAGAGACGGAAACAAAGGTCGACAAAAAGGGAGAGCCTCTTTTTGAAGCAGAGGGTCTTTCAAGCACTGAAGGGATCAAGCCTTTCGATTTCCACATCAGCAAGGGCGAAGTAAACGGATTTACCGGACTTCTGGGCTCGGGCCGAAGCGAATGTGTCAGAGCCATCTTCGGAGCGGACAGAGTTGTAACCGGCTCGATGAAAAAGAACGGAAAGACAATAAAGATACAGAAGCCCATAGATGCCATGAAGAACGGCATCGGCTATCTCCCCGAGGACAGGAAGATAGACGGCATAGTCGGAGATCTATCCGTAAAGGAGAATATAATACTTGCGCTCCAGGTAATGAGAGGATTCTTCAGACCCTTCTCAAAAGCCGAAGCTAATGCGTTTGCGGATGAATACATCAAGACTCTTTCAATCAAGACAGCTTCATCCGATACCCCGATCAAATCACTGTCGGGAGGAAACCAGCAGAAGGTCATACTTGCCCGCTGGCTTCTGACACATCCCGATTATCTCATTCTTGACGAGCCCACGAGAGGAATAGACATCGGAACCAAGGTGGATATCCAGAAGCTCGTGTTAAAGCTTGCAAGCGAGGGAATGAGCATCACCTTCATCTCATCGGAAACGGACGAGATGCTCAGAACCTGCTCAAGGCTCATCGTAATGAGAGACAGAAAGGTCGTCGGAGAGCTTACCGGTGACGACCTGACACAGAATAAGATTATGAGTACAATAGCGGGAGGTGAAGAGAAAAAATGAGTCCGGCAACAAACAGGAAAAAAACGATCGTCCTCTCAAAGATCTATAAAAACCAGATATTCATTCCCCTTGCGGCAATGTTTATCCTTTTGCTTTTCAATCTGATAGCCGATCCCGGATTTTTCAAGATATCCATGGGATATAACAGCGCAGGAAACCCCGTCCTTTCGGGTTATCTCATGACTGTGCTCGATAACGGCTCGGAGCTTGCGATACTGGCTATAGGAATGACGCTTGTTACCGCAGCATCCGGCGGACAGGATATCAGTGTGGGCGCGGCAATAGCCATCGCAGGAAGCACACTCCTTCGGGTGCTCTGCGGTACCAATACCAGGCCCGAAACCTTAAGGACACCGATCTTTGTGGCATTCATAATAAGCATGCTCGTGGCAATGGCATTCGGAGCATTCAACGGAGCATTGGTGGCCATATTCAAGATACAGCCGATGGTGGCGACGCTGATCCTTTATACGGCGGGCCGTTCCATAGCGGCATGGATCAACAACAACGAGCTTCCCATAATAAGTGATCCCAAGTTCGGTTATTACGGCGGGTTCATTCCGGGAATCCCGATCCCGACGCCTTTCTTTATCGCGGCTGTGATGGTTGTGATAATAACACTTGTTCTTAAATATACAAACCTCGGTCTGTATACCCAGGCAGTCGGTATCAATGAAAGTTCATCAAGACTTAACGGATTAAATCCCGTATTCATCAAATGGCTGACCTTCGTTATCCTCGGTGCCTGTGTCGCGGTTGCGGCGCTGATCAAGGTAAGCCGTCTGTCCTCGATCAACTATTCGGTTATCGCAAAGGACATAGAGATGGATGCGATCCTTGCGGTTGCTCTCGGCGGAAATGCCCTGAGCGGAGGCAAGTTCAACATGGCAGCATCTGTCATCGGTGCTTTTGTTATACAGATGCTTACAACCACGCTTTTCAAGTTCAAGGTTCCGTCCGATGCGCTTCCCGCTTACAAGGCGGTAGTGGTCATCCTTCTGGTGGTCTTCTCTGCGCCGGTAGTGAGGGAAAAGCTTGGAGGTCTTACAAAGAATCTTGGAATACAGAGGAAGGAGGCAGCATAAATGTCAAATCTTACAAAGAAATTCAAGGATATGACTGATACGCAGCTTCTCCTTACCATCACGATAGTCGTATTCTTTCTGATGTACATAGGCGCGATCATTTTTCAGGGCAAGGGCTTCTTAAAGCCCCAGACCTTCTTTAACATCCTTAATGCCAATGCAGCTCTTATTATACTGTCCTGCGGCATGAGCATTGTCATGATCACCGGCGGTATCGATATCTCGGTCGGCGGCGTGACCGCACTCGTAAGTATGTGCGCAGCGGTCTACCTTGATTTCAAGGGCGGAAATGTGGCTGTTTCGATGCTCATAGCCATCGGCATCGGCCTGGCATACGGTTTGGTCCAGGGCTTTCTGGTCGCTTACCTTGACATACAGCCGTTCATCGTCTCGCTTGCAGGCATGTTCTTTGCAAGAGGCATGACGACCATAGTCAATACCAACCCGTTCAATGTGCAGAATGAGAAGTTCCAGGCACTGAAGAATGCCAGGATCATCGTTCCCGGAATGGGATCTGTCAACAAGAAGGGCATATATGTAAATGCATATGTTGAGATAGGAGTTATCATTGCGATCATCATCGTGATCCTGATGTTCTGCATTCTTAAGTGGACAAAGCTTGGCAGAAGCTTCTATGCGGTAGGCGGAAACAAGCAGAGCGCGCTGATGCTCGGTATTAATGTGAAGAGGACCAAGTTCATGTCGCACATGATCTGTTCACTTCTTGCAGGCATAGGTGGATATGTATATTTCCTTCATGTAGGATCCGGAGCGGCAACTCATGCGCAGGGTGCCGAAATGAACGCTATAGCATCCTCCATCATAGGCGGAACGATGCTGACGGGCGGTGTCGGCAACATCATAGGAACCTTCTTTGGAGTGCTGTCACTGTCCACGATCCAGAATATCGTATCGAGCGCAGGTCTTGACCAGGCATGGTGGACAGGTATCACGATCGCGGCAATGCTTTGTATCTTCCTTGTGATACAGTCTGTGGTCATGGCAAGGAAGAAGAGATCTGTGAAAAAATAAATAATTATATATATCGTAGCAACATTTTATGGCAGCCGGTGTAGTTTTTCTTGTTGGTTTTTTGCAAATTGAGGTTATGAATAAAAACATTTTCAGTATTATTTGTTTTTGTATGATTTTGATTACGGGATGTGCGCAGAGTGCATCCCGTAAAGTCGTAAATGAACAGGTGCCCGAAGCGAAGGAGGATCTTATCGTGATCGGGTTTTCGCAGGTCGGGGCGGAGTCCGACTGGCGGAAGGAAAATTCCGAATCGATGCGGTCAACCTTTACCAGGGATAAGGGTTATGAACTGATCTTTGAAGATGCCCAGCAAAAGCAGCAGAATCAGATCACGGCGATAAGGACCTTCATTCAGAGGGAGGTCGACTATATAGTTCTGGCCCCGGTCACGGAGGACGGATGGGATACGGTCCTCGGGGAAGCAAAGGACGCCGGAATCCCGGTGATCATCGTGGACCGAATGGTCAACGTGGATGACGACAGTCTCTTCACCTGCTGGGTGGGATCTGATTTCAAGCTCGAAAGCAGGAAGGCATGCGCATGGCTTAAAAGCTATCTTGAAAGGCAGCATATGGATCCCGGGGATGTCAATATCGTGGATATCCAGGGAACGATAGGATCATCTGCCCAGATAGGAAGAACGACGGGACTGCGGGACGCGGTCATAGAAAACGGATGGCGTCTTTTGGATGCGGTTCCCGGGGAATATACCCAGGCAAAGGGCAGGGAAGCCGCGGCAAGGATGCTTGAAAAGTATGATAATATAAATGTGGTATACTGCGAGAATGACAATGAGGCCTTCGGAGCGATAGAAGCTTTGGAGGCTGCCGGGAAAAAGGCCGGCGGAAATATCCGCGGCGGGGAAGTGCTCGTGATGTCCTTTGACGGTGTGAGCCGTCAGGCACTTGAAAACTTAAGGAACGGCAGCATATCCTGTATCGGCGAGTGCAATCCGCTGCACGGACCCAGGGTCAAAAAGATCATAGAAAATCTTGAGGCAGGCCAGACTCCGGATAAGTATGAATATGTCGAAGAGGATGTTTTTTCGGGCTATGAGCGCATAACCGAAGTTACAGTTGACGGCACGAGTTATCCGGTAAAGATAATGGGAAAATAGAGGAGGTATCCGATAAATGAAAAAAACGGGTTTATTGATCCTGACAGTGATATCGGTATCAGCGCTTACTGCCTGCGGCAAGACGGCGCCTGCGGACATGGTGATCCCCGAAGGCTATCATCTCGTATGGTCGGATGAATTTGACGGAAAAAAACTTAATGAGAAAGACTGGAATTACGAGGTGCATGAAAAGGGCTGGGTAAACCATGAACTGCAGGAATATGTGGCAAGTCCTGATTATGCGTATGTAAAGGACGGAGAGCTTGTGATAAGACCCGTGAAAGAGGGTGAAGGCAGCAGCGCAGTCTATAAGTCGGGACGCGTGAATACGCAGAATAAACACGATCTGAAATACGGATACTTTGAGGCAAGATTAAAGGTGCCGAGAGGAAAGGGTTTCCTGCCGGCCTTCTGGATGATGCCGCAGGATGAGGAATACTACGGACAGTGGCCGAAATGCGGAGAGATAGACATCATGGAGGTGCTCGGAGACAGCACGAAGGTGAACTACGGCACGGTCCATTTCGGTGAACCGCACAAACAGGTTCAGGGTTCGTATTCTCTTGCTGACGGAGATTTTGCGGATGAATACCATGTGTTCGCGGTCGAATGGGAGCCGGGGAAGATCACCTGGTACTGCGACGGCAAAGAGTATCATTCGGCAGACGACTGGTTTTCCGCCGTTGAGGGAGAAGAGGAAAAGCCGTATCCCGCGCCTTTTAACCAACCCTTCCATGTGATCTTAAATGTCGCTGTCGGAGGCGACTGGCCGGGAGATCCCGACGAGACGACGGTATTTGATGACAGGGCCTGCATGTATGTGGACTATGTCAGGATGTTCCAGAAGGATTCCTATGATGAAAATGTCAAAAAGCCGGAAAAGGTGCTTGAACTTCGAGAAGCCGCATCTGACGGGAACCTGGTTTACAACAGCGATTTTGGGGAAAAGGAAGATCTTACCGATGATGAAAACTGGAAATTCCTGCTCTTTAACGGAGGTGAAGGAGAGGCAAAGATCGGCGATCATGAGATAATAATAACATCGACAAACGAAGGCACTGAGGAATATTCGGTGCAGCTGGTACAGCCAAAAATGCCGATGGAAGAGGGATGCTCCTATGAATTTTCATTTGAGGCAAAGGCAGATGAGCCGCGTACGATCAAGCCTGCGATCACGGCTCCGGATGTGGACTGGATACGCTATTTCCCGGATACGCCGGTAGACCTGACAAACGACTGGCAGACCTTTACCTTTGATGTCAATATGGACAAAAAGACCGACGACAACGGAAGGGTGGAATTTAATATGGGCAAACAGGGCTCGACGGCAACCGTCCATATCAGGAATGTGAAGCTGATCAAAAAGTAGGAAATACAGCAGGGCTTAAAAAAGATATTTTCCATTCTTGCAACGCTGGGTGGAGGAGTATTGACGGTTGTGATTATCGTGGTGGCTATTATTCTGGCGATTGCAAGATATTCGATTTTAAAGAAGAGGTATTAAATCTATGGGCCTTATTACTGAAGAAATGGCGTTGGAATACCACCGATGCCGGATTTACAAGGAATACATCGAGCAGCTGCAGATCAGCGAACGGAATATGAACGATGATTTCATGAATTCAGTCAGATGTTCTACAGTCTATGTTCCTACACCGGATGAGGTTACAGGGAAGTATCGGAAAGAGGCGATGGATCAGGGTATAGATCCGGAGTGGATTGACAGGTATATGCCGGAGATAAAATAGCTGTATACAAATTTAATTTACGGAAAATGGACATAGGTCATTTTTGACCTGTGTCTTTTTTTATCATATCCCCGAACAAAGGAGGATCAGGCGGGACGCTTAAGCGTCATTTCAAAAGGAGGTAAGGTATGAAAAAATTAAATCTGCTTTCACCCGATGTCCGCACCGGATTCCTTGAGGGGAGGGGAAGGGAACTGATCAGGTATCTTGAGATACCCGAAGAAATGAAAAAAAGCAGGCTTACGGAGGATCTGAAAAACGGTGCCCTGTTTTTTGAAACTCTTAAGGAGCAGGCTGAAAAGAAGCCCTCCAGAGTTGTCGTGATCAGAAGCGATAATGAGGAACTGGGATTTATGGCGCTCACCTATCTTGCCGGCATTTATAACGATATAGAGACCCGGGATACCTCCGATCAGAACGGATTTTTTTTCGGGGGAGGGATCATGGATGAGAACGGAGAGGATGTCTTTGAAAATGAATATGCGGATGAAGAAGAGGAGGAGTTTGCGCTTGACGATGTGACAGAGTGGCATGAACACTGCAGAAGGATCCCGATAATCACCATAGCCGAGGTCAGAAATGACACTACCGGCGGAAATCTCTACAGCGTATTTGATGATGCGGGACTTGGCATGAAGGGTGAGAATAATGCAAGAAGAAGGGATCCCTGGTGGTATAAGGCGACAAGGGAAAGTGTCTGTGTCATTGAAAATCCGGGTGATTTCACGGGCTTCTGCGGAAACCCTTACGCGAATTTCAGTTCGGAAGTCGGCATGCATTTCAGGAAAAACAGACACCTTTTCGTACTCGACATCAAACCCGACATGATCGATGAATTTCCGTTTGAAGACAGTGATGGCAGCTCAAACAATTTTGAAAATCCCGAATTTACCAGGATGGTGCTCGAAGAAAGCGCAGCTGTCATAGATCTTCGGGGAAAATGGGATAAGGAAAAGGTTCTCGATTACCGTACCACTCAGTTTGAAAACTGGGTGGAAAGGGAGCAGTTTACCCTGGCAGAGGATTTTCCCTGCCGGAAGATCACAGGCCGCATAAACAGCATGAGAAATCCGGCAAAATCCATACTGATGGGACAGATCCTTCATTATATCAGGCAGCAGGGAAGCGGATCCGATGTGCTTGAGGAAAAGGATTTTGATGTGCTCAAAAGGTTTGCCAATCTTGTGGACAAAAAGACGGCAGGAGAAACAAGCGCGAAAAAACTCGAGAAGGGTCTTTGCGGAATGGAGGAAGTAAAGCAGAGAGTCCGGGAGGTCGTTGATGTGATGAAGTACTACAGGAGAAGGGAAAACCTCGGACTCGACAAGGGAGAATTCCATAATGTGCATGTGCTTCTGGGCGCACCCGGAACTGCCAAGACCACGGTTGCAAAGTACATGGGACAGATGATGATGGAGGAGAATCTGCTGCCCGGAAACCGTTTCACCTGCATAAACGGAGCCGACCTGAAGGGCATGTATGTCGGACACACCGCGCCTAAGGTGAAAAACCTCTTTGAGAATAACGATATCATAATGATCGACGAAGCCTATTCGCTGACGATAAGCGACGGCTCATCTGCAGGCGGGGACATATTTTCGCAGGAGGCGGTATCGACCCTCATAACCGAGATCGAAAACCGCGGAAACGAAAAACTGGTGCTCTTTGCAGGCTACGGCGGAGTGGATGTGGAGGAAAAGGATAATCTCATGAAGAGATTCATTGACTCCAATCCCGGATTAAAGAGCCGTATCAACTCGACCATATACTTCAAGTCCTACACGCCCGATGAGATGGTGGAGATAGTGCACAGGCTTGCGGCAAACCAGCAGTTCATACTGGGACGCAGGGCCGACAATGAGATAAAGGCTTACTTCATGGAACGTTCAAAGTCCAGGGATTTCGGTAACGGACGCGAAGCCAGAAGCCTTTTGGAAAACGCTGCCGTCTTTGCGGCGCAGAGGACGAGGGATATGAAGGTTACGGCAAACGACAGGCGGAAGTTTCAGGAGATCACGCCCTCCGATATAAGAAAGGCGATAGCAAGACAAAAGAGGGGCACCTGCATGCAGAACGGCCGGGGCGCAGCGGGCAGAGGCTTTGGGTTTGGCAGTATCTAATAAGCAGACGGCGGCGATCGATTGACGAAAGAAGTGATTCGTGACATCATATCGCCTGAGGAGAAAAAATATGTCCAGAGATTATATGTTCTTTATCCTGCAGACGCTGCAAAAGCACAGTGACGAGCAGAATCCGCTTACTTCGTCCCAGGTCGCCGCAAAGATAAATTCCGAATACGCATCAATCCTGCCGGGAGACGGCATTGATAAAAAGACCGTCAGCCGGAACCTCGATGAGCTGGCAATTTTGGGCAGTCACGGGCCGGTTCGGATGGTCATGAAATCCAAACTGCCGGGAGAATCGTTTGTGCCCTACAGAAGCTCTGAAACCGGCAGGTCGCAGACAAAATACTTTTATTACAGACAGCCGTTTAAGAAGGAGCAGATCCTGGCTTTAAGGGATTCGATCGAGGCTTATAATTACATCACCACGCAGAATATCGCAGATATCGTTAAAGGGCTCATGGCCGTCTGTCCGGAATCCTACGATATCACGAAGTATCTCTCAAACGATCCGAATGACGCAAACCTGAAAAAGCCCGAAGCTCGGGTGCTTGACAATATAAGGATCTTAAGCCGCATAATAAAAACAAAGGGGATCGCCCTTATTACCTACTGCAACTACGGCACGGACTGCGCGCTGCATCCGAGGAGCGGGTATCCGAAGTTTTTTAAGCCCTTAAAGCTTGTCTGGGGAAACGGGTATTATTACTGCGCATGTTTTAATGAGAAATTCGATACTCCGGTGAATTTAAGGATAGACAGGATCGTGGAAATAAAGGAAGCGGACAGAAAGGATGTGCCTGAAAAGATCCTGGAAATCCTGAATTCAAAAAAAGACAGGACAAACCAGCTTGCGACGGGTTCATCATACAGGACCTTTCATCCGATCATGTTCGGCGGAAAGCTGATCCCGGTCACGATGCTTGTCAGGACCGATGAAAAAAACGGCATGATCAATGCTCTGGTGGATATCTTCGGCATGGACAAAAATAATCTTCAGATGACCGATGCAGCAGAAGAAGATATGAAGGAAGCGTTTTCATCCGTTCCGGAAAAGTTAAGTCCGGATGAAAAATGGATCAAAGTCAGGATAAGCAAAACGACTTTCGGCGGAATGGCGTTGGTGGCAGTCCAGTACTGTCAGAACATCAGGATAATAAAACCCGATGATCTTGCCACCGAAGTAAAACTAAGGCTTAAGCAGGCAGCGGAACTTTATAAATGATCTTACAGGTTTTATGGTTTTAAGAGACGGGTTTCTTTTGACCTGTCTCTTTTTTTATTATATCCTTGATAGGGAGGAAATGATATGTCGGTATATGCGGTTTCGGATCTGCACGGACAATATGACGCTTTTATCGAGGGCATCAAAAGGATCGGCCTTAAGGATACGGATATGCTGTATGTTCTGGGAGATGCTGTGGACAGGGGAGAAGGCGGCATAGAGATACTTCGATATGTAATGAGTCATGAGAACATGGACCTTCTCATCGGTAATCATGAATTCATGATGTTAAACTCTGTTGATCCGGACGGAAAGAATAAGTGCAGCGGGGCTGATACCGATCTTTGGCTTTATTATAACGGCGGCAGGATAACTTTTGAAAAATATACAGGACTTAAGGAAAAAGACAGGATCGCACTTCTTGAGTGGCTGCGGGACCGGTATGTGATAAAGACCATCAATGTTGGCGGTAAGGATTTCTGCCTGACTCACTCTTACTATGTTCCAAAATATGAGAACAAAAAATATCATGAGCTGGAATATGCTGCGGTATGGAATATAGTATGGACCTCGGTATACAGGCATGGAGAGACAAAAGGCAGCGATATTTACAAAAAATATGATTACACCTTTATCACCGGTCATGTGCCGGTGGGATATATCATGCAGAATTTCCTGGGAGATTATGAGTACAATGATCTGAAGATCTACAAAAAAGGAAACTTTATCGATATAGACGGAGGCTGCGCCGTGGGGTACAGCAGTACAATAAAGACCGGCGCGCTTTTCATCAGACTTGATGACATGAAGGTTTTTGAAGTTCCGCTTAAGGGATAAAAATTTTAACGGAGGATACAAAAATATGGGATTGATCTCGAAAGATGAAAAAGACAAAGAAATACGTAAAGATGTGCTTGATGAGTTTTTATTTTCATGTTCTCCCGACAGGATCACAAGAAGGATCCATGATCATAAAATGCACAGGGATTCTTTTGAGGGCGTTTCCGAGCTTGAAAAAAGCGCTCTGACCTTTATTCTCGATGACTGCAAGTCTATATACAGCACGAAATCCGAAGAGGGTCAGAAATATTTTAAGAATGAAAACCTCCTCTGTCTTTATAATGCGGTCCACGGATTCATGGAGACCGGCAGCCGCGAGGATGCCTTTGATGTCTACTATGCCCTGATAAATATCATTTCGGTCAGTGATTACGGAAGAGCAAAGAAACTGATTGAGATGCTTTCAAACTATGAGAATTCGGCAAGCTCTCTTGTTATGAGCCATCGAGACCACTATTCCCACTCGGTGTATGTTTTTATTATCGGACTTGCAATATATAACAATAACGCTAAGTATCGCGAGGTATACAGGAATACTTATTACGGGAAAAGCGCTGTTGCCGATGATGAGGCGGCGCTGAATTTCCTGCAGTTCTGGGGAGTGACATCACTGTTTCATGACATAGGCTATCCCTTCGAGATACCCTTTGAACAGATAAAAACATATTTTACCTATGACAAGCCTGATCGCGTGCGTGGAGAGGTGGTCAAAAAAAGTCCCTATATTTCGTATCAGCAGATGGATGAACTGTTTGATCTGGAGATAATCCTGGGAGCCTCAGGAGCTGATGAAAATACCTGCCTGGAACAGGTAAAAAACCTTCTGGAGAATGAGAAGATCAAAGACATCGGTTCGCTGACTGCAGCGGATGTGCTGGCCTGCCATATTTACAGGAGAATGAAGCAGAGACATTATCCCAAAAAATATATCAGGGATATACTGCTGACCAAGCCCGCCGAGCCGGAAAGTTTTGATTACTATATGGATCATGCCGTTTTCAGCGGTGTTTTGATCTTCAGAAAACTGATAGAGATATTCGGTACGGATACGATCCTCGGCAGGGTAGCAGAGAACGAATATGATAAACAGCAGTTTTACGGCTGGATGGACAGTATGACTGCGATCGTGCTTCATAACAGCATGTTTAAGTTCTCCTTAAGAGAGATAGACGAAAAAGAGACCCCCTTAAAGATGGAGGAGCATCCGCTCGCATATCTTCTCATGCTCTGTGATGAGCTTCAGTGCTGGGACAGGACTTCTTACGGAAAAGAGTCAAAACAGCAGCTTCATGCCATGGACTGTGTTTTCGGGTTTGAAGATGAAAAGATCACGGCCGTATATCTTTTTGAGACCGACAAAAATGCCATAGAGTTTCAAAACGGAGAGATCTTTAAGGTGGTTGCCGGTACCTATAAAAAGTTTATGCGCGATAAAAAAGGCAGCTATTTTCAGGAGAAAGACAGGTTTATCGAAGGAAATCCGGATACATGGGAGATAAAACCCGGATCCGAAGAAGCCCTGACCTGTAAATTTTACAAGGATATCGAAGAGATCCTGGATCTTACCGATCTGACGCATGACGGTTCATCGGGATTAAAAGTTGGCTGCAAAATGGAGCCCGATACAAAATTCAGGGAGGATAATCTTTCAAGCATCAGACTGATAAATATATATGAACTGGCTGTTGAATTGTATGCCGGGACTCATGGAATAAAGGCATCAGGTGAAAGTGTCTTTTCGGATTTTTCGCCGGTACCGTCGCTTGCGGAGCAGTTATCCTATATTCAGGTAGTCAAGAACATGGCATCTTATCTTGATTCTATCGGCATGTTATATACGGATGAGCCGAAGGCGCTGACAAGAAAGAGAGCGAATGAATTCACATTGACGGAAAGAAGATATTTATATGCTCTTGAAACCGAAAGAGAGCGTCTTGAAAAGATCTTCATGTGCAGGGGTGGCGTAACCGACGAATTTGTTGATTATCTGAATGAAGATCCTGCAAGGGCAGCCGCATTTTTCAGGGAGCGGTATATGATTAAAGATGAAGGTGAGGGCGAAAATCAGGACAGGAATAAGTACAAAAATAAGAAAAAAAATAAGGTCACCGAAAAAATTATAAATGTAACTGAAATGTTTCTGATCGATAACATGATCGATATCCTGGATGAAAACTGCAACATTTATTATCTCCCGCTGAAGCGAAGGCTTGAAGCATATTATTCTCCGGAATCCATAAAGAGGATCGGTGCTCAGATCGAGCGCGGAGAAAAAGATATTTCATATGATCCCGATAAGATCCTTGAAATTGATACGAGCGGGGATATCATCAGAGAGTATCCAAAAGACCGGCTGTTCTTTGAAGTGGCGGTTGACGATCTGTTTTCGACGGATGAGAAAGCAGAGTGGCTCGATATGGTGCATGTAAAGGATTATTATTTCGACCATCCGCTTGATCATGTGGACGAGGATGGAGATACGCCCGTGTTTTATTATCGGTATGAGGAAGTACCGCATACAAGGCTCAGGCTTGAAACACAGACACTTATGTATGACGAAGACGACGATTATCTTGTCTGCACCAGCCTTTACCTTGAGGAAAACTATGATGCGGATCCGAAATCGGAAAGGAAGACGGTAAAGAGGATCGACAGGATGATGTATTACCTTGAAAGAAACGCAGACGGCGAAACGGTCTATGATCATCTGTGGCTCAGAAAGGCGCCGGAAGGATGTCTGGAGATGAGGTCGTTTTTCAGCATGGCCTGAAATGTTATAAAGACAAAGGATGATACGGTTTTTATTAGCACTCAATTTTATTGAGTGCTAATTTTTTATTGACTTTTGTCTTTGCCGGTCTTAAAATCGGTAGTGGCGGGTATGAAGATCCGCAAAAATGCAGAGTTTTAAGAAAGGAAGTGTTTTTATTATGGCTGAAAAAAAGGGATCGCTTTCGATATCGAGTGAGAATATCTTCCCTATAATAAAAAAATGGATGTACTCCGATCAGGATATCTTCATCAGAGAGCTGATATCCAACGGATGTGACGCTATTACGAAATTAAAAAAGCTGGAAATGATGGGAGAATATGAGGCTCCTGCAGAGGAGACCGACGGGTCTGAAGGAGCGATGCTCAAAGGACGCATCGATGTGGAGTGTGATGACAGGAACAAGACGCTCACCTTCATCGATAACGGTCTCGGCATGACCATGGACGAGGTTGACGAATACATTAATCAGATCGCCTTTTCCGGTGCTACCGATTTTATTGAAAAATACAAGGACAAGTCGGATGCTGACCAGATCATAGGGCATTTCGGTCTGGGCTTTTATTCCGCATTCATGGTTGCGGACAGGGTTACGATCGATACCCTTTCATATAAGAAGGACGCTGCGGCCGTTCACTGGGAGTGCGAGGGCGCAGGCACTGATTTTGAGATGAAGGACGGAGACCGCACAAAGGTCGGAACGAAGATCACCCTTCACATGAATGACGACTGTCTCAAGTACTGCAACGAATACACCGTGCACGAGGTGCTGGAGAAATACTGCTCCTTCATGCCGACGGAGATCTATCTTAAAAATGTGAACAAGGCTCCGGAAGAGCCCAAAAAGGACAAGGACGGAAATGAGATCCCGCCTGAGGCGCCCAAGCCCATCAACGATATCCATCCGCTCTGGGCAAAGACTCCGAAGGATTGCACAGATGAGGAGTACAAGGAGTTTTACCGCAAGGTGTTCAGGGATTACAGGGAGCCCTTATTCTGGATCCATCTGAACATGGACTATCCCTTCAACCTCAAGGGAATCCTTTATTTCCCGAAGATCAACATCGAGTACGAATCCATCGAGGGTGTGATCAAGCTCTATAACAATCAGGTCTTTATTGCGGACAATATCAAGGAGGTTATACCGGAATTCCTGATGCTCTTAAAGGGTGTCATCGACTGTCCGGACCTGCCGCTCAATGTTTCAAGGAGTGCGCTGCAGAATGACGGCTTCGTGAACAAGATCTCTGATTATATCACAAAGAAGGTCGCCGAAAAGCTCTCCGGCCTTTGCAAGACCGACAGGGAGAACTACGAGAAATACTGGGATGACATCTCACCCTTCGTTAAATACGGTGTTTTAAGAAACGATAAGTTTGCCGAAAAGATCAATGATTATATCCTCTTCAAGGATATCTACGACAAGTTCACGACACTGCCCGAGTGCCTCGAGGTGAAGCCCATAGATACGGGAGACGATGAGGATGAGGAGAATAAGGACGCTTCGGCAGCCGTTGATACGGAAAACAAGGACGAATCCAAGTCCGGAGAGGGCAGCGTTGATGCTCCCGAGAAGGTTGAGGGCGAGGTCGTCGATGAAAACGGCGAGCCTGTAGAGGAAGAAAAGAAGGAAAAGAAGGTCTACTATGTGACGGATCCCGTGCAGCAGAGCCAGTACATCAACATGTTTAAATCCGCAAAGATGACAGCTGTGGTGCTTACGCACAATATAGACCAGCCCTTTATCCAGCAGCTCGAATCAAAGAATGAGGGAGTGAGGTTCCTGCGCATCGATTCCGAAGTTGAGGATACCATGCGTTCAAAGACCTCAAAGAAGGAGATAGAGGAGTTTAAGGAAAAATCAGAAAAGCTTGAAAAGAAGCTGCGCAAGACACTCAAGAAAGACAAGCTAGTCGTAAAGCTTGACAAGCTTAAGAACAAAAAGGTTGCATCTATGATAACCTTCTCCGAGGAATCCCGCAGGATGCAGGATATGATGAAGATGTATTCCATGGGAAATGATATGGGAGATATGTTCAAGGATGCAGAGGGAGAAACGCTCATCCTGAACGCGGGCCATCCCCTGGTCCAGAAGATCATGGAGGATCCCGAAAGCGATACCTCAAAGCTCATAGAGCAGCAGCTCTACGATCTGGCTCTCCTTTCAAACAAACAGCTTTCGCCGGATGAACTCACGAAGTTCATACAGCGGAGCAACGACATACTCTTAAAGATGTAATAGATGACAGGGGTGACAGGGGGACGGTTCTGGTGACACAAAAGTTGACACCAGAACCGTCCCTCTGTCATCTTTTGACATGACATGTGTATCTGATGTAAACTTATGGGCAGTGCAGGAGGATATGAAAAAATGGACATTAAACGGAATATACTGCTGAATCCCGGTCCGTCGACTACGACGGATACCGTCAAGATGGCCCAGGTGGTTCCGGATATCTGCCCGAGGGAAAAGGAATTTGCAGGTATCATGGCACCCATGCGAGATGATCTGGTACGCATCGTTCATGCGGATACGAAGGAATACACGGCTGTGCTGTTCTGCGGTTCGGGGACGATATGCATAGATATTGCCTTGAATTCGCTGCTCGACAGGGATAAAAAGGCTCTTATCATAAACAACGGAGCTTATTCCGAAAGAGCCTGCGATGTGTGCAGATACTATGATCTGCCGCATATTGAATTGAAACAGCCGCTCGATGAAAAGCCGGATCTTCAGAAAATAGAAGAAACACTGAAAGAAAATAAGGATATAGGATATGTATATGTCACCTATCACGAGACCGGGACAGGACTTTTAAATCCGGTTAAGGAGATAGGCGACTTGGCACATAAATACGGCGCATTTCTTATAACTGACACCACCAGCGCCTATGCGATGATCCCTATAAATGTATATGATGAGAACATTGATTTCTGCATGGCTTCGGCGCAGAAGGGTATCATGGGCATGACGGGCCTTTCATACATCATAGGAAGGCGCGATATCATAGAAAAGTCAAAGGATTTCCCTAAACGCTCTTATTATTGCAATCTGTATATGCAGTATGAATATTTTGAAAAGACCGGCGAGATGCACTTCACTCCTCCGGTACAGACGATCTATGCCGCGAAGCAGGCTTTGATCGAGTATTATGAGGAGGGTGAAAAGGCAAAGTGGGAGAGACATACCCGTGTCATGAATGCCATAAGGGAGGGCATTGATGAACTTGGCTTTAAGGAGGCTTTAAGCCGCGATGTCCAGTCGGGACTTGTTGCTGCCCTCATCTATCCGGATGATCCGAACTGGGATTTTGAGAAGGTCCATGACTTCTGCTATGAAAGGGGATTTACCATCTATCCCGGAAAGATAGCGGGACAGGGAACCTTCAGGCTCTGCGCTCTTGGAGCAATAGATGAAGGCGACATCCGTGATTTCTGGAAGGTTTTCAAGGAAGCGCTCAAAGATGCGGGCGTCAGTGTACCGCTGAAATATAATTAAAGTTGTAAGAGATGACAACAGAACCGTCCCTCTGTCACAAAAGTTGACAACAGAACCGTCCCCCTGACAACTCTTACACCCATAGGAGATTTTGTTTTGAAAAAAGTATACACCTGTTTTACGACTGACATCATTCATGAAGGTCATCTGAATATAATAAAGGAAGCAGCAAAGCTTGGAAGCGTCACCATCGGGGCGCTGTCCGACAGTGCGCTCATACGCTATAACAGATTTCCCACGATATCGATCGATGAAAGGATAGCGCTCTATAAATCGCTTGAAGGCGTCGACGAGGTGGTAGTTCAGGATGACATGACTTATGACGGCATAATAAGTACGCTGAAGCCCGACATAGTCATCCACGGCGATAACTGGAAGGACGGGCCGGAGAAGGCGCTGAGGGAGAATTGTCTGGAGGCTCTGAAGAAATACGGCGGAGAGCTTGTAGAGATCGGCTATACCTACAATGAAAATGTATCCAAGGCCGACCGGCGGTTAAAGGAAAAGCTGGCCATGCCCGAATACAGAAGGAAGCGTTTAAGACAGCTCATCGAGATCTGTCCCATAGTAAAGATCATGGAGGCGCACAGCGGACTTACCGGCCTTATCACCGAAAAGACCATAGTGGAAAAGGACGGGAAGCTCGACCAGTTCGACGGCATGTGGGTTTCATCCCTGTGCGACAGCACCGACAGGGGAAAGCCTGACATCGAACTTGTGGATATGACCTCGCGTCTTCGTACCATCAGCGATATCCTCGAGGTGACCACAAAGCCCATAATCCTTGACGGTGATACAGGCGGACTTACGGAGCATTTTGTATATAATGTCCGTACCCTGGAAAGAATGGGTGTTTCGGCAGTCATCATAGAGGACAAGACGGGGCTGAAAAAGAATTCTCTTTTCGGTACCGAGGTCGTCCAGACCCAGGATTCCATAGAAAACTTCTCGGCAAAGATAGCCGCAGGAAAGAGGGCGCAGCTTACGGATGATTTCATGATCATCGCGCGCATCGAATCCCTGATATTGGAACGCGGCATGGAAGATGCCCTGACGCGTGCCTTTGCCTTTAAGGAGGCAGGCGCAGACGGGATAATGATACACAGCCGCAAAAAGGATCCGGCGGAGATCTTTGAATTCTGCGATAAGTTCAGGGAAAAGGACAAGACAACCCCGATCGTTGTGGTGCCCACTTCCTTCAACAGCGTAACGGAAGAAGAACTGAGCCGTCACGGCGTAAATATCGTTATATACGCAAACCAGCTGATGAGGGCGGCATTCCCGGCCATGAAGCAGACTGCCGTAGAGATACTTACAAATCACAGGGCAATGGAAGCGGATTCGCATCTGATGCCCTTCAAGGAAATAATAACACTGATAGACGAGTTATGATCGTTGCGGAAGAACAGATAAAAAATAAGGAAATTGCGGTCCTGATGGCTGCGGGAATGGGGACAAGGATGCGTCCCCTGACCGAAAATACCCCGAAACCCCTGATCAGGGTAAAGGGCATCCCCATGGCAGAGACCGTGATAAACGGACTGAGAGGCCGTGGGATAGATGAGATCTATGTTGTCACGGGTTATCTGGGAGAGCAGTTTTCCTATCTTGCATCCAAATATCCGGGTTTATCCCTCGTAAAAAATAAAGACTACGAGATAGTGAACAATATCTCGTCAATAAAGGCGGTCACGGATATCCTGCGCGGAAAGCGTGTATTTATCTGTGAGGCCGATCTTTTTGTGTCAGATCCGTCGATCTTTCTTGCGGATCTGAATGATTCCTGTTACTTCGGAAAGTTCATAGAGGGTCACTCCGATGACTGGGTATTTGACCTTGATGAAAAAGGATTCATCACCCGGGTGGGAAAAGTCGGAGATAACTGCTATAATATGTGCGGCATTTCATATTTTACCGAAGAGGACTCCGTGATCCTTGCGGATGCCATTGACGACAGGTATTCAAAGCCCGGACATGAAGATGTCTACTGGGATGATGTGGTCAATGAAAATCTTGACAGGCTTAAACTCGTCATACATCCGGTAAAGAATGACCAGATCACCGAGATCGACAGCGTCGAAGAAC
Organism: Lachnospiraceae bacterium; assembly: GCA_024690825.1. Taxonomy (GTDB): domain Bacteria; phylum Bacillota; class Clostridia; order Lachnospirales; family Lachnospiraceae; genus NK4A144. The sequence continues at coordinate 53,629 of JAILOK010000027.1, read as the reverse complement.
TGGCAGCCTTTGATGAAAATTATGTAAACCAAATACAATAAGGAGAACATATGAACCCTATACTTTTGTACATAGATCCCGGAACGGGAAGCATGCTCTTTACCATACTGATAGGAGCAGTTTCTGCCGGGTATTTTGTTTTTCAGAAGCTCAAACTGAAGTTGAAATTTGTCTTATCGGGAGGCAAGGCGCAGGCAGCCGATACAGAAAAAATCCCATATGTGATCTTTTCCGACAGCAAAAGATACTGGAATGTTTTCAAACCCGTCTGCGATGAATTTGAAAAACGCGGGATCGATGTCGAGTACTGGACGATGTCGGAGGATGATCCTGCCCTGAAGACGGAGTATTCTCATGTTAAGGCATCGTTTATCGGGGAGGGCAACAAGGCCTTTTCAAAACTCAATATCATGAATGCGGGCGTGGTGCTGGCCACGACTCCGGGTCTTGACGTGCTTCAGTGGAAAAGGTCAAAGAATGTGAACTGGTATGTCCATATCCTTCATCAGCCCGGAGACACAACCTTTTACAGGATGTTCGGACTCGATCATTACGATGCGGTGCTGATCTCCGGAGAATATGAGGAAAAGCAGCTCCGTGATATCGAGGCCTTAAGAAACATCAACAGGCGCGAAACCTTCATGACAGGCATCACCTACCTTGATACCATGAAGAAAAGATATGATGATTCGGTAAAAGGCGAAGCACCGTCAGATCATGCTTCAGACGGCACAAAGACAGTTCTCCTTGCGCCTACCTGGGGCGATACCGCGATCCTTAAAAGGTTCGGCGAGAAGATAATAAAAGCCCTTATCAAAACAGGATATAATATAATCATCCGCCCTCATCCGCAATCCTTTACATCCGAAAAGGAGATGATGGATTCACTTCAGGCGAAATTTCCCGAAAGCGAAAAGCTTCACTGGAACAGGGATAATGACAATTTTGATGTGTTAAAGAGCGCCGATATCATGATCACGGATTTCTCCGGCGTCATGTTTGATTATGCCCTGATCTTTGACAGGCCCTTCATCTATGCCGACATCGAATTTGACAAATCGGCCTATGATGCCGCCTGGCTTGAGGAAGATATGTGGACCTTAAGGATCCTGCCCAAGATCGGTATCCCGTTAAAGGAAGAAGATTTCGACAATATCAAAGAAGTGATCGACAGGACGGTAAACGACGAGACACTTGCGGCAGGCCGTGACAAGGCCCGCGCCGAAACCTGGTCAAATCCCGGGGAAGCCGCAAAACTTACGGTTGACTATCTTGTAAAAAAGCATGATGAACTTGCGGGCTCCGGTGATGATACAGTCTCTGAGGATACACCGCAGCCTGCCATGGGATAAAAAGGTGACAGTAAAGCGGCTCACAAATATTGAAGGAAAAACATATGAAAACGGAAAAATTATTTGAAATCATAGGATCGGAATTTTATTCGGGAGTTCCCGACAGCAGGCTTAAAGCGCTGTGCAATTTCCTGATGGATAAATACGGTATAGATAAGAACCATCACATCATAGCCGCAAACGAAGGAAACTGTCTGGCACTGGCAGCGGGATATCATCTGGCCACAGGGAAGGTTCCCGTGGTATACATGCAGAACAGCGGTGAGGGAAATATAATAAACCCTCTTGCTTCACTGGTAAATGACAAGGTTTATGCCATACCGGTGGTATTCATCATAGGCTGGAGAGGCGAACCGGGTATTCACGACGAGCCCCAGCACATCTACCAGGGCATCGTCACCGAAAAGCTCATGCAGGATATGGATGTGAAGACCTTCGTCATCGGAAAGGACACCACGGATGAGGAAGTGAATAAAGCCATGGAAACCTTCAGAAAAGAGCTTGCAAAGGGAAAGCAGGCCGCTTTTATTATACGGGAGGGCGGCTTAAGCTTTGACGGGAAGGTAAAATATGATAATAACTACAGCCTCAACCGCGAAGAGGTCATAAAGCATATAGCAGCCGTGACAGGCTCTGATCCTGTCATCTCAACGACGGGAAAGATAAGCCGTGAGCTTTTTGAATACCGTACCGAAAAGGGAATGGACCACGGAACGGATTTTCTGACTGTGGGTTCCATGGGACACTGCTCATCGATCGCTTTGGGTGTTGCGCTTAATAAACCCGGAGTGAGGGTCTGGTGCATAGACGGTGACGGAGCGGCGCTCATGCATATGGGAGCCATGGCAGTCATCGGAACAAATGCTCCTTCAAATCTCATACACATAGTGATAAATAACGGAGCGCATGAGACCGTGGGAGGCATGCCGACCGTTGCGGGATCCGTTGACCTTGTGTCGATAGCAAAGGCCTGCGGTTATAAAAGGGCGGTCAGTGTGTCCGATATGGACAGCCTTGACAGTGAATTAAAGAGTGCAAAAGATGCCGGAGAGCTTTCGTTCATTGAGGTTAAATGTCAGGTCGGAGCAAGACCGGATCTCGGGCGTCCCACTACGACAGCGCTGGAAAACAAAGAAAACTTCATGAGACACCTTGAACAGTTTACATAAAATTAATCCATGCAAAGGTGGTTTACATAATATGAAAAAAGCGGGAGAGATCTTCGAAAAATATAATCCGGTATTTCTTCTCATACTCCTGGCCGGTTATTTATTCAGCAGGGTATTTATGGCAGGAGAGATCCCTTATTATCTCCATACGAAAGAACTGGAACAGGCTTATGAATCGCTTTGCATCGCAAGGTTCGGGACTGACAGCACAGGGGCTGCGCCTTCTCTTTTTTTCGGCGGATTCGGTGACGGACACAGCCCTCTTTTCATATGGGCCGGGGCGCTTCTGATGAAGCTTCGTCCGGCTTTGTTTTCGATGAAGCTTTTCAGGCTCATTTCCGCGGCAGGCGGATTTTTTGCGATGATCTTTTCCTATCTTTTCGTCTGGCAGTGGACGGGAAAAAAGAAGGACGGATTTGTTGCGGCGGGACTTGTTCTGTCGCTTCCGATATTTTTCATAAGCCAGAGAAATTTCCTTGAGAATTTCCTGGTGCTTTCGATCCTCCCCGCGGCATTTTTCTTTCTGCTTGCGGCAATAAAAAAGTCGAAGGCCCTGCTGTTCTTATTATCTGGGATCCTGTTTTCGGCGGCAGTCCTTACCTGGAGGCCCGGCTGCATAATTATTCCTTTGTTTGCGCTGATCGTCTGCGCGTATCTCTTTTTTGTAAAAAAGATCAGGATACGAGATGCGGTTTTATTATGCGTACCCGTACTTATATGCGCCGTATTGATCGTGATATCCGGACTTAAGCTTGATGTGAATCCGGCGGGCATCCTTAAAAACCTTACCAGATTTAAGAAGATGTTCTGGGATGACGGACATGATTTCAATGTCATACCGGACTTTGGGACGATGTATGTGTTCTCGCTTCCGCTTCTTGTTACCGGAGTCATCGTTTCCTTCAAAAAAGTCCTGACCTCTGTTAAAACAAAAACCTTTGATGCTTCGGTATTGGCCTGGTGCTTTGTCATCGCGGGCCTTCCGGTATGCCTTATCATAAAAAAGGCAGGTTTAAGCACTGCCTGCGGTCTCTTTTTTGCCCTTGCCATGCTCATCATGGAGGGGATCATTTACATAGGAGATAATGTCAAAGGCACTCTGCCCGTCATCGTGCTGGTATATATCGTGGGATTTTGCATCCTTACGCATTACTATCTGGTAAATTACAACTCCGAGCTTAATCACAGCAGCGACCACGAAAACGGAAATATAGTCGACAAGAGCGCGGGAGAGGCGGTCAAGGCCGCATTGAAGATGTATCCGGAAAAAACGGTCACTGTCTATACCGGGGAATTTGAAGGCAGAAATCTTTTGATTGCGCTTTACGGCGCGGCATCCCCTGCCGATTACAGGCAGTTTTCAGATGCGAGCAGCTTTTCCTTTAACAATGTCGAAGTAAATCCCGAAGGAGATATCGATTATTCTCCCGATCACATATATGCCGTAGACCAATACGAGCGTCCCGACCTTGTAGACGCATTCACAAATCAGGGATGGGGCGTGACGGTCCTGAAAGAATTTGTATTATTTTATGTTAACTAATAAGGACGGTCATCAATGGGCGAATTCTTATATTATCTTGCAATAAAACCGATATGGTTTCTCTTTGAGATCATCTTCAGGGTCAGCTATCATCTTTTCACGAACCCCGGGATATCCATTCTCTCGGTAAGTCTTGTGATGAATATCCTGGTTCTGCCGATGTATCTTCGGTCCGATGCGATGCAGGCAGAGGAGCGCAAAAAGCAGAAGGACATGGAGCACTGGGTTAAGGAGATACGGCGCACCTTTAAGGGCGATGAGCGGTTCATGATCCTGTCCGAATACTACAGGCAGAATGATTACCAGCCCTGGTATGTGTTAAAGAGCTCACTTTCCCTGCTTCTGCAGGTTCCTTTCTTTATCGCGGCCTATGATTTTCTTTCAAATCTCACGCTGTTAAAGGGCGCATCCTTCCTGATGATACAGGATCTGGGAAGTCCCGACGGACTGATCCCCATAGGAGGCCTGCACATTAACCTGCTTCCCATCCTTATGACGGCGATCAATCTGACTTCCGCGGCCATCTATACGAAAGGCGGAACAAAGAAGGAAAAGATCCAGACCGTGGCTTTTGCCCTGGTATTTCTGGTGCTGCTATACAGATCGCCTGCGGGACTTGTATTTTACTGGACGCTCAATAATGTTTTTTCCCTCGGAAAGAACATTGTCATGGATATGATCAACAAAAAGAAACAGACGAAGGAGGCGGGAGATGATCTGCCGTCTGAGGCTGAAGCCGTTCAAAGAAGCGTTTCCGGCTCCCCCAAAAAGGACAGCGATGTCACAAAGCTCTGGGCACTCTCGGCGGTGCTGCTTTCGCTTTTTACGGGTCTTGCCATACCGCTGTCGGTCATTGATGCTTCGCCCCTTGATTTTGCGGAAAACCTGATCTATCCGGATCCGGTAAGATATGCGCTTCTTTCCTTTGCCATAGCATCGGGCGTCTTTATTTTGTGGGGCGCGGTCATTTTCTTCCTTTCGGGGCCCCGTTTGAGGAAGTTTATAAGCCTTGCGGCTCTGTGCTGCTCGGTTGTGTTCATCATCAACCACATGTTTTTTTCCGGGCAGTTCGGGATCATTTCCTATACGCTCATCTACGACAGATATCCTTCCTACGGATATGTGAACAGGATCTTCAATGTACTGTTCATCGCTACCACGGCTGTTGTACTGACGGCCTTTTTCAAAAAGGGAAAGAAATATGTATTCAGCCTTCTGGGCATCCTGATCGTCTGCGAGATGATCTTTTCCGTATATAATGCGGTCTCGATCGAAAAGACCGTCAGGTCCTCGCATATCTTTGCAAACGCCAAAAACGGCAAGGCGGCCGGAGTCGAGCCTGCGGATATAAATAATAAGATCCTTAAGTTTTCCTCAAAGGGAAAAAATGTGGTGGTCATCATGCTTGACCGGTCCATAGGGGCTTATATTCCGTATCTTTTCCAGGAAAAACCGGAGCTTGAAAAGAAGTTTGAGGGATTTACATTTTATCCCAATACGGTCTCCACGGGGACGGAAACAATAAATGCGTCTGCCGCGCTATTTGGCGGATATGAGTATGCGCTGGCCGAATCCAATAAAAGAGATGATGTGCTCTTAAAGGACAAGCAGAACGAAGCCTTAAAGCTCATGCCTTTATTATTTGGAAAAGAAGGGTATCATTCCACGGTATGCGACCTGCCGCTTGCGGACCTTGAAAATTCCTTCATAAACGGATCGCGCATATTTGACAATGTCCCCGACTGCGATGCCTACCGCACATCAAACGGTGAATACAATGATTATCTCACCGAAAAGGAGAGGGCATGCATAGAACTCGAGCAGCAGAAGAGGAACTTCTTTTTCTACAGCCTCTTCCGTTCTATGCCTCTTTTCACGCAGGAGACACTTTATGATGAGGGCAATTATCTTTCGATCACAAATAACGGCCTGAAGTACCGTTTCATCACCTGTCTGTCATTCCTGCGCCTGATGCCCGAGCTTACTGAGGTTTCGGATGACAGCAAGGGCGAGCTTATTATGATCGAAAATGATGCGGCGCACGAAAACACTTCGCTCAATCCTCCGGATTATGAGCCCGATTCGACGGTAAGGCTTGCGGAAACTCCCGAAAAGCGCACGCTTCCAGACGGGAAGACGATGAAGATAACCCATACGATCCAGGAGGAGCACTATGACGCGGACATGGCCGCCATGATGAAGCTTGGTGACTGGCTGGATACCTTAAGAGATTTGGGCGTTTACGATAATACCAGAATAATCATCACGGCCGACCACGGTTTCGGAATGGGTCAGTTCCCTTATATGTATTTTGAAGATATACCGATCGATGTCGAGGCCGTCAACCCCGTGCTTCTGGTAAAGGATTTCGATTCGGATCACGAGGGAGTCGTCACGGATGACACATTTATGTGCAACGCCGATGTGCCGACTATAGCCATGAAGGATGTAATAAAAGATCCGGTCAATCCCTTTACGGGAAATCCCGTCAATAACGACAGAAAGAGCGAGGGACCGCTTGTTATCGTCAGAACGAAGATTGAGGTGGATACCGAAAAAGATACGGTCTATGACGATGAGATGATATCGTGGCTTTCCGTGCATGACAATATCTTTGATCCCGCAAACTGGGAATGCCTGCAGCTGGGAACAGATATGCAGTGATCAACATAGGATTACATAAAATTTCTTGTTGACATAAAGAGTTTACCTGGAGTAGTATCAAAGGTGGGGTGTTTTCGCCCCGCCTTTACCTGTTTTTAAAGCACTTTTCTGCGAATGATTGTATACATAAATCACCGATAAGGGGTACGGTTTTTTTACAAGGAGAGTTTAAGTTATGAGGAAAAGGTTCAGGAAACAGCTGTCGATACTGCTCATCATTGCAATGGTCATGTCAATGACCTGCAGCGTTTATGCGGATGAGGTAAAAGATACGCCGGTGATGCCGGGAGCGGGAGCGGGTATAGAGATGCCTGCCGTATCCGAGCCGAGCACTGAGGCGCCGGATGAAACAAGACCGGAAGATGAGACAACTCCTTCCGGAGACGAGACTGCTCCCGTGATCCCGGAAGAAAAACAGCCCGAATCCTCTGCATCGGATAATGAACCCGGCGAGAGTGTTTCGGAAGACGAGACGCTTCCTGTTGAAGAAGAGGGAGAAACTGCACCGGAAGAAGCAGCAGGAGCCGAGGTTACGGTATCTTCGGCAGCTGCCCTTATGAGCGCTGTTGCAGCAGCTCCCGCATCTGCGGCTGCAAAGATCACTCTGACGGGAGATATAACCCTTACCGGCACGGCTGTGGACATAGACGGCGGGAAAAATATCATGATAGATCTTAACGGTCATGGCATAGGCGGTACGGGAGAGGCAATTACAGCCCTTAATACGGCCATCAATATGGGCGGATCCAAAAATATGGAAAACGAGTTTCTGATCTCTGCTCACGGAGAGGGGACGAAGCTTACCCTCACCGATTCATCGGAAACCCCCGGTTCGATCGTAAACAATACGGAAGCCTCGGATTCTGTCGTAGCAGTCTGGGACAAGGCTGAGCTTACCGCGGAAAAGATCTCGATAGCGGCCTATATCGACTGCGATGAGCATAAATCTGCCCTTGAGGCGTGCGGCAAGGCCATAATGGTCGTCGGAAATGTCGCAGCTGTCCCTTCCGGAAAAAAATTTGATGTCAAGGAGCCTTACAATTCAAAGGCTGTAATCAGATCGGGACTTAAGATAACCGACGGTTACATGGGAATGTATGCCATAGGAAACGGAGCCGAGGTAATAGTCGAAGATGACACCGTAAATATAACTACAAGGAGTACATGTTTCCAGAACTACGGCGAGCCCTGGTCTTTCGGAACAAAATTTACCATAAACGGCGGAACCTTCAAGGCCTTGGATAATGAAGGAACTGCGATCTATCATGCGGGTTTCGGAAATCTTACGATAAACGGCGGTAACTTTACCGGATCTACGGGTATCGAGGTCAGCAACGGTATCACAGTGATCGAGAACGCAGTGGTGTCATGCATATCGGACAACACCTTTATAGACAATCTGAATCTGAGCTATATCGCAAACGGTTCCACGACTGTCGGATGCGGCATCGGTTACTCTCCCTATACCCAGCACACATCATATGAAACGGAGCACAGCAGCCTGACCATAAAGGGAGGAACCTTTTCCGGCCTGTTTGGGTTATATGTGAATCACAGAAGTACGGATCCTGCGCTGCAGAGGACCCATATGAAGGTCGACATCAGCGGAGGAAAGTTCACCTCGGTTCCCAATAATAAAAACGGACAGGCAATGGCGGTAAGCGCAGCCTATGATACCGGTGTCATAAAGGATAATGTCAACATTACCGGAGGATCTTTTAATACAAAACCGGATATGAACTGCATTAAAGACGGTTATTATGCGGAAAAAAACGGCACATATTATGAGATCCATGAGCAGGAGGATGCCTATATACGCCCTGCGCTTGCCCTTGGAATGGTATTGAAGGGACAGAGCTTAAAGCAGGCCGGATTGACGACCGCGCTTTTTGATAAGAACGGAAACGAGATCACCGATGCCGTCGTGACCGGAACTGCCTATGTGAGCACTAATGACGCGGGACAGAATGAGAAGCCCGTTGATGTCAATCTGTCCTGTAACGATGCAGGTACTTATTATATAGCTGCAAAGACGGATACAGGATTTAACATCAGCGTGAACGGAGTGGATAAAACAGGGCGTTACAGGATCCTGAATGCTTCAGTCGTATCAATAACCCAGCTCCTTAGGTATACCGTGGAGGAGATAAAGGAAAAGGACAGCCTGTCTTTGGTACAGAAAAAGGATGTCTTTTATTCGGATAAGATAGACAATGTTTATGATTATTTCACATTGTATTTCATACACGGAAGCACAAAGAAGGAACTGACAAAGTCTTCCGGCGCACTTTTCTACTGGAACGGCGCAAACACTCCGTCAGATTCGTTTGACTGCTCAAAGATGAGCGCGGGAACTGAGATTTCGGTAAGCGTTGACTGCCTTGAAAAGAACGCTTCGACGGATTTTGCCATTCTGCGCATGCCTGTATATGTTACCGCATCCAAGGCCGTAAGTTCACTTGTCGGAGATGAACTGACGGAAAGATATTACGGGCTTATAAGCGTATACAGGGCAGATGAGAGCGGAAAGATGAGCAAAGTGACGGTTGTGTCGGGAGAAAATGTTCCGATCCAGGACTGGTTTGATTCCTCATCCTCCGTCATTGACCTTACCGGCATATCCAATGCAAGAAAATATTCCGGCTACAAAGCGCAGCTTAAGGATCTGGGAAAACTTAAGTCAGATCCCAATGATGATAAGGAAAGCAACTATGAACTCATGGAGAAGCCCTGGGTCACCTACAATGTGGAACCCTCGCTCATCCTTGAATTCAGGGATCCTTCAATGGAAAAGGAGATCGCTCCGACGAAGATAAGAAGGGCGGAGGATACGACTCCCCTTACCATATACAGCTTCTCGAACAAGCAGTCAACAAAGGGCGCGGTCTGGTGTGTCAAACAGGTCGTGTATGACCAGCTTGAACAGTGCTATAAAGAAGAAATGATGAACGCTGCCGATATCGGTATCTACAGCGAGCCCACAAGGGATGAAAAGGGAACAAAATTTACCTTTGACAGACAAACTTTTGTGGAAAAGATCAAAAAAGACGGAGCAAAATATACGCTGTTTGAGATATTTACAGAGGAAGTCAGCGCAAGCGATAACAATGCCAGCCTTACAGTGAAGGCTTTAATGCCCGTTGTCTATAACGGCAACAAATATGTGGCAAAGGACGACACCAGGTATTACTCAAAGGGACTCCCCAAGAGCGGCTACAGTCCCACCCTAGACATCCGCGTTGAGGACGGCGGCAACAGGCTTTCCTTCGGTACCGATTATACCCTTACCTACAAAAATAATAAGAACGCAGGCAACATGGACAGTGAAAACAGACCGACCGTCATCGTTACCGGCAAGGGTATTTATTCCGAAATGAAGATCAAGGTATACTTTGTGATACTTCCCGCAGACCTTGCCTACGCGGCGGATGTTGCCGTGACAACGCAGTATATCAAATATAACGGAAAGGTCTTAAAGCCCAAGGTTAAGGCAAGCTATTTAAGCGGCGTGAATGCCGGAAAGACCATACCTTCATCCGCCTATGATATATCGATCTATGACGAGGACGGAAAGGATGTAACGGCAAAGAAGTTTAAGACCACGGATTCCTTCAGCAGGTATACGGTCGTGCTGACATCAAACGGCAGCAATCCCAATATCAGCGGCAGGACCCAGGATCCTTTCAAATACGAGGGAGAAGGAGAAAGCGAAGGCATATTCTTCTATGGAATTCCGAAGACCTCGAAAAAGATGACTGTCGGAGGAACCTATAAAAAGGTCGTTTATCCCATGTCGGAAGAGGAAGCCGGGATCGCCGCATTCCTTGATCCGGATAAGTTCTATGCAAAGACTTCGGAGAAGAAATACACCTATCAGGATGTGGATAAGGACGGCAGCGGTGGTTCGATCAGCGTTGATCTCGTAGACGGGAAGGACGAATGCACCGCGAAAGTATATGCGAAGAGCGAGCTTACCCCGGAAGCGCTGAACTCTGGTATTTATTATCTGAAAGTGCAGTTTTCGGATGAAAGTCTGAAGATGAAATACTATGTGTTCGAGCCTGCATATGTAAAGGTGACCTACGGCGGCACGAAGCTTAAGTGTGATGACATCACGCTGAAGAAAAAGAGTTTCAATTTCTCAAGCGGGGATGAATACACCGATCTGACGCTTAAGCTTTCAAACCGGATCGAAAATAAAGGCACGGAAGGCATCAGGCTTTATATCTATCAGAATGAAACAACGATAGATGATCTTTCGACGCTTGCGGAAGAGGGCTACAGGATCGACGGCTCCGCGCTCTCAAACAACAGGGCCGGCAGGTACAGGATCAGGGTTGAAGGCACCGGAAAATATTACGGCAGATATGATCTGACATATACCATAGGCGTACAGGAGTATAATAAGGACAAAACGCCGGTCGAGGTGTTTGTCAATGAGGAAGACGGCATTGAACAGCCCGTGCCCTACAGACCTGACGGGCAGTATGATGACAGCATGATAAAGGTGGTATGGACAAGGGCTGACAAAGAGACGAAGGAGGTCCTGAAGCCGAAGGATGTATCCGGCAATGAAGCAGGCGACTACTATGTGGTGTGGGGAACCTTCAAGCAGGTAGGTCCGAAGAAGGGAACAGTTACGATCGTCGGAACCGGAACACGGTTTACCGGTAAGATAAAAAGAAAGTTTGATGTGGCTCAGGCTGAGTAGTATTTATGAAACGTGTAGCTTATATTGATCTTGCAAAAGGTATAGGAATGGTGCTCGTATTATGCGGGCACCTTCAAAATGATACGATCTTTGCGCTTTCTCCCCATATTCAGGGGTTCTGTAAATGGATCTTTTCTTTTCACATGCCGATGTTTTTCATCATATCGGGAATGCTCTTTGCGGCGAAGGGCGAGATACCCCCTATGAAGGACTTTTTCAAAAAGAGATTCTCTACGATCATGGTCCCTTATTATCTTTTTACCGTGATCTATTTTCTGATCATCCTCTACGGAGTCTTTATCAGTCATTCGATGAACATAACCGATATGTTCGTGCAGCTGTGGTACGCCGTAAGTCTCTACGGCATCAATGTACTGTGGTTTCTCCCTGCACTGTTTATTGCCGAGATGATCTTTGCTCTCATCATGAAAAAGTTTGACGGAAAGAAAAGGTGGATCGCGGTTCTCATCATGACCATGGCGGCTCTGGGGGTAAATGAGATCCGCGGATACATTCCGGAAAATCCGGCAGTATATGTGCGTCTTAACGAGATCATCGTGATGCTTCTGCGTCCGGTCATCGCCTGCTCATTTATTTCGATCGGATATCTTTTTGAGATGACAGGGGGACGGTTCTGCTGTCATCTTTTTTCCAAAAAGTTGTCAGCAGAACCGTCCCCCTGTCATCTTCTTACCGCTGTAATCTTTTTTGCGGTCAATATTGCGGTGGTCAGGTTCAATTCGCCGACGGATCTGCGTTCGCTTGTTCTTAACAATTATCTGCTGTATTACATCGGCGCCGTGGCGGGATCCGGTTTTATTATCCTGATGTGCAGGATGGTGATGTCGCTTTCAAAGAGCGGTAAGGCGTTTCCGGTCACGCGGTTCTGGGGCAGGAATTCGCTTCTTTTCATGGCTGTTCACAATAACCCCGCTGTCTGGATCGCATCTTTGTACGCCGCAATGTTTGTAAACAAGTTTGTCACCAGAGCCCGCGGTTATGTCAGTTATGTCGTCATCGTCGTATGTTTCCTGATATATGTTTCTGTGATGATACTGCTGATCAACAGATTTCTGTCTGTACTTGCACATCAAAAAAATTAACTGACACATTCGCTTGTCTGATTGCACATATGTTTCTTCAACCTCAATCGGCAATGCCCGCATTGCCTCTTTCGGTTTCATCGCATATGCACAATCATACTGCGTGAATGTATCATAAATTTATTTTTTCGCTGTGCTTGCGGGGCGGAAAAAGAAGTGATTTTTCTTTTTCAGATAATTGCAACTTATTCTTTTTTGTAGTATCATGTAACAGATTTGATCATTTAGTCTTTATACGATCGTTTTTGTTCGAAGAGATTTTTCATTTTTTAAATCCCAGATTATGAACATTGAGTAAATTGAAAGCATACATATACAGTACCATGGAGGAATTTTAATGAGAGAAAAACTTGAAACCCTGCCCCTTGCCCAGCTGAAAAGTCTGGCAAAGGCACAGAACATTAAGGGCGCGTCCACTATGAAAAAGTCTGAACTCATAGATGCGCTGTGTGCCGCTGCGGAGAATACACAGGTTGAGATAGCCGAAAAAAACGATGCCCGCTCCGGCGCGGCAGATTCGGATAATAAAAACGCCGAGGCTGAAACAAAGTCTTCCGACGGAGGAGAAGAGCAGGCAAAAGATGAGTTTGTCGACAAGGACGGACTTGATTCCGGAGTGGCAGCCAACGGTATTCTGGAAGTCATGGCAGACGGCTACGGTTTCATACGATGTGAAAATTACCTCCCGGGAGAAAATGATGTCTATGTTGCTCCAAGCCAGATCAGGAGATTTGGACTTCGGACCGGTGATATCATAAGCGGAAACACAAGGGTCAAGACAGGAAACGAGAAATTCTCGGCGCTTCTTTTTGTGAAGACCGTAAACGGTTTCCCTGTTTCGGAAGCAGTTAAGAGATATAATTTTGAGGACATGACTCCGATCTTCCCGAACGAAAGGATCCATCTGGAATCGGGAAATAATAACATCGCGATGAGGATCATGGATCTGATATCTCCCGTCGGCAAGGGTCAGAGAGGAATGATCGTATCACCTCCGAAAGCCGGTAAAACGACACTTCTTAAAGCAGTTGCGAAATCCGTAACGAAAGCCAATCCCGAAATACATCTGATAATCCTTCTTATCGACGAACGTCCCGAGGAAGTAACGGATATAAAGGAATCAATAAAAGGCGAAAATGTGGAAGTCATTTATTCCACCTTTGACGAGCTTCCGGAGCATCACAAGAGAGTTTCCGAAATGGTAATAGAGCGTGCCCGCAGGCTTGTGGAACACAAGCAGGATGTCATGATACTCCTTGATTCCATCACAAGACTTGCAAGGGCATATAACCTTACCGTTCCGCCGTCAGGCCGTACTCTTTCCGGCGGTCTTGATCCCGCGGCTCTTCACATGCCCAAGCGGTTCTTCGGCGCAGCAAGAAACATGAGAGAGGGCGGCAGCCTTACCATCCTTGCTACTGCGCTGGTAGACACGGGAAGCAAGATGGATGATGTCGTTTACGAGGAGTTTAAGGGAACCGGCAACATGGAAATGGTGCTGAACCGAAAACTTCAGGAAAAGAGGGTGTTCCCTGCCATCGACCTTGCAAAGTCCTCGACAAGACGCGAGGATCTGCTTCTCAACAAAGAGGAGATGGAGGCGATAGATACCATCAGAAAGACCTTAAATGCGATGAAGCCCGAGGAAGCAGTCGACAAGCTCATAGACCTCTTCTCGCGAACACGCAGCAACCGTGAGTTCGTTGATATGGTGAAGAAGATCAGGTTTTATTGATATGAAAAGAGAAATAAAAAACGTATGCATCGTGGGAATGGGAGCTTTGGGACTCCTTTTCGGACAGATGATCAATGAAAACAATAAGGATGGGGAAAACTTCTTTCTGATGGATGAAGACAGAAGAAAGAGGCATGAGAATGATGTCTACAGGATAAACGGGAGGGAAGTGCATTTTCCGGTAAGGGTACCTGAAGAGTGCGAGGGAAAGAAGGCCGATCTTCTGATGATAGCGACCAAGTATGATTCTCTTCGTGACGCGATAAAGCTTTCTCAATGTGTTGTCTGTGAAGATACTGTTATCGTTTCCCTGTTAAACGGCATCAACAGTGAAGAGATCATTTCGGAGACCTTTGACAGGAGAAGGATCATCGACTGCGTACCCATCGGTATGGATGCCATGAGAGACGGCAGCAGCCTTAAATATACTAAAACGGGAAAGCTCCAGATAGGCGCCAGATATGATGATCAGAAAGAAGGCCTGGCGCTTCTTGAGGATTTTTTTGAAAAGGTAAGTCTTCCGTTTGAAGTGTGTGATGACATAGTACATGCCATGTGGAATAAATTTATGATAAATGTAGGGATCAACCAGGCGTGCATGGTTTATGAAGCAAGCTACAGTCAGGTGTTAGGAGGTGAGACAGCTTTCAAAGATCTTATGGGTGCCATGAGAGAGGTCACGGCTGTGGCCAGAAAAGCCGGAGTAAATCTCACGGAAGATGATCTTAATGCGGATATGGAGATCCTTAAGAGTCTGGACCCGGACGGCTATCCATCCATGAGACAGGATGCCGTAGCAAAAAGAAAAACTGAAGTGGAAATGTTTGCGGGAGAGATGATACGCCTGTCGAAAATCTATAATGTTCCGGTTCCGGTAAACGAAAAGTTCTATCAGAAGATCAGGGAAATGGAAAGATAGAATTTCTTGAAAAAGGTATTTCGTGGATATACAATAAAAGAGATCAATAAAAAGACGTTATAGACAGGATTTTTATGGAATATAAGACAACTGACAAATCAGCAGCCGCTCCGCTTCTGGTTCTTGTAGTACCTGTGTTTAACGAGGAAGCGGTCATTGAAAAGAGCGCAAAGGTGCTTTCGGATAAGGTGAAGTCGCTTGCTGAAAAGCAGACGGTATCAAAAGGCAGCCGTATCCTTTTTGTCAATGACGGAAGTACCGACAATACACTGAGGATCATACATGGACTCTGCGAAAGGGATCCCGTATTTTCTGTCGTAAATTTTGCGGCAAACAGAGGGCATCAGAACGCGATACTTGCGGGAATGATGACGGCAAAGGGTACGGCGGACATAGTTGTTACCATAGATGCGGATCTTCAGCAGGATATAGAGGCCATTGACCTTTTCATAGAAAAGTACACCGAAGGCTGTGAGGTTGTCTACGGGGTCAGAAATGACCGTCATTCCGACGGCCTTGCGAAAAAGTTTACGGCTTCATCTTATTATAATCTGATGAAGCTTCTCGGTGCCGATATCATCCCGAATCACGCGGATTACAGACTGGTATCCTCCAAGGTGCTGGACGCATTGTCCGAATACAGGGAGGTCAATCTTTTCCTTCGGGGTCTTATTCCGAACATGGGATTCAGATCGGGCATCGTGTATTTTGATGTGAAGGAAAGAGAAGCCGGAACATCGAAGTACACCTTCAAAAAAATGATGAGGCTTGCGATGGACGGGATAACATCCTTCAGCACGAGGCCTTTGCATCTCATCGGACTGCTCGGATTTTTTGTGGTCATTTTCGGCATCATCATGAGCATAGTGTGTCTCGTTGACTGGATCAACGGGCGTAATATCCCGGGCTACACGACGCTGCTTATCGTATTGCTCATATCAACCGGGGCAACCCTTCTTTCATTAGGGGTAATAGGTGAGTATATCGCAAAGATCTACATGGAGACAAAGCACCGTCCGCCCTATATAATCGATTCCGTCGTCTGGCAGGATCCTGCCGGAAAGCAGGGTGAGAAGACATCGGACGGAGATGAATGACATGATCGATATCCATGCCGATGATTACGGTCTGAGCGTAAACACTTCAAAGGAAATGCTGGAATTTTTGCAGGATGGTGTCTTTGACAGCATCAGCATCATCACGAACAATACCTGTTATGAACAGTGTATGGATATGCTTAAGAAAAAGATCCCGGCCCTTCCTTTTCTCCCGAAAATGTCTGTTCACTTAAATCTCGTTGAAGGCTATTATCTGTCCGATCCGGGCAGGATGATAAATGCCTCATGGAAGGATCTTTTTTTGGCTTCATTTCTCCCGGGAAGAAAAAAGCGGGTATCCAAACTGCTTGAAAAGGAGATAAGTGCCCAGCTTAAAAAGGGGTGGGATGGAATAAAAGCGTGCATTGATATTGCAAAAAAATCCGGCGTGAAGTGTGAACAGGAGAAGATCAGGGTTGACAGCCATCAGCATACGCACATGATACCGGTCGTGTGGGAAAGTCTGCAAAGATCTCTGCAGAACTGCGGATTTGAGGCCGAATATATCAGAAATTCAAGGGAGCCGCTTTCCCCGTTTATTTCTGAAGTATCTCTGTGGCAGAGCTACAGGTTGGTTAACATAATCAAGAATCGCATACTACGTTTTATGTCGCGCCCGGCAGAAAGATATGACCGCAAAAACGGTCATGAACCGATGTATCTGTGGGGTCTTGTCATGAGCGGAAATATGGATGCAGACAGGATCGGGATCCTGTACCGGCGTATGACGGATACGGCAAAGGCAAAAAACAGAAGACTTGAGATACTCTTTCATCCCGGACGCATGACAAAGGATGAGTGCAGCCCCGAAATACCCAAAGATGCTGCTGAGAGTTTTTATCTTTCAGACGGAAGGGACATTGAAAAAGAGGGCGCGCGCTTTACTTTATCTCAAAATCTATCCGCGATAAAGTGATCTTCTCGTCCTTATTAAGCCATACAGCTACACAGCATGACTGCGAAGGATCAGCGGTGAGCGATACACTCGTCTCACTGCTTTTTATTTCAGCGGAGCTTATCTCCTGATAGGAAGAATCAAGCAGCATCAGTTTTCCGACTGCGCGGTCATCGCCGGCTGTCTGCCGGTCACCGTCTGCCACCTTGTGTCCCATCTCATATGTGAGCGTGACATCGCAGGCTTTGTACGGCGCGTCAAAGACCGGGCTGATCAGCACGAAATTGTCGCCGCCCGTAGTCTCGAGATAACCGTAAAGGTCGATGTCTCCTGAGGCCTGATACCCTTCTGTATAGCAGAAATCGGTGGTTTTGTAGAGATGACGGTCATCAAGGGGGAATCCCGCCATATCGTCAAACTTATTTGAACCGGCGCGGTAGAGGTGATAATCCTGGACATCGCCGACATACTGATAGGAACTCAGCTGATATTCGCTGAAGACATCTTCCGGCTGCTCGTTCCAGGTCATCGCAAGGACATTCTCGTCAGTGTAGCTTCCCCTGTCGTGCGCGGATCTGTAGTCTTCCCTGGTATGTATGTAGATGCTTCCGTCATTGCGCTTATCCACGGGCGCCACATGAAGGGAGGGTTCCAGGCTTCGTGAGATCAGGGCCGCATTGTCGTCGTTGACAAAGAACACCGTATTTATCTGATTGGTCTTTGCATAAGCAAGGACCTCTTTTATTCCCTGAACATCCTTGAGGTTCTGTTCAATATTCACGACTGTACTGATATCGCATGAGACGGCGGTGAGGAATACAAGCGCGGACACTACAAAATATGCGCACCCGCGAAGCAGCTGCCGTTCGATCTTTTCCATGTATGTGAGCATAACGGGAAGTGAGAGCAGAAGCGGTATGAATCCGGGAAACAGGTATCTTTCCGGGAAGCCCCAGGTGCTGTTTGAACAGTCGGTCATGCCGAGTATCACGATGTTCCACAGATAAATGACCGACAGATAGCGGAGGGCGTTTGCGTGCGGACCGTCCTTAAAAGCAAGCTTCAGATTGAAGATGAGAATGATTATGATAAACAGCGCATATCCGATGAGAAGGAGCTGGTAAATGCCCTCCACCGTGAATACATCGGGCCCGGTCAGACCCAGGAAAATGCTCAGGTGGCCCCAGATCACGTGAACAAAATTCTCAAAGAGGTCTCTGGGGTACACAAGCTTGTATCCCGTTGTGCGGGGCAGCATGTCCGTGATCTTTCCGTATCCCATTCCTAAGGCATAGGATACAAATGTGACGATGATCAAAACGACCTTTGATCTTTTGATATGCTTCAGTCCGTCGGGAGACAATATGACTTCCAGCACATAACAGAGTATTACCGGAAGAAGCGCCAGAAGAAGTGTATAGGTGCCTCTTGAAAAGGCTGTGAGCACAGTGAACAGCGCGTATGCGGCAAGCATTACATAATAGACGGCCTGATCCTTTTTTTTCGTTGTCTTCTCATAAAGAAAGAGATCGATCGCAAGTATGGTATCGATTATGCAGATATTATAAAAACTGCATTCAAAGAAGAGCATGTTGGTATACTGAACCAGCCCGATCCGGTACGGTATGATATATAAAAGCATGGCGGCATATCGGTATTCATCCTTAACATTAAGCCTTTTTAACAGGTCGTTCATTATGAGAAGGGTAATTATCAGAAAGATCACATTGCTTATCCCGTATGCCAGGAATATGTCATGTGTCAGGCCGTAGAGCGGAACGGCAAGGATACAGGAGGTGTCCAGGTGAAGGAAGGTTTCCTCCTGATAATTTGATAATACAAGCCTTTTCTGTTCCCACATCTGGATCGTGTGGCTGTACAGCATGGAAGCGTCATGGTCGATCCAGTCGTGACACCTGAACAGATTGAGCCAGACGATAAAAAGTATCTGGATGCCGAGTATGGCCAGTATTATATATTTGATATTTTTTGCCGAAAAGGCTTTGCCTGCGCTCATTGATCAAAGCTCCTTATTGGTTTTTTATGTGTATATTATTATTCATTGAACGGACTGTCAATTTGGGATCTGCTTCATTTTCCTTCATATCTGATGACTGTTTTGAGGTCATAATCTTTTAACAGTTCGCGTCCTTTAAGACCTGCAAGTTCTATGAGGCAGATGATCCTTATGACTTCTCCGCCGAGTCTTTCCACAAGCTTTGCCGCAGCCTCCAGGGTTCCGCCGGTCGCGACCAGATCATCCACGAGCACAACCTTTTGGCCCGCTTTGATCGCATCTTTATGCATCTCGATCTGCGCGGTTCCGTACTCAAGAGAGTACTCCTGGCAGATCGTTTCGCAGGGAAGCTTGCCCTTTTTTCGCACCGGAACAAACGGCTTGTGAAGATTATATGCCAAAGGCGCTCCCAGGATGAATCCACGGGCTTCGGTTCCTGCGATCACATCGGGATCAAGATCGTCCAGCAGTTTTGCCAGCTCATCTATTGCCAGACGGAATCCGTCGGCATCCTGAAGCACGGAAGTTATATCCCGGAAAATGATTCCCTTCTCCGGAAAATCAGGAATGCTCCTCACATATTCCTCAAGTTTTTTCATAGTAATACTCCTTTCGGGAAAAACTGATCTTATTATATCATATAAAAAAGATGACAGGGGGACGGTTCTGGTGACAACTTTTGTGTCACCGGGACGGTTCTTTTGTCACCTTTTGTGTCACCAGAACCGTCCCCCTGTCATCTTTCCGCACATTTTTACATTTTGTGGATATGATGCTATGATATCATGGTTGATGATCTGACGCGAAAGGAAGTGTTTTATTATGATGCCCGAAAAAGCAAAGATCGGGGAACTGGCAAAGGAATATCCGGTCGTCCCCGTCAGTAAGGAAATATATGCGGATGTGACAACACCCATTTTGCTGCTGAAGAAAATGGCGGCGATATCAGACAGGTTTTTCCTGCTTGAAAGTGTGGAGGGCGGAGAAAAATGGGGACGGTATTCCTTCCTTGGATATGATCCGTCGGTACGGGTCTTTTGTAAGGATAAATCCGTGACGATCGAAAAAGACGGCCGGAAAGAAACAGAAGAAACCGGGGATCCGCTTTCCGTGGTAAGAAAGATGCTGAAGGAGCATGCATCTCCGAAACTTCCGGGAATGCCGCCTTTTACCGGCGGGTTCGTCGGTTATTTCGGGTACGCCATGATAGGTTATGCAGAGCCCGTCCTTAACATAAAGAGTGATGGATACAATGATATGGATCTGTGTCTTTATGATAAGGTGATCGCTTTTGACCATCTTAGACAGAAGATCCTCATCATCGTAAACATGAGGACGGATGATATCGACAAAAACTATGAAAAAGCGGTCCATGATATCTCAAAACTTGAGGAGATGATCAGATCACAGTTCACACCGTTGGAAACAAAAAAGCAGAACCCTTCAGACATCAGTTTTGAATGCAGCGTGACAAAGGAGGAATACTGCAAGCTGATAGAAAAGACGCGGGAATATATTTATAACGGAGACATTTTCCAGGCGGTGATAGCAAGGAGATTCACGACAAAATACGATCAAAGCCTGACAGATGCGTACAGGGTGCTGCGAACAACGAATCCCTCGCCCTACATGGTTTTTCTGCATATAGACGGCGACGAGATCATGAGCACTTCACCCGAGACTCTCATCAGACTTGAAAACGGGAGGCTGACAACCTTCCCCGTTGCGGGCTCATGTCCCAGAGGAAGAGATGAAGAGGAGGATGAAGCCCTGGAAAGGGAACTTCTTGCCGATGAGAAGGAACTGTCGGAGCATAATATGCTTGTCGATCTCGGAAGGAATGATCTGGGCAGGATCTGCCGTTTCGGAAGCGTCGAGGTCACAAAATATAAGATGATTCACAGGTATTCAAAGATAATGCACATCTGCTCGCAGGTCGAAGGCGATATCCGTGAAGATAAGGATGCTCTTGATGCCATAGAATCCCTTCTTCCCGCGGGTACGCTTTCCGGAGCGCCAAAGATCAGGGCATGTCAGATCATAGATGAACTTGAAAATTTCCCCAGAGGCGTTTACGGCGGTGCATTGGGATATGTTGACCTGTCCGGGAATATGGATACCTGTATTGCCATAAGAATGGCAGTGAAGCGGGGTGACACTGTATATATTTCCGCCGGTGGCGGGATAGTTGCCGACTCGGATCCGGAAAAGGAATACGAGGAATCTGCCAACAAATCGCTGGCAGTGAGAAATGCTGTAATAAATGCCGCAGAGGCTGGCTGCTGAAGCGGCTCATATAAATGGTTTACAAAAACCGGAGGGACGATCATGGTACTGCTGATAGATAATTACGATTCATTTTCATATAATGTATACCAGCTGGTGGGCAGCATCAGGGAGGATATCCGCGTTATCAGAAATGACGCAATGACGGTTTCTGAGATTGAAAAGGGCGGTTTTGATCATATCATACTGTCGCCCGGTCCCGGATATCCGAAGGATGCCGGTGTATGTGAGGATGTGATAAGGGAGCTTGCAGGGAAGGGTCCGATGCTTGGAATATGTCTGGGGCATCAGGCCATCTGTGAGGTCTTCGGTGCGAATATAATACATGCGAAGGAACTGATGCACGGCAGGAAGAGCGCGGCTTCGATCGATAATACATCTCCGATATTTGCGGGGCTTCCGGACAGACTCGAAGTTGCCAGATACCATTCCCTTGCCGCAGACCCCGATACTATTCCCGCAAGTCTGCAGGTTCTTGCGAAAACCGATGACGGTGAGATCATGGCGGTAAAGCACACAGAGTATGATATATACGGTCTGCAGTTTCACCCGGAATCGATTCTTACGCCAAACGGCAGGATCATTATGGAAAATTTCCTTGGAAGGATATGAGCCGGTATCGTACAATTAACCTCTGAAATGGCTGAATGGTCATTCTCCGGCAGGAATCTCCAAAATCTCTATATCAGGCAGATCATATGAAACTGATCAGAAAATTTATACCTTATTACAAACCGCATATCGGAGTGTTCCTTTTTGATCTTTTCTGCGCGACTGTACTGTCGCTCATCGATCTCATGTTCCCGCAGTTTCTGAGGGTGCTCAGGACGACTTTGTTTCTTGAATCTTCGCAGGAGATACTTTCAAGGCTTGGGATCATTGCGCTTGTTCTTATTGCGCTGTATGTGATCAGGTCGCTTTGCAGATGGTATGTCACCTATCAGGGTCATATGATGGGCGCACGGATGGAATCAAAGATGCGCGAGGACCTGTTTGACAGATATGAGGCGTTTTCCTTCTCCTACTACGATACGCATAATACGGGCGCGATGATGTCGAAGCTCGTTTCCGACCTTTTTGATATCACGGAGCTTGCGCACCACGGGCCTGAGAATATCTTTATTTCCGTCATCAAGCTGGCGGGGTCCTTCATACTGCTGATGAGGATCAATGTTCCCATGACTCTCTGTCTTGTTTTTGTGGCTGCGTGCATGATCGTTTTTTCGGTGAGCCAGAACCGGCGGATGAGAGCTACATTTACGGATAACCGCGAAAAGATCGCAGGGATCAACTCAACACTGCAGGATACTCTTGCCGGGATCCGCGTGGTCAAATCCTTTACCGGAGAAGAGATCGAAAAGGAAAAATTCGATGAGAGCAATCTGGCTTTTCTTGATTCGAGAAAAGACAATTACAGACAGATGGCTCTGTTTTTCACGGGCAACAATTTCTTTGAAGGGATGATGTATGTTGCGGTGATCGCAGCCGGCGGATTTCTCATAGCAAAGGGTTCTCTTTCCGTGGAGGACCTTGCCATCTATGCGCTCTATATCAATATCTTCATCAATCCCATAAATGTGCTGGTGGAGTTTACCGAGCTGTTCCAGAAGGGCCTTGCGGGCTTTGAACGGTTCAGCGAGGTGATGGAGACCGTGCCCGAGATCGTGGACAGACCGGGCGCGAAAGAACTTCGGGATGTTAAGGGTGTCATTGATTATGAGAATGTGGGTTTTTCATATGAAGGCGATGAAAAAGTGCTTAAGGCTGTCGATCTGCATATCGATGCGGGAAAGTCTGTTGCCATTGTAGGGCCGTCAGGCGGGGGCAAGACGACGCTGTGTTCGCTCCTTCCGAGGTTTTACGATGTGTCCGAAGGTTCCGTAAAGATCGACGGGACAGATGTAAGAGATGTGACGCAGAAGTCGCTTCGTTCCTTCATCGGCATAGTCCAGCAGGATGTATATCTCTTTAACGGCACCATACGCGAAAATATTGCTTACGGCAGACCCGGGGCATCTGATGACGATATAATAAAAGCCGCGGAGGATGCCGATCTCATGGATCTGATAAATGATCTGCCGGAAGGACTTGATACCGGGGTCGGTGAGAGAGGCGAAAGATTATCGGGCGGGCAGAAGCAGCGTATCGCGATAGCAAGAGTGTTTTTGAAAAATCCGCCGGTGCTTATCCTTGATGAGGCAACAAGCGCCCTTGATAATGAGAGCGAGCGATTCATACAGGACAGTCTGGAAAGGCTTGCCTGCGGCCGTACGACGATCACCATAGCCCACAGGCTTTCCACGATCCTCGGCGCGGACGAGATCATCGTCCTTGACAGCGAGGGCATCATGGAACGGGGCACGCATAAGGAACTTATTAAACGGGGCGGACTCTACGAGAAGTATTACCGCATGCAGCTGAGCGCGATATAGAGTTGACAGAGGGACGGTTCTGCTGACACAAAAGATGACAGAAGAACCGTCCCCCTGACACACCCCTGACACAAAAGATGACAGCAGAACCGTCCCCCTGTCACCATATTTTGTCAAAATTGAAAAATATGGTATCGTATTTTCCGAAATCACGCATATACTTAAAATTACTGAATGTCTAAAATTGAGATATCAGTTCGAATAAGGAGGAAGAAAGGCTTATGAAACCGAATTTCACCTTTTATAAGAAAAAACCGGACATAGTCAATGAAGGCGGGACCTATACCGATCCGGGAGAAGCTTTCAAAAAGATACGGGGAGTGGTCTCCTTTGTGATCATAGCGATCATTGCCGTATCAGTGCTGCTACGGTGCTTTTACGCGGTAAACGAGCAGGAGAACGCGATTCTGACTCAGTTTGGCAGAGTGATCCAGGTAAATACCGCAGGTTTTTATTTCAAGGCTCCGTGGCAGAGCGTGAGGATGGTCGATATGACGACCCACGGAACCGCGATAGGCTATGTGATAGATGAGGATGCGCAAAAAGGGCAGTATCCTGTGGATGAGGCCAGCGGGATCATGATCACCTCGGATTTCAACCTGCTCAATATTGATTTTTATCTTGAGTACAGGGTGTCCGATCCGGTTGCCTATACCTATAATACCGAAAGCCCCGAAACGATACTTGCCAACATCGCGCAGTCAAACATCAGGACGGTGGTATCAAACTATACCGTCGACGAGGCCATGACTACCGGAAAGAGCCAGATACAGGCCGATATCAAGGAAGCCATCACGAAGGAACTTAACGAGCACGATATCGGGCTTATGGTCCTCAATATCACTGTGCAGGATTCGAGACCTCCGACAGCCGAGATCGTTGCGGCCTTCAAGGAGGTAGAGACCGCAAAGCAGGGAGCGGATACGGACAAGAATAACGCCCAGGCCTACAAGAACAGAAAGATCCCGGAAGCGGAAGCGGAGGCGGATGCCATAATACAGAAGGCAACGGCCGCAAAGGAAGCAAGGATAGCCGAAGCCGAGGGACAGGTTGCAAGGTTTAACGAGATCTACAATGAATATCAGAAATACCCGACCGTTACGAAACGCCGGATGTTCTATGAAAAGATGGAAGAGATCCTTCCGGGCATAAAGGTGGTCATATCTGACGGACAGACCCAGACCATGCTGCCTTTGGACAGCTTCACCGATGAGGGAAGGAATACGGACGAAGAGGACGAGATTCCGGAAGAATCTGTGGACGCGACGGATTATTCGGTTGATGCGGAAGAATAGGAGGGTATCGGGATGAAGAACAAAAGTTTTATTAAGATCGCCGGCATAGCAGTTTTGATCATAGCATTTTTTATCATCGTTTCATCCTGCTATACCGTTCATACAAATGAGACCGCGCTGCTCATAAGGCTTGGAAAGATACAGGCGGTTCAGAAGAATACGGGACTGCATGTGCATACTCCGTTCATCGAGGACATAACGACAGTTTACTGCGGGGACAGGCTCTATGACATACCGGTATCCGATGTCATCACATCGGATAAGAAATCCATGATCGCAGACAACTATGTGATCTGGTCGGTAAATGATGCGGTGAAATACTACCAGACTCTCGGAGCGATAAGAGGAAGGGCGGAAGAAAGGATAGGCGCGGCGGTATTTAACGCCACCAAGAACATCATATCATCGATGACCCAGGACGAGATCATCGCAGCCCGCGGAAATACGCTGACAAATAGGATAACCGATGAGTCGAATTCGGATATAAGCCAGTACGGCATAGTGATCGAGCTTGCCGAGATAAAGGCGCTGGATCTGCCCGATGACAACAAGGCTGCGGTGTATGAAAGAATGATATCCGAAAGAAATAATATCGCCAGCGGATATCGTGCCAAGGGACAGGCTGAAGCAAAAAAGATAATGAATGAGACCGACAAGCAGGTAAGCATAACAAAGGCGAATGCGGAAAAAGAGGCCGCAAAGCTTGAGGCCGAAGGTGAAGCCGAATATATGAAGATCCTTTCGGACGCTTACAGGAATGAGGACAAGGCTGATTTTTATAACTATCTAAGGGGGCTGGATTCCTTAGAAGCCATGACCGGAAATGACAAGACACTGATCCTTGACAAGGATTCGGAGTATGCAAGGATCCTGTACGGAAACTGAAGTTGACAACTTTCACTTTGACTCATTTTGTTCCACGCATTCCGGGGAACTGCTGCGACGGTGAACCTATCACCAACAAATACTTAAACCCGCAAGTCATTCGCACTTTGCATGTGCTCATGGCATGCGGGTTTAGTCTTTGTAGGTGATAATCTCACCTGCACAGTTCAAAATGGAATGCTTAGGAATCAAAATGAGTCGCATGAAAGTTGTCACCGGGACCGTCCCTCTGTCACCTCCGCTACCTTCTCGAGTTCTTCCCCGAGGCCTGTCAGGGCGGCAAAGGGCGCAAACTGGGCAGCCCTGTCGTGCATGGACATACGGCTGCGGCCGGATGGGAACGGATATTCCGTGTTTATGATATCTTCGTATTTTCCTTTATTATGCTTTGTGTCCGCCGACCTGTTCATTGCGCTCCCTTCCCGTAGCTCCTTCCATGAAGCTGGTTCCTTTTAATACGGCATTTCCGCCGTAACGGTTTTTTATCTCAAGCACTGCCTGCTGCAGCGCTTTTTCTTTTTCAAGTCTTTTTCTGTCCGATGAGGCATCCTGCGACCTTTCCTGCATCATTGAAAAAAGATCAAGCTGTTCGTATTCATCCCGGCTTTTTGATGCTTTTTCGGACGGGATGACATGGTTTGCGGTGATATTGATCCTTCTGACAAAGAGCCCTTCCGTGATTATCGTGTCAAAAAGCTTCATGGCGTTTTCCGTGATCTCGGCTCCGGTCATAGTGTGGTGACCTAAATTCGCAGTTCCGTGAGCGTGCTTTGGCACAGCGCGTCCGTAGTAGTCTTTGGTGATCTCGCCCTTATAACCGGAACCGTTTTTATCATCAAGACTTGCCTTGTCGTAGGAAAGCGTGAGGATGATCTGGTCGGTTACAAGGTTCTTTTTCATCAGATCAAGCGACAGCGCGTCTGCCATTTCACGCACGACGATCCGGGTCTTTTCTGTGCTGTAGGGTTCTTTTAAGACCTGGCCCGAACTCAGGGAGTTGTTTTCAGGGACATAGCTTTTGATCGCTTCCATCGTGCAGGGCTCATAGCCCCAGGCATGATCGATCAAAAGCTCTGCGTTTACTCCGAAGAGACGGTAGAGGATCTCATCGTTTTCAAGTGAGCACCTGGCTATGTCGCCCATGGTGTAAAGAGCGCAGGAAGCCAGCCTGTCACGGTATCCTCTGCCTACGCGCCAGAAATCCGTGATGGGCCTGTGATCCCACAAAAGGCGTCTGTAACTTATTTCGTCAAGTTCCGCTATCCTTACGCCGTCGGCATCCGGCTCCATGTGCTTGGCCGTTATATCCATTGCTATCTTGCAAAGATACATGTTTGTTCCGATGCCGGCCGTGGCAGTGATGCCGGTCTCTTTCAAGACTTCGCGGATGATCTTTATCGTAAGCTCGTGGGGCGTCATGTTATATATCCCCAGATATCCGGTGATGTCCATGAACACCTCATCCACGGAGTAGATGTGGATATCGGCGCTTGAAACATATCTTAAGTATATTGAAAAGATCTTTGCGCTGTAGCTTTTATACAGGGCCATCCTCGGCACGGCAGTGATATATGAAAGCTTAAGAGAAGGGTCGGCATCAAGCTCATCCTTAAAGCAGCTGTCACCGGTAAACATTCGGCCGTCTGCGCGCTGAAGGCGGTTTTTGTTTACCTCATCAACCCTTTGTATCACTTCGAAAAGCCGGGGTCTGCCGGGGATCCCGCATTCCTTTAAGGATGGCGATACCGCAAGGCAGATGGTCTTTTCGGTACGGCTTTCGTCCGCCACGACAAGGTTTGTATTAAGCGGATCGAGTCCCCTTTCCACGCATTCGACTGAAGCGTAGAAGGATTTGAGGTCGATCGCGATGTAGGTTCTCTTTTCTTTCTCCATACCTTTATTTTACGAACATTTGTTCCTTTTGTAAAGCGGCCGGGAGACCGCCTGAGTAATATTTTGGCCTGACGATACGGAATGATCATTCAAAAACGACCCATCAGCGCAGCAACGAGAGATAACTGCCTACGAAGATTTAGACCGCCGGGAAAGAGGCAACGCCGAATTTCCGGAAGTTTTAAGTCGCAGTTGGCAGTTAGCTCGTCAGGCGGCGGAGCGTGGGTCGTGTTGAAGATCATTCCGTATCGTCAGAAAAACAGCTTGCCCGGCGATCGCCCGGCCGGCTGCCCTGTCTTGAATAAATCATCCGATTTTGATATGATTTTCTGTGATTATGGACGGGTACCGGAAGGAATTAAAATTCATAGTCGGTGACGATGTGCTCCTTGATGTGAGAAACCGGATAAAGGCGCTTTTACGGCCGGATCCGCATCAGAAGGGAGATCATTACAGGATCAGAAGCATCTATTTTGACAGTCCGTCTTTTGTCTGTTGCAGGGAAAATACCGCAGGCGTGTCGCCGCGTGAGAAATACAGGATCAGGACCTACGACTGCGGCAGGGATACGATCGTTTCCGAGATAAAGATAAGGCACAGGGATACGATCTCCAAGATGAATGCTCTCATTACGGAAGAGGTTTTTTACGGGCTTATTTCGGGTGATATAATAAGGGCGTCCCGCATTTTGAGCGGTCTCATAGACAGCGGAGAATACAGGAACGAAAGAGAAAAGAGAGTCCTGGAAAAATACCTTGCAAGGATAACGGCGGATCTTTACAGTCCTGCGTGCATCATTGATTATGAGCGGAGCGCCTACATTTACGACATCGCAAATGTCAGGATAACGATCGACAGGAATATAACCGCCTCCGACAGTTTTGAGAGGATGTTTGATCCGGCACTTACCGGCAGACCGGTGCTTGACGGTAACATGCATGTGCTTGAGATCAAATATGATGAATTCCTCCCCGGTGAGATAAGCAGCGTCCTTTCGGGCATGGGTCTTACACGGAGCAGCAGTTCAAAATATGCCATGGGCTTACAAAGGATCAAAGGAGTTTTCGCATGAGCTTCAAAGATATAATAACAGACAGCGTCTTAAACGGTTTTTCGGGAGCGGATATAACGGCCGCCCAGATACTTACCACCTTCGGCATCACATTTCTGATAGCCCTGTATCTGTTTTTCGTATACAGATTCGTAACACAGAATGCCTTTTATTCAAAGGAATACAATATAGCGATGGTTGCGATGTCGATAGTTACGGCCGGGATCATCATGGCGATGCAGAGCAGCCTCGTGATCTCGCTCGGTATGGTCGGCGCGCTTTCCATAGTCAGGTTCCGTACCGCAATAAAAGAGCCGATAGATCTTCTGTTTCTCTTCTGGTCGATCGGAACGGGCATCATCTGCGGAGCCGGACTGTACAAGGTCGCCGTCATTCTGGCGGTATGCGTTACGATCGCGGTCGCGGTCTTAAAGTTTATCCCGGAAATAAAAACAGGGCAGCTTCTGTTTGTCGGTTTTACGGGCAGGATATCAACTGATGAGATAAGAAATGCCGTCGGACAATACGGACGGGTAGTGAGCGTAAAATCCGTAAATGTTACTTCGTCCGGAACAAATTCGGTGTTTGAGGTGAGGGTGAAGGATCCCGACGGACTGATCGGCGCGGTAAGGGAACTGAATGGTGTCGACAGTGTGTCTTTGGTTGCGCATGACGGTGAATTCAGGGGTTAGGATTTGAAGAAAAGAACCGGTTTGCTTTTATTATCACTTATCATAGGGGCCGCTGCTATGGCAGGGGCTCTTTTGTGTGAAAAAATAAGCGCGGAAAGGCTTATAAGGCCGAATCTTGGCTATACTGATGAAATGATCGCGGAACTTCCGTATTTTGAAGTTGTTGTTTCAGGTGATGAAAACCGCGGCATTCCCTGTGATGTGGAGGGCTACAGTCTCGGTGACGGTTATATTCATCTGACGCTGCCGCCCGGAGTGTATAAAAAAGCGGTGGTGGTTTATATCAGGGATGCGGGAGGGATCCTCCTTGCCAGACGCGTTTTTGATCTAACGCAGACCGCGATGCTTGGTCCGTGGCAGGTCGTGCTCGATGAGCACTGCATTCCGACCCTGTTTTTTGAATCGTCCGATCCGGCAGAATATGAAGCCATGAACGCTTCGGAAGACAAGAGCGTGATATGTACGGGGATAACGCATATATGTGCGGGAGACAGGACAATAGATATTTCGGGTCTGAACGCATCTTTGCAGGGAAGAGGATCGTCGAGCTGGGGCGCTGACAGCAAAAAGTCTTATTCGCTGCGGCTTAATAAGGCCGTGGATCTGCTCGGTCTGGGAAAAAACAAAAACTGGAATCTGGTGGGAAACGCTTTTGATGTGTCCCTATTAAAGAACATTACTTTTAATAAGATCGCCGAAGAGGCCGGAATACCGTACCAGCCGGGCATGAGAAACATAAACCTCTATGTGGACGGAAAGTACTGCGGCGTGTATACGCTGACGACAAAGGTTACCGTTGACAAAAACAGGATCCCCTTAAAAGAGGGCGATTATTTCTACAAGATGGATCCGCCCGAGCAGGATCAGCCTTTATTATACAGATCCGAGACATGGTTTGAGGACGGAATGGAGTATCCTGTGGCGGATCTGCTATATCCTGAAAATGCAGACCAAAGAGAGATGGCAGAGGCTTTGTCCTTATTGCAGGTTTACATAAATACAATCGAAGATCCGGAAAATGCAGCGCTTAAAGATGTCTGTGACCTCAGTCTTCTTGCGAAATATTACTGGATCGAAGAGGCATCGATGAATTTTGATGCCTGGCAGAGAAGCGTATATATGTATTATCTGAAAAATGACGGAAGGATGCACATGGGGCCGGTCTGGGACATGGATCTGGCTCTCGGTTCGCCCTATGAAAAGGAAGGCATGTCTTTTGATACGCCTGAAGGCTGGCGCGTCCGGAATGCGGGCTGGTACAGGGAACTTTTTAAGAATGAAGATTTTAAGAAGGCTGTCGCCGATGAGTATTTTAACGGCGGAGTGAGGGAGGCGCTGCTTTCGGGGACAGATGAGTTTGCAGCACAGAGAAGGATCCTTGCGCAGGACGGCCGTTTGAACTTCTTGTTATACGGCTACGCCAATCAGTTCGGAGAGAAGAGCATTTACGGGGATATCGATGATTATGATGAGTACTGTGATGATATCGTCTCTTTTTACAGCACCAGGGCGGCATGGATCGATGAGCAGATGAAGCCCTGAGAGTATCCGGTCAAACGATATGCGCTCTTTTCATCATACGGCTTTTAGACAGTGGAAAGGCTTTCATTAGACAAGGCGGACGGTTTTATTGTATAATGATTTGATGTCAGTTTTATGCACTGTGCTCCACGGAAAGCAGGCGCGGAGACTGATGTTAAAAGATACTCACAATTACTTAGAAAGGGGATTTTCTTAGAATGAAGAAATGGGTCTATTACTTCCATGAAGGAAACGCCGGCATGAGAAATCTGCTCGGCGGCAAAGGGGCCGGTCTTGCCGAGATGACAAACCTCGGTCTGCCCATACCCCAGGGCTTCACCATCACCACCGAGGCCTGCACGGAGTATTACGAGAGAAACCGTGAGATACCGATGGAGATCCAGGAGCAGATATTCGAGGCTCTCAAATGGCTCGAGGAGAAACAGGGCAAGAAGTTTGGAGATGTTGACAATCCGCTCCTTGTGTCCGTGCGTTCCGGAGCCCGCGCTTCGATGCCGGGT
This sequence comes from Lachnospiraceae bacterium, assembly GCA_024690825.1. Classification (GTDB taxonomy): domain Bacteria; phylum Bacillota; class Clostridia; order Lachnospirales; family Lachnospiraceae; genus NK4A144. Next base: position 21,848 of record JAILOK010000027.1, on the reverse strand, counting down.
ATGATGGATACCATCCTTAACCTGGGATTGAATGATATTTCGGTGGAGGGCTTTGCAAAAAAGACCGGTAATCCGAGATTTGCTTATGACTCCTACAGGAGATTCATCCAGATGTTCTCTGATGTTGTCATGGAAGTGAGCAAGTCCCTTTTTGAGAAGGAAATAGACGCGATAAAGGAAAAGAAGGGCATCAAGTTTGATGTCGACATGACCGCGGATGACTTAAAGGAACTCATCAAGAGGTTTAAAGCCATTTACAAGGATGCGATGGGAGAGGAATTTCCTCAGGATCCCAAGGTTCAGCTTATCGAGGCTGTGCGCGCGGTGTTCCGTTCATGGGACAATGAAAGAGCGATCATCTACCGCCGCATGAACGATATCCCGGGCGACTGGGGTACGGCCGTAAATGTGCAGTCGATGGTTTTCGGTAATATGGGCGACAAGTCCGGTACGGGCGTGGCATTCACCAGGAACCCCGCCACCGGCGAACAGGGTATTTTCGGTGAATACCTCATCAATGCACAGGGAGAGGATGTCGTTGCCGGTGTCCGTACTCCCCAGCCGATCTCAAAGCTTGCGGAGGATATGCCCGAGGTTTACAAGCAGTTCATGGGAATAGCCAGAAAGCTTGAGAATCACTACCGCGATATGCAGGATATGGAATTTACCATCGAGGAAGAAAAGCTCTATTTCCTGCAGACCAGAAACGGAAAGAGGACAGCTGCCGCAGCTCTGCAGATCGCATGCGACCTTGTGGACGAGGGCAAGATATCATTAAAGGAAGCTGTCATGAGGATAGAGCCCAAGTCGCTCGACCAGCTCCTTCACCCGAATTTCGATCCCGAAGCCGTCAAGAAGGCAAAGGTGGTCGGATCGGCGCTTCCGGCATCTCCCGGAGCTGCATCGGGACGCGTTTATTTCACTGCTGCTGATGCAGTGGCCGCTCACAAGGCAGGCCAGAGAACGATCCTTGTAAGGCTTGAGACAAGCCCTGAGGATATCGAGGGAATGCACTCATCAGAGGGTGTCCTTACGGTCAGAGGCGGTATGACAAGCCACGCCGCGGTTGTTGCAAGAGGCATGGGTACATGCTGTATCTCCGGCTGCGGCGATATAGTGATGGATGAAGAGAACAAGACCTTTACTTTGGGAGGCGAGACCTTCAAAGAGGGTGATTACATCTCACTTGACGGTTCCACGGGAAAGATCTACAAGGGCGATATCGCAACCAGCGAAGCTGAGATATCGGGTAATTTCAAGAGACTCATGGGCTGGGCTGACGCTCTCCGCAAACTCAAGGTTTACACAAATGCCGATACTCCGGCTGATGCGGAGACTGCAGTCAGGAACGGCGCCGAGGGCATCGGTCTGTGCCGTACAGAGCACATGTTCTTCAATCCCGACAGGATACCGAAGCTTCGCCGCATGATCCTTTCAAAGACATATGATGAAAGAAAGAAGGCGCTTTACGAGCTGATCCCTTATCAGAAGGCAGATTTCAAGGGCCTCTACACAGCCCTTAAGGGAAGACCGGTTACGATCAGGTTCCTCGATCCGCCGCTTCATGAATTCGTTCCAAACAATGACAAGGATATCAAGGAACTGGCTGATATGATGAGCATCTCGGTTGAGGAAGTAAAGGAAGCCTGCAATAACCTGCATGAAGTCAATCCCATGATGGGACACAGGGGATGCCGTCTGGCAGTCACTTATCCCGAGATCGCCGAGATGCAGACAAGGGCCGTCATGGAAGCAGCCATCGAGGTTGAGGATGTGGAAGGCTTCTCTATCGAGCCTGAGATCATGATCCCGCTTGTCGGAGATGCAAAGGAACTTAAATATGTGAAGGAAGTCTGTATCAAGACAGCCGAGCATGTAAAGAAGGAAAGAAATTCAGATATCGTTTATCATATCGGTACCATGATCGAGATCCCCAGAGCAGCGCTTACTGCAGATGAGATCGCAAAGGAAGCGGATTTCTTCTCATTCGGAACCAACGATCTGACACAGATGACCTTCGGATTTTCAAGAGATGATGCAGGCAAGTTCCTGCCGGCTTACTACAAGGCCAAGATCTACGAGTCGGATCCGTTTGCAAAGCTCGATCAGAGCGGTGTGGGACAGCTTATCGAGATGGCAACGAAGAAGGGCAGGGAGAGCAATCCTGACCTGCGTATAGGAATCTGCGGAGAGCACGGCGGAGATCCGTCATCCGTATTCTTCTGCCACAAGGTAGGTCTCAACTATGTATCATGCTCGCCCTTCAGGGTGCCGATAGCAAGGCTTGCAGCAGCCCAGGCAGCATTGGAGGAGATGGGAATACAGGCATAATAAGAGCTGTATAATAAGAACAAGGCTGTATAAAGCCCCGGAATTATCAGATAATTCCGGGGCTTTTTCTTTGCTTGTTTTACATTAAAACCGGACAAACTGATCTTCAACACGACCCTCGCTTCGCCGCCTGACTCATGCAGATATATCTCTTGAATTTTATGTAAATCTGTACTATCATAATTAATTATGATAGTAAAATGAAAAACAGAGCACAAGATACCTAACAAAGGTTACCTATCTTAAGTTATCTATCAAAAGTTACCCAACAACAATTACCTATCTTAAGTTATTTAACAAATCATAGTAAAAGTTATAAAAACTAAAGTTACCAATCGAAAGTTATCAAATAATTTCGGTAGTTAAGAATAACTGCAGTTATGTACAAAAATCAGGGAGAAAATTAAATAATGACAGTTCTTGAACATCTCAGAGCAGCCGGTGTGGAAATAGCATCTGATTGTGGAGGAAATGGGACCTGCGGGACTTGTCTGGTCGAGATCACGGACGAAAACGGCAAAAAGAGTTTACATAAAGCTTGCAAAATAACATATAAAAAGGGCATGAGTATTCGTATTGTGGATAAAAGACCCGAAATGTCGATAGTCGGTCTGACGGATGCCGGAAACGGGCCTGAAAAGGGCACAAAAAACGAATGTTATCCGTGTGATAAAGCTGATAAATACGGGATTTCCATTGATATAGGCACAACCACTCTGGCAGGGGTTCTGACCGTGTTGGACAGCGGGTGTCCACAAAAGGTCATATCATCGGAAACAGCTGTAAATTCCCAGAAAATATACGGTTCTGACATAATATCCCGTATCAGGGCCGCCCAGGAGGGCGCTGCGGAGGAATTAACGAGACTTCTGAGGAGAGATACGGCCGGGATCATTTCGCGTCTTATTACAGACGCAAGAGTCGATAATATAGCAGGTGTCTCGATCGCGGGTAACGCAACCATAGTACATTCACTGATGGGATATGATATTTCCGGCCTGGGTCGTTATCCATATGAAACAGTTGTGATTGACACTATAACGACCACTATCGGGGATATTTTTGAGGGCTTGGAGGGGTTGAATAACATTTTAGTTTACATAATGCCAGGAACGGGTGCTTTTATTGGCGGTGATATCATTTCCGGTCTTTTTGCCTGTGGATTACCTGTTGAAAACGAGACCGATATTTTTATCGATCTTGGCACAAACGGCGAAATTGCGGTATCTGACGGCGGTGTTATTTTTACTTCTTCGACCGCTGCAGGCCCAGTATTTGAGGGAGGTTGCGTAAAATACGGGGTTCCGTCGACAAGTGGCGCAATTTGCGGGGTTAAATTAAATAACACTTTTGAAGTAACACTTGAAACTATCAACAAATTACCACCAACAGGGCTTTGCGGGACAGGGGTCATAGAAATGACTGCGGAGCTTCTGGAAAATGAATTGATTGCCCGGGATGGATTTATGGAAGAAGATTTTCTTGTTACATCCGATCCGGCGAAGATATTTTTCACCAGAGAGGATGTCAGGCAGGTTCAGCTGGCAAAGGCGGCAATAAGGGCGGGCATAGATATCCTGCTTAAAAAAACCGGTCGTTATTATAAAGATGTATCAAAAGTATATTTAGCCGGAGGATTCGGCTGCCATATAGATCCCGTGAAGGCTGCCGTGATAGGAATGATACCTGCGGAGCTTGTAACAAAGACTGTGGCTCCCGGAAATACGAGTCTGGCGGGAGCGGTCAGATTTCTCGAAGGCAATTTAAATGATAATATGAAGGAAATCGAAAAGATTAGAAATAACTGTCGTTATGTTGATCTGGCTGCCGAAAAAGGATTTGAAGAGCGGTATATAAAAGAACTGAATTTTTAAAAGATTTTTATTGACATACGAACAGGCGTTCGATATACTAAATTTATCTTAAGGAGGTTATGAACATGAGCAGGAGAGTCATACTTATAGTTCTCGACAGTTTCGGCGTGGGACAGATGCCCGATTCGCCGGATTTCGGAGATTACGATGTAAATACTTTGAGAAGCTGTTCGAAAAGCCCTTATTTTGATATGCCGAATATGAAAAAGATGGGACTTTTCAATATAGACGGCGTCGATTTTCTTGAGGGAACCGACACTCCTGCGGCTCTGTACTGCAAATGCGCCGAAGCCTCAAAGGGAAAGGACACGACCATAGGACACTGGGAGATAGCCGGCATTATCACGCCTCATCCGCTTCCGACATATCCCGAAGGATTTCCGGAGGAGGTGCTGAAGCCCTTCAGAGAAGCTGTGGGACGTGATATACTCTGTAACCTTCCGTTTTCCGGCACGGAGGTCATCAATAAATACGGAGACGAACATGTTTCAACGGGAAAGCTCATAGTCTATACTTCAGCGGACAGTGTTTTTCAGATAGCGGCGCATGAGGATATCGTTCCCGTGGAGGAACTCTATGAATACTGCAGGCAGGCGAGGAAGATCCTGACCGGAAAACACGGCGTCGGAAGAGTCATAGCCCGTCCGTTTATCGGAAAAGGCAACGGAAACTATACGAGGACGCCCAGAAGACACGATTTTTCGATAGAACCTCCAAAGGATACCATGCTTGATGAACTTGTAAGGAACCAAAAGACCGTGCTGGCTGTAGGCAAGATACATGATATCTTTGCAGGCAGGGGGATGAGCGAATATGTATACACATCCGGTAACGCGGAGGGCATAGACAGGACCCTCGAATATATGGACAGGGATTTTGAAGGACTGATATTCACAAATCTCGTGGATTATGACATGCTCTACGGTCACAGAAGGGATGTCGACGGTTACGCGAAGGCTCTCAAATACTTTGATGACAGGCTCCCTGAGATAACGGCAAAGATGAGAGACGATGATATCCTGATAATGACTGCCGACCACGGCTGCGATCCGGCTTATACAAAATCCACTGATCATACCAGGGAATACATTCCGCTCATAATCTACGGCAGAAATGTCAATCCGAAAAACGCGGGAGTGCGTGACACCTACGCGGATATAGGATATACTGTTGAAAGATACCTCGGTACGGATCCCGATATAGAGGGCGCAGATCTTCTTATGTAAAACAGATCGCCATACTCTCATTTTCCGGAAAAACAGCCAATAAGCGGTATCTCGAAGTTATGTCAACTAAACGGGCGGGCATGACTAAATCATAGGAACAAGGAGAATACAGACTTTGGCAGTTCTTGAAAATGAGATAAGAAAAAGGCGTACTTTCGCAATAATATCGCACCCTGATGCAGGAAAGACCACTTTAACGGAAAAGTTCTTATTATATGGAGGACAGATCAATCTGGCCGGCTCCGTAAAGGGAAAGGCTACGGCAAGACATGCGGTTTCCGACTGGATGGACATAGAAAAGGAGAGAGGAATATCGGTCACCTCTTCCGTGCTCCAGTTTGAGTACAACGGATGCTGCATAAACATTCTGGATACTCCCGGACACCAGGACTTTTCCGAGGATACATACAGGACACTCATGGCTGCCGATTCTGCCGTCATGGTGATAGACGCTTCAAAAGGCGTGGAGGCCCAGACGAGGAAGCTTTTCAAAGTCTGCGGCAGACGCGGCATTCCGATATTTACCTTTATAAACAAAATGGACAGGGAAGCCAGGGATACCTTTGATCTCGTGGATGAGATCGAAAAGGAACTGGGCATAGAAACCTGTCCCGTCAACTGGCCCATAGGTTCCGGCAAGGAATTTAAGGGCGTCTACGACAGGGCTTCATCAAGCGTTGTACTTTTTTCGGATACTCTCAAGGGAACAAAAGAAGGAAAAGAAGAATTCATATCAATAGAAAACGAAGCCGGACTTAAGGAAAAAATCGGTGAAGATGCTCTTTCCACTCTGAAAGATGAGATCGATCTGCTTGACGGCGCAAGCGTTGCCTTTGACCAGGAAAAGGTAGATCACGGAAAGCTTTCTCCGGTCTTTTTCGGATCGGCGCTCACCAATTTCGGCGTGGATATCTTTCTTACGAACTTCCTGAAGATGACTTCATCACCTCTTCCGAGGGTTGCGGACACCGGCGTGGTCGATCCGATAGAAAGGCCGTTTTCCGCCTTTGTTTTCAAGATCCAGGCAAATATGAACAAGGCTCACAGGGACAGAGTTGCTTTCATGCGCATCTGCTCGGGCAGATTTGATGCAGGCATGGATGTATATCATGTTCAGGGAGAAAAGATGGTACGGCTTTCCCAGCCCCAGCAGATGATGGCGGACGACAGGCATATGGTCAGCGAAGCCTATGCCGGAGACATCATAGGCATCTTTGATCCGGGCATATATTCAATAGGAGATACGCTGTGCATGCCCGAAGACAAATTCAGGTACAGCGGCATACCCACATTTGCGCCCGAACATTTTGCGAGAGTGCGCCAGATAGATACGATGAAACGTAAACAGTTTGTCAAGGGCGTCATGCAGATAGCGCAGGAGGGAGCGATACAGATCTTCCAGGAGCCGCAGGGCGGTATGGAGGAGATAATAGTCGGAGTGGTCGGAGTGCTTCAGTTTGAAGTGCTGCAGTACAGACTGAAGAATGAATACGGAGTTGACATAAGATTGGAACAGCTCCCGTATGAGCATATAAGGTGGATAAAAAATAAAGATATTGATCTTGATAAGATAAACGGTACCTCGGATATGAAAAAGATCAATGATCTTAAAGGCAATCCCCTTCTTCTCTTTGTAAATGCCTGGAGCATCGGAATGACGCTTGATCGTAACGAGGGTCTGATACTGGAGGAATTCAATGAGGAATGAAAAAAACGGGGAGAGATCGGTATCCGAAATATAAGATCGCGGCTGCGCTCCTTACCCTGCCGGTTCTTTTTGCCTGCCAGGGATGCTCTGAAGATTATGTAAACCTATCAAATTATGTAAACCCATCGGATAATTCCCTGCTGCAGAACCTGTCTGAAGAAATACAGTATCTGACGGGAACGGAAAGCAGCCTGACCGGACCGGATGTAAGCGGAAATGATCCCGGCAGAGCAGAAGCGGAGTCGGAAATATGTTCCGATACAGTGTCCGCGATGGGCATGACAAGGAGTGTGAGGGATGTATTTGTATCTGCCGGATCGGGTGACATAACTCAGATCTCGTCGGATGAACTGGCCTCCTTGGGGGTAAAGCTTGAAAACTCTGCGGAAGAGGAGACCGATGAGGAAGACGCCGCGGCGCACGAGGAGATGATACAAAGACGCCGCGATACGGATTTGTTCAGGGAGTCCAAATACGCATACGGCCAGCTCGGAGATCATGAAAGAAAGGTATATGTTGAGATTTACCGGGCCATCCAGGGCAGGATACCCGAGGTGAAACTTTCCTCGCTTGATGTGGATGAGATCGATACATGCTTTAACTGTGTGATGATAGACAATCCGGATTTTTTCTACACGGACGGCTACAAAATGACGAGAACGCTTGTAAACGGCGAACTTGAGAGCATTTCCTTCAGTCCCAGATACACCATGACCGGGAAAGAGATCCTGGAAAAGGAAGATTACATCGATAGTTATGTAAACAAATTCATAACGGGGATGCCGGATCTTCCGAATGAATATTCCAAGGCAAAATACATATTTGATTACCTTGTGGAAAATACCGAATATGATATCGAAACCGAGAACAACCAGAATATCTGCTCGGTATTTGTTGATAATAAGAGCGTCTGCCAGGGTTATGCCATGGCGGCAAAGTACCTGGCTGACGAGCTTGGCATCTTCTGCACCATAGTATACGGAGAAGCCGGAGGAGAGAACCACGCATGGAATCTGATGAGGCTCGACGGGACCTACTGTCATGTTGACATAACCTGGGGAGACACCTCTTATAAGAATTCCTCCGAGGGAACGGACACGGCAATGACGGACTATGTCTATATGGGAGCATCGGATGATCTCATAGCGGAAAATCACATCGTTGACACTGTAGTGAGGATCCCGGTATGCGACAGTCTGGATTCCTACTATTTTGTCAGGGAAGGCAGGTACTTTACGGAGGATGATCACGAGAAACTGCACGAGGTATTTGACAGGGCATACGAGGATAATGAAGAGACCCTGACGATAAGATGCGCGGATAAGGATGTGTATGACGAAATGGATGACTATCTCTTTGACGACGGCAGGGTCTTCAGATATCTGAAGGGAACCGGAAAGGCGAGATATGTCCGGAACAGAGATGAACTGACTATAACATTTCTACTCACATAGTTTACATAAAACGAGAAGGGCGGATATCACTATATAACAGGAAGTCAAAAAATCCATATAATATTACCGAAATCAGCCATTTGTCTGATAAGTTAACATAAATTCTATATAAATTTGAAAGCTGCATAAACAGAGGGGTTCGTCGCACACTAATTAACATAAAATATCAAACAAGTTGACATAAAATAAAATAGTTCACATAAATAAATTATGTAAACCAAAATACAAACATTAACAAATTTGGCGTTATGTTAACCTGAAACGGCCCAAACGCCGCCTCATCCCCGGATGACAGCCGTAAAAGCCGTAAAAAAACCGGATGACAGCCGTAAAAGCCGTAAAAAACCCGGATGACAGCCGTAAAAACCGTAAAATACGCGGATGGCAGCAGCAAAAGCCTTAAAACACGCTGATAAGACAGATATAAAACTGTATTTTTTCTATAAGGAGGACATCATGAACGACTCAGATTTCAGGAAACAGGCGGAAGAACTTGTTGCAAAGATGACCGTTGAAGAAGCCGCTTCACAGCTTCTGTACAATGCGCCTGCCATAGAAAGACTTGATATACCCGAATACAACTGGTGGAATGAGGCGCTCCACGGGATCGCAAGAGCCGGTATCGCCACTGTCTTTCCGCAGGCCGTAGGCATGGCGGCATCATTCGATGATGATTTTCTTTATGAAGAGGCCCGTGTTATCGCTCATGAAGCCAGGGCTAAATACAATATGTTTAAGGGTCAGAAAGATCGTGACATCTACAAAGGGATCACGATATGGAGCCCGAATATCAACATCTTCCGAGATCCGCGCTGGGGAAGGGGACATGAGACCTACGGCGAGGATCCGTTCCTTGCTTCGAAAATGGGAAACGCTTTTATCAGGGGACTCCAGCAAAGAGATGAAAAGGGATATATGAAGACGGCGGCCTGCGCAAAGCATTTTGCGGCGCATTCCGGTCCCGAAGCCATAAGGCACGGGTTTAATGTTGATCCGACACCGAAGGATCTCGAGGAGACATACCTGCCCGCATTTGAAAGCGCCGTGGAGGATGCGCAGGTGGAAGCCGTCATGGGTGCCTACAACAGCGTGAACGGCGAACCATGCAACGCGAACAGTTATCTTCTTGAAACAAAGCTTCGCGGCGAATGGAAATTTGAAGGCCATGTTGTCTCGGACTGCTGGGCGGTGCGTGATTTCCATGAATGCTTCCATTATACAAAGACACCGGCCGGGTCTGCGGCCGCGGCAATAAAGGCGGGCTGCGACTTAAACTGCGGCTGTACATATGAATACATCCTGGATGCCCTCCAGGAGGGACTCATTGAGGAGCAGGATATCAGACGCGCTGCCGTCAGGATATTTACCACAAGGTTCAAACTCGGCATGTTTGACAAAGACTGCAGCTACGATGCGATAGATTTCAGCGCCTCCAATACAAAAGAAAATAAGGACCTGGCGCTTGAAGCCGCCAGAAGATCGGCGGTTCTTCTAAAAAATGACGGGCTTCTGCCTCTTGACAAAGCAAAGATCAAAAACATAGCCGTCATCGGACCCAATGCTTACAGCATCAAGGCTCTGTGCGGCAATTATAACGGCAATTCGGATGAATGGGTGACAAACCTTGAGGGAATCAGACGCGCCGCGGGCGATGATATCCGCATTTATTACAGCGCAGGAAGCGACATTCTTAAAGATAAAGAAGACGACCTTGCAAGAGAGGGCAAGTATTACAGTGAGGCCAGAGCCTGCGCGGAGATCTCTGATGTGGTCGTGCTCTGCGTCGGACTTGACCGCGATCTTGAAGGCGAAGAGGGAGATGCCGGAAATTCCGATGCGTCCGGAGACAAGAACGATCTCTTCCTTCCTCCGACACAGAGGAGGCTTGTGAAGGAAGTACTTTCCGTCGGCAGACCCACGGTGATAGTCATAAACAGCGGCAGCAGCCTGGATCTTTCGGAATATGAAAAGGATGCCTCAGCCATAATACAGGCATGGTACAGCGGACAGCGCGGAGGAGATGCACTTGCGGACATACTTTTTGGAAGAGTGTCACCTTCGGGCAGACTTCCGGTCACCTTCTATTACGACGGGACAGTTCCCGAATTTGAAGACTATCACATGGCGGGAAGAACCTATAAGTTTATAGAGGGAAAGCCCTGGTACCCCTTCGGATTCGGTCTGACCTATACCACCTTCGGATACAGCGATATGAGTTTACATAAATCAAACGACGGGGTCACGGTAACTGTAAATGTCGAGAATACCGGGAAGTTCGACGCTGCGGAGATCACGGAAGTTTACATAAAGTATAACGGGGACGCCTTTGAAAAGCCCCATCATGTGCTTGCCGGCTTCACACGAGCCTTCTTAAAGCAGGGCGAAAAGAAACAGGTAAGCATAGAGCTTGAAAGTAAGCAGTTTGAATCGGTACTTAAAGATGGCAGCAGAAAACTCCTTGACGGAGAATATACTGTCTATGCGGGTTCCACACAGCCCGATGAACGATCCTTTGAACTGACGGGCATCAGACCGCTTGAGGCAAAGATCAGTGTTAATAACGCGGTCATTGAAATATGATACCCGTAGTGATATACTGTTTAGACTACTTTAAGACTTTTTCTTAAAAGAAAAACGGCTTTAAAGAAACCCGGGAGGTTGGAAATGGCTGCAAAAAGCAACACTCAGGAAGATAAAAACAAGGTTCTCACCTTAGATTCGAAAAGCATCGGAGAAGTAAAGATAGCGGATGACGTGGTGGCATCCATAGCGGTGCTTGCGGCAAGGGAGGTCGAAGGTTTTGACGATATGGCCGGAAATACCACGAGACTGATGAATGCCGTGAAGGCAAAGCAGCCTAAAGGAGTCCGGGTGGATGTGGTAAACAATATGGTCCGGGTGGATCTGGTCGCAAGACTCAAATACGGATACAATGTCAGGGAAACCTCGGCAAAGCTTCAGGAGAAGATAAAGAGCGCCATCGAGACTATGACCGGACTGGATGTTACCAATGTGAACATCAGGATAGCCGGCGTGAACACGGAGGCCAGAGCATAGGATATGCTTAACCGTAGCAGGCTTCGAGAAAAGGTATTTATACTCCTGTTTGAGTCGCAGTTTAACGGCCCTGAAGATATGCCTGAACAGGCAAGACTTTATCTGAAGGAGTCGGAGGAAGCCTGTGATGATGAGAGCGCCGTATATATAGAGGAGCGCTTCAACCGGATCACGGAAAAATTTTCCGAAATCGATGAACTGATACAAAAGCACAGCAGCGGATGGAGCATTGAACGCATAGGAAAGGTTGAACTGTCGGTACTGCGTCTTGCGGTATACGAGCTGAAATATGATGATGACATACCCGCAAAGGTCGCTATAAACGAAGCTGTAAATCTGGCAAAAAAATACGGACAGGACGGGGCGGGTCCATTCATAAACGGCATACTTGCGAATTTTGCTGACTGAGAATAAAGAAACATCATGTTTCCTCCTTCCGGCAGGCTGTAAAACAAGAAAGATCCAATGAGCGCTGTTTACTCTGTTACTCAGGTCAATTCATATATAAACAATCTGATAAGCAAAGACGGTCTTCTGCACAGCATTGCTGTCAGGGGCGAGCTTTCAAATGTCAAATACAATCCTTCAGGACATATTTATTTCACATTAAAAGATGACAAGGCTGCCATTTCGGGAGTCATGTTTGCGGCAAATGCCTATGCGCTGAAGATAAAGCTGAAGGACGGCATGAAGGTGACAGCCGAAGGAAGGATCGGAGTATACGAAAGAGGCGGAGTCTACCAGATCATTGCCTCCGAAATAAGGGCGGAGGGAAGCGGACAGCTCTATGAGAGATTCTTAAAACTCAAAGAAGAACTCGAAGAAAGAGGAATGTTTGACCGTGGATACAAACAGGAGATACCCCGTTACATCAGACGCCTTGGCGTCGTGACGGCGCGCACCGGGGCTGCGGTCAGGGACATAATAAACATCTCTTTGAGAAGAGATCCGTTCCTTGAGATAATACTGTATCCCGCAAAGGTGCAGGGAGAAGGCGCGGCCGGGACCATAGCGGAAGGGATCAGGGCGCTTGATGAATACGGCGTCGATACCATAATAGTAGGACGCGGCGGAGGCTCCATCGAAGATCTGTGGGCCTTTAACGAGGAGATCACCGCGCAGGCGGTCTTTGACTGTTCCACGCCGGTAATATCCGCCGTGGGCCATGAGACAGACTTTACCATCACGGACCTCGTAGCGGACTTAAGGGCTCCGACACCGTCCGCAGCAGCAGAACTTGCGGTCTTTGACCATTCCGATTTTGAGGAAAAGACGGCAGCATACCGGCAGAACCTTTACGGGGCGATAATTGACAGGCTGAAAGATGAGAGGATAAGACTTGAAAACATTGCCCTGAGGCTGAAGACAAAAAGTCCCGCAGGGCGCATGAATGAACGGCGTTTGAGACTTGACGGTTATTATGACGGCATAATAAATGCGATGGGACTCAAACTGCAAAGATACAGATCAAGGATCGAGATTTACAGGGAGAAGTTAAAAGGAGCGGATCCGCAGACGAGGCTAAGAAGCGGATATGCCTTTGTAGAGGGAGCGGACGGAAAACCGGTAAAGGATGTTACCGGACTGCATGAGAATGATACACTGAAACTTTTGATGAAGAACGGAAAGGTATACGCTGATGTCAGAAAGATCGAAACAGAAAAAGATGACGATTGAGGAGTCATTTGATTATCTTGATGAGGCGCTTGAAAAAATAGAAGATGATGACCTCCCCCTCGAGGAGGCATTTGCCGTATATGAGGGCGCCGTGAAGGTTTTAAAAAGCTGTGAAAAGCAGATAGACGCGGTAGAGAAGAAAGTGAAGGTTCTCGAAAAGAACGGGACCCTGACGGAACTGGAAGAAATTGACGAGTGATAATAAAATAATGTCACCGGGCAGAGCCGGTGACTTATCATAATAAACCAATGTATATAGAGAAGATCAACAAAGAAAACGACATAAAAGATTTGGATCCCTCGTGCTATCCGGAGCTTGCTTCCGAGATCAGGGAATTTCTCATCGAAAAGATAAGCAATAACGGCGGACATCTGGGATCGAACCTGGGTGTTGTCGAGCTGACCATGGCGCTTCATCTGTCGCTGTCCCTGCCCGAAGACAAGATCATCTTTGATGTGGGACACCAGTCCTATACGCATAAACTGCTGACCGGCAGACGGGATGATTTTGACATGCTCAGAAAATACGGGGGACTGAGCGGTTTCCCGAAAAGAAGGGAGAGTGAATGCGACATATTTGAGACAGGGCATTCCTCGACTTCGGTGTCTGCGGGACTCGGACTTGTAAAGGCCAGAGACCTTGCAGGCGGACATTACAATGTGGTCTCCGTGATCGGGGACGGGGCGCTCACCGGCGGCATGGCTTATGAAGCCTTAAACAATGCATCAAAGCTTAAGACCAACTTCATCATAATACTGAATGACAATGACATGTCCATCTCCGAAAATGTCGGGGGCATATCCAATTATCTGCAGAAGATCAGGACGGCTGAAGGGTATCAGAATTTCAAGCTGGATCTGGAAAAGTTCCTGTTAAAGAACATGCCTTTCCGCGGGGAAAGGGTGGTCGACAGCCTGAAACGCTTCAAGAGCTCCTTCAAGCAGCTGATAGTCCCGGGGATGTTTTTTGAGGATATGGGCATCACATATCTCGGACCGGTAAACGGCCATGACATTAAGGCTATGTGCAAGCTGATCGAAGAGGCAAAACGCATCAGGCACTGTGTGCTGATCCATGTGCTGACTCAAAAAGGCAGGGGATATGAGCCTGCCGAAAGACATCCGGCAAGATTTCACGGGACCGTTCCTTTCGAGATAGAAACCGGACTTCCGAAGGTAAGGCGCACAAAGGCTGACTATACCGATATCTTTTCCACGGTCATGATAAAACTTGCCGCAAGAAATGAAAAGGTGGTCGCGATCACAGCCGCGATGCCCGACGGCGTCGGATTAAAGCGTTTCAGAAACATATATCCGGACAGATTTTTTGATGTGGGCATAGCCGAGGAGCATGCCGTGACCTTTGCGGCCGGACTTGCGGCGGGAGGCATGAGGCCGGTGGTGGCCATTTATTCCTCCTTCCTGCAGAGAGCCTACGACCAGATACTTCACGATGTATGCATACAGAACCTGCCCGTGATCTTTGCGATAGACAGGGCCGGAATAGTTGGAGCCGACGGGGAAACACACCAGGGGATATTTGACATATCATACCTTTCATCCATACCGAACATGAACATTCTGGTGCCCAAAAACAAATGGGAGCTTTCGGATATGATGAAATTTGCCCTTGAGATGTCGGTGCCCTGCGCGATCAGATATCCGCGCGGAGAAGCCTACGACGGACTTAAAAATTTCCGCGCCCCCATAGAGTACGGCAGGTCGGAGACGATCTACGACGAGGCGGGCATAGCGCTTTTTGCCCTGGGATCCATGGTAAAGACAGCGGAAGAGGTCAGGAATATCCTGAAGGCAAAAGGGTATTTCTGTTCCCTGATAAATGCAAGATTTGCAAAACCCATAGACGAGGAGGCGGTCATGACCGCTGCGTCAAGGCATGATCTTATTGTCACGATGGAAGAGAATGTGGCAAGCGGCGGATACGGTGAAAAGGTCCTTGATTTTGCAAACCGCGCAGGGATAGATACGGATATCTTAAACATTGCGCTTCCCGATGAATACATCGAACACGGCAAGCCGGATATATTAAAGAGTGAACTGAAACTGGATGCTGAGGGCATTGCCGGAAGCATTCTTTCGGAGATAGAGAGAATAAAGAATGGCAGATAAAGAAAGACTGGACCTGCTCCTTGTGCAAAAGGGGCTTGCAACCTCAAGACAACGCGCCCGCGCCATGATAATGGAAGGAAATGTCTATGTGGACGGCGTAAGGGAGGACAAGCCGGGCTGCAATATACCAAGGAGCGCAGATATCGAATACCGCGGCAAAAAACTTCGCTATGTAAGCCGGGGAGGATTAAAGCTTGAAAAGGCTTTGGAGGTTTTCGGCATAAACCTCGAAGGGAAGATATGCATGGATATCGGAGCTTCCACGGGAGGCTTTACGGACTGCATGCTGCAAAGAGGAGCCTCAAAGGTCATAGCGATAGACGTGGGTTACGGCCAGCTTGATTATTCCCTGCGTACCGATGAACGGGTCATCTGCATGGAGAAGACAAATTTCAGGTATGTAAAAAAAGAGGACATAACCGAAAGTCCGGAATTTGCGACCGTTGATGTATCCTTCATCTCTCTCGGACTGATCCTTCCGGTGGCTTACGACATACTCTCTGATGTATCGCAGATGGTATGCTTAATAAAACCGCAGTTTGAAGCGGGCCGTGAACAGGTCGGCAAAAAGGGGGTTGTCAGGGACAAAACCGTCCATGAGGAAGTGATCAATAATACCATAGACCTTGCCGTAAAATGTAATTTCACCGTTAAGGGTCTTGATTATTCACCGATAAGGGGACCGGAAGGAAATATAGAATACCTTCTCTGGCTTTCAAAGAATTCAAAGAGGACATTCAAGGAAGTCATGAGTCTTGAATATCCCGTGTCGGAAACGGTGAGAATGGCTCACGAAAGGCTTGATACATGAAAAGTTTCTATATCATCACAAATTCAACAAGAGATGAGGATCTGGCTTTCACAAGGCAGATAGAAGAATTTTTCCGGAAAAATGGACTTTCGTTTTTCACTCATATCGCGGATGTAAATAACGGCGAGACCTACACCGACGAAAACAAGATCCCTAAGGATACCGACTGCGTCATAGTTTTGGGCGGAGACGGGACCATGATCCAGGCCGCCCATGACACGGCAGACCTCGACCTGCCGCTGCTCGGCATCAATCTGGGCAGGATAGGATATCTGGCCGATGTTGAAAAGGTTAACATAAATGAGTCGCTTACCGATCTCATAAACGGCCGTTACAAGATAGAGGAAAGGATGATGATCAGCGGGGAGATAGTCACTCCGAGCGCGCCAAATCACGACAAAAACAGGTCGCTCAACGATATTGTCATCCATCGCGGCGGCGAGATGAGAGTGGTGAACTATAAGGTTTACATAAATGATAAGTTCCTCTATGATTTCAGAGCGGACGGGATGATAGTTTCCACCCCGACCGGTTCTACGGCTTATTCCATGTCGGCAGGCGGACCGATCGTCGAACCGATGTCCGAGATGATGATAATAACTCCTATCTGTCCGCATACCATCAATTCCAGGAGCACAGTCTTTTCTTCAAAGGACAAGATCAGGATCAGCGCGGAAGGGTATGAAGTATATGCCTGTTTTGACGGCCATATATCCGTGCCCATGACCGAAAAAGACGAGATCCTCATAATGCGCTCATCAAAGACCACGAAACTCGTCAGGCTCAAGGACGACAGTTTTCTTACCGTACTCCACGACAAATTTCAGTAATTTTTCCCTCCGGTCTGTTACGGGGGATCATAAAAAAGGAGGCCCAATGTTAATAAGTCTCAAGGTGCAGAATCTGGCTTTGATCAAAGAATCCGAGGTTTTCTTTTCCGACGGCTTAAATATCATAACCGGAGAAACGGGAACCGGAAAATCACTTATTATAGGATCGGTAAGCCTGGCTCTGGGCGCCCGCGCGGCAAAAGACATAGTCAGGACCGGCGAAAAGGAAGCGCGCATAGAGCTGGTCTTTTCACTGGATAATAAAAACCAGGAGGAGGTCTTAAAAAGTCTCGAGATCCCCTTCGAGGAAGATGATATCGTGATCCTGAAACGCACGATAAGGGACGGGCGGAGCATAGCAAGCATAAATTCGCAGACGGTCACGGCGTCCACCTTAAAGGCGGTTTCCGAGATGCTGCTTGACATGCACGGACAGCACGAGCACCAGTCGCTGCTTTACAAAAGGAACCATATGAGGATCCTCGACAGCTTTGCCGCCCGCGAGCTTGAGAGCGGACTGGCCCTGATAAAAAAGGACTACGACAGGCTGCTTGAAATCAGGCGTGAACTTGAAGAGGGACCTGTGGATGAAAGGGACAGGACGAGGCAGGTGGATCTTCTGAAGTTTGAGATAGATGAGATCGAAAAAGCCCACTTAAAGGAAGGCGAGGATGACGAACTTGAAGAAGCCTACGGCAGGTTTAAGAACGCCGAAAGACTTACCACGGCCGTAAACAGCGCGCTGAATCTCATAAGTTCGGACCGGGGAGATTCGGCCATAAGCCTTGTGGGAAACGGTACCGCGGCGCTGTCCGATATTGAGGGCATCGATGAGGAGACAGACAGGCTGTTTGCGCAGCTTGGCGAGATAGAGTCACTCCTCGGTGATTTTTCGAAGGATGCCAATAACTACCTGCAGAGCATTGATTTTTCAAGAGAAGAATTTGAGGCCGTTGAGACAAGGCTTGATCTGATCAACAGGATGAAGGCCAAATACGGAGACACCTTCGAGGATATAGAAAACAGCGCAGAGGAAAAGAAAGCAGAGCTTGAAAGGCTGTCGGATGTCGAAGCGGTCAGGGAAAGGCTCCTTGATGAAAAGGATGAGCTGGAATCTGCATTAAGGGAAAAATGCGCCGAGGTCAGCAGCATCAGAAAGGAAAAGGCCGAAAGGCTTTCAGCGCTGATGATGGATGCCCTTCAGGATCTGAACTTTAATGATGTGAACTTCAGGATCGATGTCAGAAGCGACGAAGAAAAGATCTCCGAAACAGGATATGATGAGGTCGAGTTCATGATCTCGATGAATAAAGGCGAGCCGTTAAAGAGCCTTGAAAATGTTGCTTCGGGAGGCGAACTTTCCAGGATAATGCTTGCATTAAAGACGGTGCTTGCGCATGAAGACGAGATCCACACCCTCATCTTTGATGAGATTGACACGGGAATATCCGGGCGCACGGCCCAGAGTGTCGCCGAAAAACTGAACCTGCTTTCCTTAAACCATCAGGTCATCTGCATAACGCATCTTCCGCAGATCGCGGCCATGGCGGACCATCACTTCGTGATAGAAAAGCACTCGGATGAAGAGTCCACTCAGACCGTTGTGAAGGAACTGAACGAGGAAGAGATGATCGGCGAACTCTCAAGGCTTCTCTCCGGAGAAACCATAACGGACGCAGTAAGGGAAAATGCCGCGGAAATGAGAGATCTCGCAAAGAGAAAGAAGGTTAACATAACATAAAATGAGGTGATCAGTTATGAGAACGATAAGGATCGGAAATACCGGGATCGAAACTCCCCAGAACGCCTTTGGCGCATTGCCGATACAAAGAGACGATACGGACACCGCGGTAAAACTTCTGCGAAAAGCATATGAGGGAGGGATGACATATTTTGATACTGCCCGCGCTTATTCGGACAGCGAGGAAAAGATGGGGCTTGCCCTGTCGGATATCCGCGGCAGCATCACGATCGCGACAAAGACCATGGGAAAGACACCGGATGAGGTAAAACGCGATCTTGACACATCGCTTTCAAAGCTTAGGACCGATCATATAGACATCTACCAGTTTCACTGCGCGTCAAAATGCTACAGGCCTGACGACGGTACGGGGATGTACGAGACAGTTGAGGAACTTAAAGCGCAGGGTGTGATAAAGCATATCGGAATAACTGCTCACAGGATAGATGTTGCGGAGGAGATCGCATCATCGGGTCTTTATGAAACACTCCAGTATCCCTTCAGCTATCTTTCAAGCGACAGGGAGATCGCACTGGTGAATAAATGCAGGGAGAAAAATGTCGGATTCATCGCCATGAAGGCTCTTTCCGGAGGACTAATCACCGATTACAGGGCGGCCTATGCCTTTATTTCCCAATTTGAAAATGTCGTTCCGATCTGGGGCATCCAGAGGGAAAATGAACTTGACGAATGGCTGTCCCTGATGAATGATGATATTGTCATGAATGATGAGATACATTCACTGATAGAAAAAGACAAAAAGGAGCTTGACGGAGATTTCTGCCGGGGCTGCGGATATTGCATGCCCTGTCCCATGGGGATCGAGATCAACAACTGCGCACGCATATCGCTTCTTTTACGACGCGCACCGAGCAGCAACTGGCTTTCAGCGGAATGGCAGGAGAAGATGAAGACGGTCGAAAACTGTGTAAACTGCGGCATGTGTAAGTCCAGATGCCCCTATGGCCTCAATACTCCCGCCCTCCTTCAAAAGAATTTAAAAGATTACAAAAATGTGCTTGCAGGAAAAGTAAAAGTTTGAAAGGTTTTATACCGGAAAGGAAACTGTCATGTCTGAAAACAATTTTGAAATGACAAAGGAACTGATCGAAAAGGCAATGAAATGCGAAACGCCTGAAGAGCTCATGGAACTGGCAAAAGCCGAAGGCGGCAATATCACAAAGGAAGAAGCGGAAGCTTATCTTGAGGAGCTTTCCGATATTGAACTTAACGAGGAAACCCTGAAAGCGGCTGCCGGCGGCGTATGCTGGACCAATTGCCCCAAAGAGGCTGAATGCCCCGGCCACGCCTGCGGAACTGTGGGATGGGAAAATCTCATAGGCTGATGACAGGTGTCAGAGGAACGATCCTTCTGTCAACTTTGACGCATATTGCAAAAATAGCCCGAAAATGGGATAATCAGATAGTGCAGCAGCCAATTACAGATACCGGGAGGTAATACATGAAGAATATACTGTTCATAGCATCAGAAGGGGTTCCTTTCATCAAGACGGGAGGACTGGCGGATGTGGTCGGATCACTGCCCGAGTGCTTTGACAAGAAGTACTTTGATGTACGTGTTCTCATGCCCAAATACATGTGCATGTATCAGGACAAGAAGGACATGATGGAATACGTGGACAGTTTTTATATGGACTTTGCCGGGAGAAAAGAGTATGTCGGGATCCTTAAGGCAAAGGTGAACGGTATCCAGTATTACTTCATAGACAACGAGCATTACTTTGCGGGAGATGCACCTTACGGGGATCTGCGCTTTGATCTGGAGAAGTTCATTTATTTTGATAAGGCTGTGCTTTCGGCTTTGCCGATCATAGGCTTCAAACCCGATATCATCCACTGCCATGACTGGCAGACCGGACTCATTCCCGTATATCTCAAGGATTCGTTCAGGGGTGGAGAATTCTTCCGCGACATCAAGTCGATACTTACGATCCATAATCTCAAGTTCCAGGGAACCTGGGATGTGAAGACGGTAAAATTTCTTTCGGGACTTCCGGATTATTATTTCACTCCCGATAAACTCGAAGCATACAAGGATGCAAACATGTTGAAGGGAGGCATCGTTTTTGCCGATGCCATCACAACGGTTTCCGAAACCTATGCGGAAGAGATAAAGATGCCCTTCTATGGGGAGAAGCTTGACGGACTTCTCAGGTCAAGGGAGCATGATCTGAGGGGTATCGTGAACGGTATCGATTACAGGGATTATGATCCGTCAAAGGATAAGTTCATCGAATATAAATACAACATAAAGAATTTCCGCAAGGAAAAGGCAAAGAACAAGATCGCTCTTCAGGAGCAGCTGGGTCTCATCCAGGATGAAAAGAAGTTCATGATAGGAATGGTAAGCCGTCTCACCGGGCAGAAGGGATTTGACCTCGTAAACTATGTGATGGATGAGCTCTGCAATGATAACGTGGAGATAGTGATCCTGGGTACGGGTGAAGAACAGTACGAAAATTCCTTCAGATATTTTGACTGGAAATACGGTGACCGTGTGTCTGCAAACATCTATTATTCCGAGGAACTATCCCACCGGATATATGCTTCCTGTGATGCATTCCTGATGCCGTCGCTCTTTGAACCCTGCGGACTTTCGCAGCTCATGGCTCTGCGGTACGGCACAGTGCCTATAGTAAGGGAGACGGGAGGACTCAAAGATACTGTCGAGCCCTACAACGAGTATGAGGGCACCGGTACAGGTTTCTCATTTGTGAATTACAATGCGCATGAAATGCTCGGGGCCATCAGATATGCCGAAAGGATCTATTACGACAGACGCCGCGAATGGAACAAGATAGTAGACCGTGCCATGGCAGCTGATTTCTCATGGAAGGTTTCAGCCAATAAATACCAGGAAATGTACGATTGGTTGATAGGGTAGGCTGGAAGCCGCATAAACACTGGGTTTAAGAGCTTAAAGATGTTGGCTTGACATCAATTTGACATCAATTTTTGGCGATTTTTGATGTCAAAATACCATGAATT
>JAILOK010000002.1 GCA_024690825.1 Lachnospiraceae bacterium | reverse complement strand
TAGATGTTCTCCCAGTCAAGATCGAGATCCATGCTCGTAACTTCCTCGATATGCATCTCCCTGGCAAGCCTGGCCTCTTCCTCCGCCTGCCTTTTTCTTTCCTCTTCTTCTCTTCGCCTGTTCTCTTCTTCTTTTCGCCTGTCTTCTTCCTCCAGGCATTTCCTGATCTTCTGAAGCGCTTCCAGCCGTTTGATCGCGTCTCCTATTTCGTTCGAAGACAGGTCTTTCATCGTATCATCAGGATCTTTGATGATGTCAAATATAGACAGCTGTTTGTAAGTATCGGTAGCTTCTGTCATGTAACGCATCTCCCCTTTTATGTTTCCGTTGCGGGACTGTACTCCGAGTATAAGGATAAAAGAATAGGTGGACTCATAGTGTCCATCTGAATATTTTTTCGCTCATATGTTCGTTCAAAAAATGATAGGACAACATGCAAAAAACAAGCAGAGTTGATCCTGGGTATATAATACATTTATTTCAGTATCGTTCAATACTATTCAACCACGAGACGAAATCAATTTTAAATGGGGCTGATGTTTGAAAAGGAGAAAATGACATGAAAAAAATAAACATCGTAAACGGACCGCAGAATGCTTCAGCCGTCATACAGGGATGTATGAGAATGCCTGCACTTACAAACGAAGATGCCGCAAAGGTAATAAGCACGGCTTATGAATGTGGCGTGAACTTCTTTGATCACGCGACTTGTTACGGAAAGGACGGAGCAGCGGAAACGCGCTTTGGTGAAGCTTTCCCGCTGACAGGTATCAAAAGGGAAGACGTGTTCATTCAGAGCAAATGCGGACTGTGCTTTGACCGGAATGAATTTGACTGGACAAAAGAAAATATACTCTCAAGCGTTGATGACAGCCTCCGGCGGCTTAAGACAGACTACCTTGATACACTCCTTCTGCACAGACCTGATGTGCTCTACGATCCGGAGGAAGTTGCAGAAGCTTTCGATGAGCTTGATAAAGTGGGAAAAGTCCGCTTTTTCGGTGTCAGCAATCTTGTACCGATGCAGATAGAACTACTGAAAAAATATGTGAAGCAGCCGCTTATCATCAACCAGGTACAGCTGTCGCTCGAGCAGTCTCAGCTCATCGACCAGGCACTTTATATGAACAATAAGACGACCGATTTTTCCATAAACCGTGACGGAAATCTTCTTGATTACTGCAGACTGAACGACATTACAATACAGGCATGGTCACCCCTGCAGTTTGGCATGTTCGGCGGTACGTTCATTGACAATCCTGATTTCCCGGAGCTTAACAAGACACTTGCCGAGCTGGGAGATCGCGAAGGCGTATCAAAGACAGCAGTAGCGATAGCGTGGATCCTCAGGCATCCCGCAAAGATGCAGGCGATAATCGGAACAATGAACCCGGACCATATAAAAGATGCATGTGATGCCGCCAAGGTCGATCTTTCGCACCACGACTGGTATGTCCTTTATCTGGCAGCCGGGAAATACCTTCCTTAACCTTTACTTAATGTCGCACAAAAAGCCGGCATACGGGAACTTGTAAAAGAGTGCGCTCTTTCCGAACACATCCACCGGTGTTCCTTCCTCTTTGCCGGCTTTTATGCGCATGGCACCCTCTATCAGCTTTTCGATAAGATCGTTCTTAACAGGGAACGAGCCGTGCATCGCATATATCTCGTCGAACTGCTCCGTAAACTTTAGAAGATGTCTCATGCTCTCTATGTACTTATCGATATCTCTTCTCTCTCCGAACATGAAGATGTTTCCGTCCTCGACGCTGTCACCGCTCACGAGAACGCGGTTCTTTTCATCGATGATCGCTATGCTTCCGGGGGTATGCCCGGGTATATCCACTATATGAAGAGGGCGGCCGCCAAGTTCGATGACATCGCCTTCCCTCACGGGTATGACATTACCCGTTCCGCCGTTTGCCCTGTAATTATCCTCTTCGTCCGGGCTCATGTAGACTGCGTCAAATGCGGCATTCCCTGATATATGATCGGGATCCGCATGCGTATTTATGAGCATGATCGGAAGATCCGTAAGCTCTGTCGCAAGCTTTTTTGCATCCGGTACTTTCATTCCCGTATCGATGAGCGCCGCCTTCTCCGTACCGCAGAACAGGAAAAAACGAACGCCGTCGTCTTCAAATCTCCATGTATCGTCATTTACCCTGATTATCTCCGCCATATGCCCTCCTCCGGTTTGTATGATCTTTTATGCCGTTTATCTGATTTGGCTATTTACCAACTCGTGGTTGATATTTTTAAATTCCCGAGGTTTTTCTTCCCCGGTCTTTTAATGGCACTAGCCTGATGCCTCTACCTGATCTAATTCAGGCTACATTGAGTCTTATGACTTTTTCTTTTTCTTTG
>JAILOK010000095.1 GCA_024690825.1 Lachnospiraceae bacterium | reverse complement strand
TTAAAACAATTAAGTTCCGCGTGTGAGACGGAACTTTTCAAAGATTGCCCGGGACGGCTCACACTTCCGTCCCGGACCGCACACAACTAATTCCATAGATGATATGAAAATAGTCTATTGAGAGCGTTACACACTCACGGTTACTATACCCCCCCGACCTTTTGTCAACCCTCCGCAAACCCAGTGTTTATGCAGGTTTCAAGAGATTAATTTCCCGCAACCCGCATGTTTACTGCATTATGAGACTTGCTGCTTTTTCATCAGAAAATTACACAAAAGAAACCTGCTTATTTTCTACATAAAATAAACGGGTCAGTCCCCAAAATTTTTTGATTGTATTGCGAATGATATGTTTGTGGATGAGAAAAAGAGAAAAAAAGACTGCAGATCTTCATTTTTGAAGCTGCGGTCTTTCCTTGTTTTAAGCTGTTTAGTTACCCGACTGATTCGTATTTTGCCAGCCTGGCCTTCAGATCTTCCTGGAGATCCTCGATATATGCCTCGTCGAGGTCTTTCTGTGTATACGCCAGATAATCGTCCATGATCGCCTCCCTGTACTTCTTCAAAAATTCCGGCAGGATGCCTTCTTTAATACATCCGTCGATAACTTTTATCAGGGCTTTCGCCCGCTCATTTATGTCCGGCACTCCTGCTTGTTAATGGGTAATCAAGCATGAGCGACAGACTTTTTTGTCCGATTGTATGATGATGAAGAATCTGAACCGATCCCTCGAGATCATCAGGCCATGCTTCGCAGAGAATCTGCTTGTGATCATTATTATACGATAAAATGTGGTGTTTACAAGAGTATTTTGTAAAACAGGCTAATTCTGCCGAGTGACTGCATGTCCTATTATGACTGTGCATGATCTGTGGGCAGGATGAAGCACATATATTATTGTGCCCTGTGAGGATGCTGTTATTATCTTAGCGAATGCTCAATTTACAGCAAATCCGTGCACGGATAGGGGCAAATGCGTAGCGAAGCGGAGCCAAACATGGATGTTGGGTTGCCCCGATTGCGTGACAGAGCACAGATTAAATCATGAGCTTAGATAATAAAGCGTCCAAACAACTGCACAATAATATATGTTCCTCATCCGGACAGCCTCAGATCCTCTTTTCAATCTCAGACTTAAGGACATCAAATTTACCGTCATAGATCGTGGTGAGAAGACTGTCTAAAGAAAGAAGAGCCTTTCGGACATCGTCCATGGTGAGAAGACCGTCACAGAGAGCCTGCTCAAACTCGTCAAGATCGACGACCTTCACAAAGCCGTCGGGATAGACAATGACATCAGCAAGAAGATCCCTGAAAATATAGGAATCATCTTCTTTATTATAGGAATAATCGATAATGTCACAGTACCAGTAGATCAGGGAATCGTTATTGTAGAGAAATTTGGAGACCTTGTATCCCGCATTCAGAAAATATGCGGAATACCCGTGGTCAAGATCGTGCTTCGGATGGAGTGTGCGCCATTTGGTGACGATGATCTCATCATCATTATAGAGGATCTCGTCATCCTTTAAGAGCACACACTCATCCGGAATAAGTCTTTTTCTGTAGAGGACAGGCTTTTTATCCATTCGCCTCCCTTTCCTTATAGTGATGGGCAGCTTCAAGCAGCATATCCTTTACCTTCATAAGTCTTATCTGCGTACTTCTCTCGTTTTCATCAAGCTTGGAGGAAATATATTTGATATTTGCCTCCGTCTCCGGGATAAGCACATGTTCCAGAGCGTTAACACGGCGTCTGGTTTTTTCGATCTCGGCAGCCATGAGACGGCAGCCCTTTTCGATCTCGGCAAGCTTGAGCATATCCGGAAGGATATCGGAAAGACTCTTTACCGCATCATCCAGATCGCTTGACGTAAAGGCAAAACCATAGGAGTAAATGTCATTTTCATCACTCGTCTTCATCTTTGTGTCAAAGACGGGAATCTCGACAGACATGACATTTCTGTCTGAAACCTCAAGCGATACCTCCTGCTTTGCCGCCATGAAAGCCACCTTCACGGCTTCATCGGACATGGTTGATTTTGCGAGAACGAAATTTTTGTTTGCCTTTGCGATACCTTCTTCAACCTTCTTTCGCAAAGCCATGTTCTCACGGACCATATCCATGAACTGCCGCATCAGCTCATCTCTTTTATCTTTTAAGAGCTTGTGACCGCGCCTCGTGGTGATAAGCTTCCTCTTCAGGCGCGTAAGCTCCATTCTTGTAGGGGTTATAGCTTTAGATGCCACTTTTCATCTCCTTATTATTTGGCCGGCTCGTAGTATTTATCAAGGAACTCATCCTTGATACGTTTCAGTTCGGCTCTCGGAAGTATACCCAGAAGTTCCCATCCGATCTTTAATGTTTCCTCTATGGAACGGTCGGTACGATAGCCCTGGGATACATATCTCTGCTCGAATTCATCGGCAAATTTCGCATATAACTTGTCTATATCGGTAAGGGCAGCCTCTCCGAGGATCATCATCAGCTCCTTGGCGTCCTTTCCTCTGGAATATGCCGCAAACAGCTGGTTCATGGTATTGGCATGGTCAGCTCTTGTCTTGCCTTCGCCTATACCCTTATCCTTCAGACGCGAAAGAGACGGCAGAACATCAATGGGCGGCTCAATGCCTCGGCGATACAGTTCTCTTGAAAGAATGATCTGGCCCTCTGTGATATAACCTGTAAGGTCAGGGATCGGGTGGGTCTTGTCATCCTCGGGCATGGTAAGGATCGGGATCATGGTGATGGATCCCTTCTTGCCCACCTGGCGTCCTGCTCTTTCATAGAGGGAGGCAAGGTCGGTGTACATGTATCCGGGATATCCGCGTCGTCCGGGAACTTCCTTTCTTGCTGCGGAAACCTCACGGAGAGCGTCTGCGTAGTTTGTGATATCCGTCAGTATGACGAGGACATGCATCCCCTTTTCAAATGCCAGATATTCGGCTGCAGTCAGAGCCATACGGGGAGTTGCTATACGCTCGACCGCAGGGTCGTTTGCAAGGTTCATGAAAAGAACCGTCCTGTCGATAGCTCCTGTTTCACGGAAACTCTCAACGAAGTAGTTGGATTCATCAAAGGTGATACCCATGGCTGCAAATACAACCGCGAAAGCCTCATCTGTTCCGCGCACCTTTGCCTGACGGGCTATCTGTGCAGCAAGCTCGGCATGGGGAAGACCCGAAGCCGAAAAGATCGGAAGCTTCTGTCCCCTGACGAGGGTATTCAGTCCGTCTATGGCAGATATACCTGTCTGGATGAACTCCTGCGGATAGCTTCTTGCCGCCGGGTTCATGGGAAGACCGTTAATATCCCTTCTCTCATCCGGAAGGATCTCCGGACCATCGTCTATGGGATGTCCCAGACCGTCAAATACACGGGAAAGCATATCCTCGGAAACTCCCAGTTCCATGCTTCGTCCCAGGAATCTGACCTTGGAACTTTCAAGGTTCAAGCCGGTTGATGCTTCATAGAGCTGTACGAGGGCGTTTCCCTCTTCGATCTCAAGGACCTTGCATCTCCTTCTCTCACCGTTTGCAAGTTCTATCTCACCAAGTTCATCGTAGGCGACATTTTCAACGCCTTTAACAAGCATCAGAGGACCTGCGACCTCTTGTATCGTTCTGTATTCCTTTGGCATATCAGAAGTCCTCCTTCTTTGCTATCAGCTGCTGAATCTGAGAACTCAGAGCAGAGTTTATTTTCTCGAACACACCGTCAAGGTTGTTCTCCTCGGTATACTTGAAACGTCCTATCTCCTCTCTTACATCCATAACGATCAGATCCTCGATCGGAGCGCCTTTTTTCAGACCTTCCGAAGCCTGGTCATAGAAATTGAGGATGAGCTGCATCATCATATGCTGCTTCTTGAGTGAAGTATATGTATCCACCTCGTGGAAAGCGTCCTGATGGAGGAAATCCTCTCTGATGGAGCGGGCTGCTTCCATTTTGAGACGATCGGGTGCGCTCAAGGCATCCATACCGACCAGCTGGACCATTTCCTGAAGTTCAGCCTCATCCTGAAGGAGGTTCATCATCTTCTGTCTGAGGGCCATCCAGTCATTTCCGTCCACATTCTCATCGAACCATCCGCCGATGGTATTCATGTAGTTTGAGTAACTTGTCAGCCAGTTGATGGCCGGGAAGTGTCTCTTGTAGGCAAGAGCGGAATCAAGGCTCCAGAACACCTTCACTATACGGAGCGTTGCCTGGGTTACGGGCTCTGAAATATCACCGCCTGCAGGCGAGACCGCACCGATAACGGAAAGTGCTCCCTCCCTGTCGTCAGATCCGAGTGTGGTCACGCGTCCTGCTCTTTCATAGAACTGCGCCAGACGGGATCCGAGATATGCGGGATAACCTTCCTCACCGGGCATTTCCTCAAGACGTCCGGACATTTCTCTTAATGCTTCTGCCCAGCGGGATGTTGAATCTGCCATGAGAGCCACGGAATAACCCATATCCCTGAAATATTCCGCTATGGTGATACCTGTATATATGGAAGCCTCACGCGCCGCAACGGGCATATCGGAGGTATTCGCTATCAGAACGGTCCTTTCCATGAGGGACTTGCCGGTCTTGGGATCCTTCAGCTCCGGAAACTCGTTCAAAACGTCCGTCATCTCGTTTCCACGCTCACCGCAGCCGATATATACAACTATGTCAGCCTCTGCCCATTTTGCCAGCTGATGCTGCACGACTGTCTTTCCTGAACCAAAGGGTCCGGGAACCGCTGCCGTACCGCCCTTTGCTATGGGGAAGAGCGTATCTATGACACGCTGTCCGGTAATAAGCGGTTTATCGCTTGATAATTTCTGCTTGTACGGACGTCCTCTACGGACAGGCCATTTCTGCATAAGTCCTACATCAACGGTCTTTCCGTCATCTGTCTTTATCTTTGCCACTGCTGCAGTGACATCATAATCTCCTTCGGATATCGCTTCCACCGTACCGTCGGCTCCGACAGGGACCATGATCTTCTGTGTTACGATCTCGGTCTCTTCAACCGTTCCGATGACATCTCCCGCAACTACCTTATCCCCTGCCGATACCTTCGGGACGAAATGCCATTTCTTATCCCTGTCAAGGGAGGGAACTTCAACTCCACGCTTAAGCAGGTTTCCTTTTGAGACCTCCATGATCTTATTAAGCGGTCTCTGGATACCGTCATATATACTTCCGATAAGTCCCGGTCCGAGTTCAACGCTCATGGGAACTCCCGTTGATTCAACCGGTGCTCCGGGTCCCAGACCCGAGGTTTCCTCATAAACCTGGATCGATGCCTCGTCCCCGTGTATTTCGATGATCTCGCCGATCAGTCTCTGATCGCTGACCCTGACGACATCAAACATGTTGGCGTCTTTCATACCACTTGCGATGACCAGAGGTCCGGCGACTTTTTTAATAGTACCTTTGCTCAATTTACACCTCCAAATAAAATGTCAGAACCTACAGCCTGTTCTACGGATTTTTTTACACCCATGATCCCTTCTCCCGTATTTCCCGAAACGCCGGGAATGAGGATGATCGCGGGGATCTTTGAACCTGAATATCTTTCTATCTCGGGTGCCATAGCGGATGCAAGACTTTCCGTGATATAGATCACGGCATAGTCGCTTTCTGCGAGCCTTTTCAGGCACTGTCCCGCATCTTTCGCACTGTCAAAGGGAAAGGTATCAAGTCCCAGGGCTCCAAAGCCGTATATGCTGTCAGGTTCTCCCATTACAGCTATCTTATACATACATTTCCCTTACCCTTTCTCTGACAGAATCCTCGGGCAGATCGTTGATCTTTCCCGACATCACGATCCTGACAGTTTTTATTTCATTATCCCTTGCTATCATATATGCCGCCAAAGGTCCCACGGTACAGGGATGATAGATCTCGGGTCTGATATTTCTTATTATGAGATTGTCACACCATCTCTCAAAGGCGGATGCCGAAGAACGAAGTTCATCTGCCGCTTCGGAATAATCGGTAAGAGCTATGTATTCACATATCTCATCCGTTCCCTCAACAGCAGCCTTTGCCAGAGCATCCGTGTCAAGGCTGTCACACTTTGCCAGCGCGGTATCCAAAAACTTCCTGTCTTTTCCCGTCTTTGACGCACGGACCGCTATCTTTATATCGGCCGACGCAACCTTAAGTTCCCCGTAGAGCTTCAGAATGTCGCTCCCGGAGGCTTTTCCCGCATCATAAATGGCCTCCAGCGCCGCTTTGTCGATCATGATGTCAAGAAGCTGGCCGTCCTGAGTATGAAGAAGAACATCCATGGCCTCTTCGGCGATGCCTCTCATCCTTTCGGGAAGCGCCGAGAAATCCCTTGCGGCCGCAGCATCCTTCATCACGGATGAAGGGATCGTCCCCTCATCAGTATAGATACCGGTATGCTCATCACTTGTAAGCGCCTGTTTTATGGCTGCTTTAAGATTATGATAATCATACTCAAGCCGCAGGACATCGAAGACCGACATGTCGTCGACCATTTCGCTGATGAGATCCCTTGTCTTTTTCTTTTCGGACAAAAGCATCTTTTCCACGCGCTCAGATTCGGAGTCCGCCGTCTGATCGGTGTCCCACCCCTTGTCTGCAAGAAGCCTCATTCCCTCGGAAACGGTCTTGGCTCCCAAAAGCTGTTCCAGGAAAGAAGCCGACAGAAGAGAGAGTTCCTTTGTACGTATTCGCGCGACAGCATAATAATACTGTTTATCGGACATATTTCTTAACCTTTACCTTTCCACTCTTTAAGTCTCTTTAACTTGGCACAAAATGTGCGGATCAATTAAAAAGGATCTCCTGTACCTTATCCTGCAAAACCTCTTTTGAGGCTTCAACAAGAGCGGAAAATGTGCAGTTCTGTTCGACACCGCCATAGGAAAGAATAAAACCTTTGCCTATCGGACGGGTCTTGTCCGAAACCGAAAGTCTGCCGTTTTTAAGCTGCGCATTTAAGCGCATCTCGAAATCGGAGGGAACATTTGCCTTGTCTGCTTCCGAAAAGATGATCTCGCCATCCTGTCCGAGAGCGTTTTTCACGGCTATCTTTATAACGGCGTTATAATAATCGCTTCCGGAAAGTGCTTCGAGCTCTCCGAGGGCTTTGTCAAATACACCGGATATTATGCGCTGCTTTTCGGCAAGCACAGCCTTCCTTTTGTACAGGTCGGCCGCCGATCCGGCTCTTTTCCTTATCTCTGCAGCCTCATTCCTTCCGTTTGTCTCTATGCTTTCGCACTGGCCGGCTACACTCTTTTTTGCCTCCTCGAGGATGGAGTCCGCACGGTCTTTTGCTTCAGACAGCTTTTTTGAAACGGTTTCGTCAGATTCTTTTTTTATCTGTTCCAGGATCTTGTCTAAACCTGTCATCATTATCTCCTTATCATCAACCTTTTGCTTAAACGGTATATGCTCTTTTTCAGCTCGGGATTCCGTTTATTGCAAGGATCGATACAAGGAGTGCCAGGATGGCATAGGTCTCGACCATGGCAGGGAAGATCATGGACTTACCGAACTGATCCGGTCTTTTTGCCACAAGCCCTATGGATGCAACCGATGCCTTTGCCTGCTGCATTGCGGATACTAGTCCCACAAATGCCATGGGCGCGCATGCGAAGAAATACATAAGTCCTGTTCCCACAGAAAGATCCGCGGGTGCTCCGCTCATGACGCCGAGACGGCTTAATGCGATGAATGCGATAAGCAGTCCGTAAATACCCTGTGTTCCGGGCAGAAGCTGGAGAATAAGAACCTGAGAGAACTTGTTAGGATCCTCAGTTACCACTCCCGCGGCAGCCTGTCCGCCTCTTCCTACACCGATCGCAGACCCTACGCCTGCAAACAGAGCCGCAGATGCTGCTCCCGCCAGTGCCAATGCTGTTCCGATACCCATTTTGTTAATCCTCCTTAATCTTGAAGTATTTTGTTTTTACTGCGAACGGCTCAAATTTCCTGCCGCCGCCGTTGTAGAACTTTCCGAAAAACTCAACGAACTGGAGCCTGTTTGCATGCACATAGGCGCCAAGCGCGTT
>JAILOK010000084.1 GCA_024690825.1 Lachnospiraceae bacterium | reverse complement strand
GCACCGGCTTAATGAAATGAATATTTCGACCATACACAGCTTCTGCAATGTTCTCCTTCATGAGCAGGGTCTCATGACCAAGCTTCCCATCGATCTTGAAATGCTTCAGGACGATGAGGAGAAGCAGGAAAAAAAGGAACTGTTCGATGCCTTTCTGAAGGAAAAACTGACTAAGGATGATTGGGATAAGCTTGAGTCCGTGAAAGGCAAGAGCGGAAACCGTAGGAAGATACGCGGCGACATGGAAACACTCTATATGCAGATGGCCGATCTGCCCGAGGATACCACGATAGTGATCCCGAAGCCCGTGGACGAGACTAAGAGCAAAGAGGCTCTTTCGGTCCTTGAATCAATCATTTACGGGGATCCCGGGAAAGGTATTCCGTCATTGGAAAAACGGCTTCTCGATGCTTTAAATTCCTGCGTTACGGCCGATAAGAGAAGTGAACCCGATTTCAAGGAGGCCGTATCGTATGCTGATGCGTGTGAAAAGTACTGCTTAAAAGGTAAGGCTCCTTTTAAAGATATTCGGGAATTCTTGGAAGCCCCTCATGAAACGAAGGCCGAAAACAAATTATACAATTCACTTTTAAGCAAAACAGATTATAGTTTTATATCCGAAACAGGATCAAATTATAAAACACTAAATAAGCTGCCAATCATAGATCAGGATGAGGTATCACGCGCCAACCAAAGGATCAGCAGCGAGATAAACGCGCTTCTGACAGAAGAAGTTCGCTCGGTGTTTCAGATCATTAAGCCCGATAAGTGCGAGGACGAAGACAAAAATGTCATAAGTTTTGCGGAGGCAGCGGATGCTCAAAATACCAGGAACAACTATGGTATCGCCGTTGCAACATATGCTAAACAGGCAAGGGATTATTACCGCCAAAATGCGCCGAAAAACAAGATCACCAATGACAGGTTGCTGGAACTGACACGTGACCTGGTCTTAAATGAGAATAAAAGTGCTTTGGAATACTTTTCCAAGAAGTATACACGGTTTTTCGTGGATGAGTTCCAGGATACGGATCGCATTCAGGAATCGTTCATCTACCGCCTCGCCTCGGAAGTTGATGATGAAAAGAAACTTCGAGACGGAGCTCTTTTCGTGGTAGGAGATCCGAAACAATCCATCTATAGGTTCCGTGGTGCTCAGCCTGCGGTTTACTTTCACACCAAAGAGAAGATGGAAGGCCTGAAAAATGCGAAGGTGTACGAACTGTCGTATAACTATCGTTCCAATAAAGATGTCATCGGAAGTGACGATGTCATCGGGTGGGTGAATACTAAGTTTGCAGAAGCAGACAGCGTTACTCCGATTGTGGATGAGGATGGAGTCTCCTATTCATACAAGCCTATGACGGCAAAGAAAGATGCCCTGTCGGATGATAACGTTATCCACGGGATCTATCATATCGGTCATCCTGATGCGGAACAAAAGATTGAAGTAACCCGCCAAATGAAAAGAGAGAACAAAACCTGTGACGCTTATTTCTATAATGAGATCGAACAGGGTGCTGATATAAAAAATGTTGTAAATCTGATATTAAATCTCACGAAAAAAGATGAACATGGTAACGGGTATTTCAAGATCACGAGATATGATGCCGATCATAAGCCTTACGCCGATGATATCAGACGCTCGGATTTTCTGCTGATCAGCCAAAACAAACCGATGATGGATAAATATGTTGCCGCGATGAAGAAAAACGGGATCGCGGTAGTCCTTGACGGGGAAGAAGACATGAAGACTGACAAGGCTCTTGTAGTCTTTGTGATGCTGTATCAGTATCTTGTCAATCCGAGGGATCCGTTTTACAGGACCGGAGCTGAAGAAGCGCTCAGGGAGACTCTTAACATAAAGAGCGAAAAGAAACTGAATGAACTGTCTCACAGTATACTGGACTGCTTATATGAGGATGCGAAATCAATGACCGCTTACGGCATGGCTGAGTATCTTGAGAAACAGGTATCAGCGCTTTTTGATAAAGACGAATCGGTGAGCAGGGTAGAAGCACTGAGTTCACAGGCACATATCAGGCAGATGATCGAAAGCCTTTGCGTGGATGTGACGGGGACGGGAATCGAGATGGCAGAGGCCATGCAGAATTACCTGAACACAAAGTGCGAGCATGAATTATCGCTGGATGAGAATTCCGATGCGGTTCGCTTCATGAACTTGCATAAGACTAAGGGACTTGAAGGCGAGATAGTGATCTTTTTGGATCGTAGGGGAAAGAATGACCGTTCTCCCGCCAAATGCATGGATGGTGACCGGTTTTATCCGGGAGAAAAGTTCTGGACATCTCTGAATGGATATCCGCAGACAAAAGAAAAAGCTGACCGATCCGAAAAAGCGGAACTGCACCGTTTGGAATATGTTGCAGCAACCCGTGCGGGGCAGGCTGTTGTTTTTATGGATGTCATAAGCCATAATGGGCTGTTTGCACGGAAGAAACTGACTTCTGCGATCAAAAAAGCTGAATTGGATGCTGATCATCAGGATAGGACATATTACATGAAAGCGGGGGACACGACCTATTCCTATAGGATAAGCGAATCTGATGATATATCAGAAAAGATTGCCCGGATCCTTCCGGCAGATAAGCTGGAGAATAAGCCTTACGAAGCAGAGAACCCCAAATCGTATGCTTCCTCGAATGATGATTATCCTGAGGCAAAAAAACAGGAATTAAAGACCGCAGGTATGGTTGTAAAAGAATCTCCCAGCAATATGGAAAAGGGATCTTATCATAAAAAGACCGCGGAAAGGTTTGATGAGTATAATTGGGATATGCTCAGGCCAATCGGTAACGTTGCCGGAGATATACTTCATCGCAGCATGGAACTGCTG
>JAILOK010000028.1 GCA_024690825.1 Lachnospiraceae bacterium | reverse complement strand
ACACCTCCGATGGAGAAGATCCCAAAAAAATAGACAGGATGCTCAATAAAGCCGGCATGAATTCCTATGATATCATAGTAGGAGAAAGGCTTGGATACGAGGATGAGAAGATCACCTGTTATAAGCCGGGTGAGATATGTGATGCAGTAATTGATCCTTTAAATGTCATGTATCTGGATCTGTGGTTTCGCTCATCTGACGGTATATAGATCCGGGGTATAAGGCGTATGCAGAACCATTGCACGGCATGTGTAAGCAAGAGGTGACTCGGGCCGGCAAGCCTAACCTCCAAGAAAGAAAATGTTTAGGGGGTGAGATTTTACGTTATTGCAAATCTTGCCCTTTATAAAACCGGCGTCAAATCCAATTATGAACATGACGAATGAGATAAAATGGATTGAGACGATTCAGGGGATATTCGGGATGTTGTCAATGATCTTACTGTTGCTGATTGTAAGAGATGATGTTAAGCTTATCCCAATAGAAACGACCAAAGACAAGACGTTCCTTTTACTGACGATTCTGATGATCCTCATCAACTTCGTTTCAAGAAGGTATTTAAGGTAAAGGAATATGTCCGCTCCATTGGCTTTGGCGGTCTCCGTGATTGAATACACCGTTGCATTAACTTTAGCTCCGTCGATGGTATCTGCGAAAAGCCAGTTGGCTCTCCCGGTTGAGTAGGCTCTTATTCAAAGTACTTTGGAACGGAGGTATTGCCCCAGTTTATGATGGTCTGTTTGCTAAGGCGCAGGCCGGACATGAAATAATCAACTGCCTGCCGATAGAACGGAAGAGATAGTACAAATTTACGATAAAGTATGTCAGCAAGAATGGACGGGGAAATATAACTGTGATCCATAAGCGGATTCAGGTAGGGGATCGTATAAAGATGCCGCTCCTTTCCCACAGAGATAACTGGCGTATAGACGTTCCTTACATAGTAGGACACGGGTATCTTTTCAACGGTGCTGTGTTTATGCCAGAGGACGATGTCCCAGTTTCCTTCGCCATAGAGTTCATTCAGAAGCCTGATATCTATATCATAGACGTACTCCTGAGGAAAAGATTCCAGGGATTTTTTCAGGCTGTTTTTGTTTTTGCCGCGGTGCTTGCCGGGCTTTTTGCTGCCCTTGCCTTTTTTAGCGCCTTTCGTGAATTGGATGACACGTTTCCCTGAGGGGGCTTCTCCCTTATCTTCAGTCTGGCTTTCGTCTTCCGGCTCATCTTCCTTATCGTTTGCAGAGGATATGAGGGAAAGAAGAGATTCCGTTTTTCGGCCAAAGGTGGATTTTACCTTGAGGATGTTTTTATCCAGCTCCTTTATGGATTCATAATAAGCAACGCTTCCAGCTTTCATCCGATCCCCCTCAAAAAATGATTATTCTTCGTCCCCGGCAGCCGCCGCAAGAAGGGCAGAAGCTTTCTTCATGGTCTTTTGGAGTGTGTTATACGCCTTTGTTTTTTCGGCAAGCTGCTTTTTAAGGCCAGCGATCTCCTGATCCTTTTGAGACAGAGCCTCCTGTAGCCTTTGGGTCTCGGCTGCCGTCACTCCGTCCGTAAGCCGCATAAACTCTTGCCCAGAGACGCTGTGGCCTCGCCCGCGGTCCTGGGCCAGCTGAAACGGCCTTCGGCGAGACGAATATAGAGCATTAAAAAGCGGTCGCCGGTCCACATCAGCCCCTTTATCCTGTCCCTGCGTATTCCGCAGAAGAGGAAAAGCGTGCCCTTTTCAAGCGGATCCATCCCATATTTCAGCCGGAACCTTTGAAACCATCGGCAGTTCTACAAATGTCTCCGGAACAGCTGAAAGATCAGTGGTTTCGGCTTCGGATTCTCCCTCCGGGAACCTTTCTCTCAGAAGATATTGGCGCA
This sequence comes from Lachnospiraceae bacterium, assembly GCA_024690825.1. Lineage (GTDB taxonomy): Bacteria > Bacillota > Clostridia > Lachnospirales > Lachnospiraceae > NK4A144. The sequence continues at coordinate 5,742 of JAILOK010000028.1, read as the reverse complement.
GTTCCCGCTGCCGTCTGTAAAACTCCCAACGACAGATCCCATTTTTTTTACACCATTCGTTCTTACCAAGCCCGCTCTTAGCCTGGGCTTCAAAGATTGGTTTCCATTGTTGCAGTCTAAGCTCTATAACCGATAAGTCCATATGATATCCTCCTCACAGTTTTCTTTTAAGGTATCATATTGGGAGACAGTTTATAAGGATGCTGTTTTTTGGCGCTTACAAAAGAAACACTGGATAGATTTGCAAAACAGTCTGTTTGATCCGAAAACAGTCATTGAAATAAGAGGACAGAGAGGTGGAAGAGAAAGAACTCTATAAAGAACTTGGAGTATTAACGAAGGGAAAGAACAAATGGAAAGAAAATATACCGTATGTGTCATCCCTTCTTGATCACCAATCTGTAAAAATACAGGCCAAAGCTCTCTGGCTGCTTGCTGAGATGGGGCTGGAATATACTGTGCTGGTAAAAGATGCAATTCCGGTCCATAGTTTAGGTGCAATTAAAGCAACAGGTACGCCGAGTATAGGAAACGGGTCAACAGATACGGTCGTTTGCTAGAAGAATCTATGAAGCATGAAATCCCTGTTTTTTGAAATAATCAGTATGGGCATGGGCGATTAAATACAGGCGGGTAGCTACGTTTTTGGCGTGGTTACCCGTTTTTATGTGCGAATTATAGACAGTTTTCCTGGAGAAGATATCAGATATCAGTTATCCCTAAAAAAACTTGACAGCGGTATCAAATGCTGATAATATAATTATCGATAATTAAATTATCAGTATTTGATTTGGAGAAAATATGTCAGTACGTGATACAAGTATAGATCCCAGATTGATCGAAAGTGCAAGAAGAGAATTTTTGGAGCATGGCTTTTTAAAGGCGGATCTGAAAACGATCTGTGAAAATGCCGGAGTAACGACGGGAGCCGTATACAAACGATATAAGGGAAAAGATGAACTTTTTTGTGCAGTAGTTGAGGGCATTGTGGGAGAATTGGATTCTTTTCTTGAATTGCGCTCCGGAGTAGATTTTTCCGCACTTAGCGATGATGAGATACGTGAATCATGGATCATGAGCTATGAATCCATGATACCGATATTTCATCTGATCGAAAGCTTTGGGGATGATTTTAAGATCCTTATCGACAGATGTGCCGGAACCGGATTTGAAAACTATAGTCACGATTATGTTGAAAAAATGAGCTATGCTTATGAACAGTTTTACAGTGAAGCATACAGAAGAGGGATTGCCGGAGCGAAGGTAAGCCATGAAGAATTCCATATTTTACTGACATCATTTTGGAGTGCTATCTGTGAACCGTTTGTGCATAATATGTCTCATGAGCAGATCGAGGAGCATTGCAGAATGATATGCAGATTCTTCGATTGGGCAGCGGTAATTGATATGAAATGAAATATTTTGCATATAAGCCGTCATATGACGGCTAAAAATATGAATATAGGTTAGCAAAAGCTAACCAAGAAAACCTGGACAGGGAGGACGCACTATGTTTAAGAAGGTTGCTCCGTATGTCGGAGAGTATAAGAAGTACACAGTATGGGCGGCAGTGCTTATGTCGCTTGGGATAGTGGCCAACATACTTCCGTATTTCTTTCTTTATCAGATAATCTCACCGCTCACGAGAGGGCAGCACGTTGATTTTGGTTTTGTGATGATAAGAGTCATTTTTGTGGCTGTATGTGAGATGCTTTTTGCCTTTTTTTACGTAAAGGGTTTGGAATTCTCACATATAAGTGCATATAACACTCTTAAAAACCTACGTGTTTCCCTGCAGGGAAAGCTTGAAAAACAGCCTCTTGGCAATATCCAAAGCCTTGGTACAGGCCGCATAAAAAAGATTTTTACCGATGACATCGATCAGATCGAACTGCTCCTTGCTCATGCCATACCGGAGGGAATCGCGAATATATTTATTCCGGTACTTATCATTGTTCTGATGTTCATCATAGACTGGAGACTTGGTCTTTTGTCGCTTGTTCCGCTGATCGTCGGGATGCTGGCTATGGGCATGATGATGAAGGCGGGATTTGATAAGATGAATGATTATTATGAATCTGCAGCCAGGATGAACAATACCATTATTGAGTACGTGAACGGAATGGAGATCGTTAAGGTATTCAATAAGGACGGAGATTCCTATAAAAGATTCGGAGAGGTTGTGAGAAGCTACCGGGATTTTACCATAGCATGGTATAAGGTATGCTGGCCGTGGATGGCCGCATACTCAAGCGTACTTCCGTGTCTGTGTCTGCTTATGCTGCCGATTGGTTCTCTCATGGTGCTTTCGGGAACAATAATGCTTGATAAATTGATCCTGGTACTGTGCATGTCATTTGCAGTAGGACCTTCGCTGTTAAAGGCACTTAATTTTGCGGGCAAGTTCCCACAGCTTGATTACAAGATATCGGAGCTTGAGAAGCTCATGGAGCATCCGCCGCTTAAGTCGGGGAATTCCGTTTTCAACGGTGAAAACAAAGACGTGTCATTTGAGAACGTACACTTCGGTTATGAAGACGATGAGGTACTTCACGGCGTGAACTTAAAGATGATGCAGGGGACGACCACCGCACTTGTGGGTGAATCCGGCAGCGGTAAATCCACCCTGGCAAAGCTGCTGGTACATTACTATGACCTGGATGAAGGCGTGATAAAGATAGGCGGTCAGGATATTACCGAAATATCACTTGAAGCACTGAATGAACTCGTGGCTTATGTTTCGCAGGAACAGTTCCTTTTTAATACGACATTATATGAGAATATACTGATCGGGAATCCGCATGCGACAAGAGCGCAGGTGCTTGAGGCTGCACACAGAGCCCAGTGCGATGAATTCCTTGACAGACTGCCTGATGGCATTGAGACAATGGCAGGTGATGGGGGAAAGCAGTTATCAGGCGGAGAAAGACAGCGGATCTCGCTTGCGAGGGCTATTCTTAAGGACGCTCCGATCATTGTCCTTGATGAGGCAACGGCATTTATGGATCCGGAAAATGAAGAAAAACTGAATGCTGCGATCGATGAGATCGTAAAAGACAAGACCGTGCTTGTTATTGCTCACAGACTGTCGACCGTTAAGAATGCGGACATGATATGTGTTATAAAGGAGGGAAACTTAATTGCTGCCGACAGACATGAAAACCTTCTCTTAACCTGTCCGGAATATAAAAAATTCTGGGATGCATCTGTAAGTGCCAGCACGTGGAAGATTAAGGAGGTCTGAAATCATGTTAAAAATATTGCACAGACTGATCGGTATTACCGGTAAACACAAGCAGCGGATCCGTTTGTCCTACGTTACGTCATTTATTAAAGGCATTATGATGAAGGCACCGTTAGTGCTATGCTTTTTCGTGATAAGCCTTTTTATGCAGGGGCAGATGGATAAAAGTAAATGCCTGTACTTCGGAATAGCGATAGTACTTAGCGTGATAATAGAAGCGGTGTTTGAACATATCACCAATATATTGCAGTCCGCTACCGGATATATGGTATTTGCGGATATGAGAATGAGACTGGGAGATCATCTGAGAAAACTCCCCATGGGATATTTTACCGAAGGAAATATCGGCAAGATCAGTGCGGTTCTTTCTACCGACATGGTATTCATAGAGGAAAACTGCATGGGAGTTTTGTCGGAGCTTGTATCATTTATCATTTCGCAGGGGCTCATGATCCTTATGATGTTTGTGATGGATATAAGGCTCGGGCTTTTATCTGCACTTATTACAGCGGTTTTTATTATAGTCGGCAATCTTATGCTTAAAACTACAATGAAACACTCGGTGATCAAGCAGGAGGGCAGTGAGTCATTAACTGAGGAGGTTCTTGATTTTGCGGAAGGTATCGGGATCATCAAATCCTTTAATTTGCTCGGTGAAAGATCAAAAAAACTCAGCAGCGAATTTGAAAAAAGTTGTAGGGAGAGCATAGATTTCGAGATCGCCTACAGTCCGTGGTCAAGAGCACTTTACCTAACGTTTGGGATCGGAACTTCTCTGATGCTGGCACTGTCGGGGATCATGTATGTAAAGGGAATGATACCTGATACATACATGGTGGGAATGGCATTGTTTTTGTTTGACATGTTTGTTGCTATTAAGAGTTATTACAGCCAAATGGCAAGACTTACTGTCACATCAGCGAGTCTTGACAGGATAGAAGAGGTATTTAAGGCTGAGGAATTGGCAGACGAAGGAAAAGATACTTTGGTAGAAAAATCCGACGCATCAGTCCCGGCGATAGAATATGAGAATGTTACCTTTGGATATAACGAGAAGAAGGTATTAAATGACATTTCGTTCACGGTAAAGCCGGGAGAGATGACTGCGCTTGTCGGTCCTTCGGGAGGAGGCAAGTCAACCATAGCTTCGCTTCTTGCAAGATTCTGGGATGTAGGGAGCGGTCACATATATGTGAATGGGAAGGATATAAGGGAAGTGTCTCTTGGCAGCCTTATGGATCAGATCAGTATGGTCTTTCAACGCGTATATCTTTTTCAGGATACGGTATTTAACAATATTGCAATAGGACGTCCGGATGCAACAAGGGAAGATGTCAAGGAAGCTGCAAAAAAGGCCAGATGCTACGACTTTATCATGCAGCTGCCGGACGGCTTTGATACCGTGATCGGAGAAGGCGGGGCATCTCTTTCGGGCGGCGAGAAACAGAGAATATCCATAGCAAGATGTATCTTAAAGGATGCACCCATAGTAATCCTTGATGAAGCGACGGCCAGCGTTGATGCAGATAATGAAAGAGCCATACAGGAAGCTATATCGGAATTATGCAATAACAAAACATTACTTGTCATTGCACATAGGCTTAAGACGATTAAGGATGCCGATCAGATATTGGTCGTATCTGACGGACAGATCATAGAGAGGGGTAATCATAAGCAGCTTTGTGAAATAAAAGGAACCTATGCACATATGTTTGAATTACAGGCCTCGTAGGATATATTCAGGCACAGAGCATACCGGCTATCTGCATGATCAAAGAATCGATCATAGCTGCGTTTTGTGTGTGGGTACCCACTTTTTTGTATGTAGATTATAGACAGAAACGCAAACGAGTGTTATCGTATAGTGTTAGCTAAGGCTAACCGAAGAGGACGGCGATATGCCAAGTATTCAGGCGAAAATGATCAGCGGATTATTTAAACTGATCGGGGTAAACAGGATGCTGGATAAGCAGGGAGCAGACTTTGAAAAGCTTCTTGAGAGTTATAAGGAGAAGCAGAAAAAGCCATTAAAGATTCCGTATTCCAAGATGGATGCTTTTGATATCAAAACAAAAGTGATCGATGGGACTACGTGCTATACGGTTAGCAAGAAAGACTCAACGCCTAAGCGGGCAGTACTATATCTGTTTGGAGGAGGCTACATCTTGCCGCCGGATCCCGGAGACATTATACTCTGCGGTCAGATAGCGGACAACTGTCATGCCAAGGTGTGGTTTCCTCTATATCCTATGGCTCCGGAGCACAGGCTTGCCAAGACCCTGCAAAGCACATTAAAAGTATATCAGGACATACTAACCGAATATGACGCATCGTCGATACGCTTTTTCGGAACTTCATCCGGTGGCGGACAGGCGATGTCTTTATGTGTATATATCAGACACGAGGGTATAAATGTTCCGTTGCCGGGAAAACTCGTACTTCAGTCACCGGGGCTGCAGGTACCTCCAAGTGAAAGCCAGAAAGCGGAAATGGAAAAG
>JAILOK010000126.1 GCA_024690825.1 Lachnospiraceae bacterium | reverse complement strand
CCGCTGCTTATCCTGCAGATGATGATCCTTGCCGTCGGTTTCGGCATAATCATTTCTTCGGCTACCACGAAATATCGCGATCTGGCCATGCTGGTAGGCTTTGGATTGGAACTTTGGCGTTACGGCTGTCCCATCGTCTATGGGCTTAAGCTGATACCGGAGAAGTACCTGAGTCTCTATCTGCTGAATCCCGTTACGCCTATTCTGACCACTTTCAGGCGTTCGGTGTTCGGTTTCGGCTTTTTTGACCTGAAATACTACATTCTGAGCTGGGTAGTCACCCTCGCCGTGTTTATGGCAGGACTCATCCTGTTCAGCCGCATCGAGCGTTCGTTTATGGATACGATTTGAGGAGCGGAACATGGAAGAATTGATGCTTAAAGTAGAAAATGTCTCAAAACAGTACGTACTTGGACAGATAGGAGGAACCACCCTGCGTGAGGAGTTCCAGCGCCTTGGCGCCAGGATCCGCGGGCAGGAGGATCCGACACAGATAATTGGAGAAAAGGAATACAAAAAAGGGGATACATTTCTGGCCCTGGATGGGGTCTCTTTCGAGGTTAAGAAGGGAGAACGTGTCGGGATCATCGGACACAACGGTGCGGGAAAATCAACACTTCTTAAGCTCATCTCAAGGATCACAGTACCGACAAGCGGATGGATCGGCATAAACGGCCGGGTCGCTTCGATGCTGGAAGTGGGCACCGGTTTTCATGAAGAGCTCACCGGCCGTGAGAATATCTACATGAACGGTGCGATCCTCGGCATGACGAGAAAAGAGATCAGTGAAAAGATGGAGGATATAATAGAATTTTCCGAGTGCGGTATGTTTATTGACACACCGGTCAAGCGCTATTCCAGCGGCATGTATGTTAAGCTTGCATTTTCCGTTGCCGCCCATCTGGACAGCGAGATCATGATCATGGATGAAGTGCTGGCTGTCGGTGATATGGCCTTTCAGACTAAATGCCTTGATAAAATGAACAGCGTCTCAAAAACGGAGGGGCGCACGATTCTCTATGTTTCCCACAATATGAATACGATCCGCCAGCTCTGTGACCGGGTGATAGTACTGGATCAAGGAAAGAAAGTGTATGACGGAGGGGTTGAAGAGGGAATAGGTATATATATGGGTACAACGGGAGAGGGCTCTGCGCATGTAGAGTATGGAGAGGATCATCTCAGGTCCAATATTGATGATCCGCCCTGCATGTTAAAACGATTGGAAGTTCTTCATACCGAAAGTATGATATTTGAATGTAATGAGATCATAAAGCTGAAGCTTTACTATCAGGTATTAAGACCGGTGGAAGATCTCTATATAAGATTCGAAATAAAGACGGCCGCGGGAGAACTCGCAGCTACGGTTTTTTCCGGGGGATCTGTCACTCTTGCAGGTGCTGAACAGTCAGTTGTTATAGATTTTGATACACGGCATCTTGCTCCGGGAAAGTTCCGCGCGGATATTGTTGCGTTTAAGAGAGATAAATTGGGAAATGAGGTTCTGATAGACGGGGTTTATCCGGGATTTTTGTTTAATATTGTAGACAGCGGTTCCGAAAAAAAGCTGATCTGGCTTCAACAGTACTGGGGTCCGGTGGAATTGCATCCCCTGAACGTTTATGTTGAGTGATGCTGCAGAATAGGAAGGAGAATGCAGTATGAGCAGGGTTCTCTTGATGGTTCCGCATGAAGATGATGAATCGCTTGTGGGCGGGCCGATGCTTGTAAACCTCTGCCGCAGTGGCTATGAGGTATTTGTATATATAGCGACAAACGGCGATTACTATCCGTTTGAAAGTGGGGCAAGAGCCCGTGAAAGTCTTGAGGCGCTTAAGATGATGGGCGTCGACCGGAGTAAAGTTATCTTCGGAGGATATGGGGATTCATGGCAGGGAACAGGTATATACGATTCCGGATATGATGAGGTAAAGACTTCGGCAGCAGGCTTTCGGGCGACTCACGGACCTGCCCGGGATATTGATGAGTGGCACTTTGTCAGGACGAATGAGCATGTGTCCTATACAAAGGGAGCATATCGTGAGGATATAGAGGAGCTTATAGACAGACTTCGGCCGGATGTTATTATCACGGTCGGATTTGATTCCCATCCGGACCACAGAACCCTGTACCTTATGACCCTCGAAGCTTTGGCGCTTCTTTTTAAAAAGGATCCGGCCTATTCGCCTGCGTTTCTTGAAAAATTTGCTTATGAGGGGAATGCGTTCGGCAGTAAAGACTTCTTTCGCTTTCCCCATCTTCCTTCCATGCCGCCGCTCAGCGAGTTCGGAACGGCATTCAACTTTTGGGAGGATAGGATCTGTTACCGGGTTCCCGGGGATTGCAACAGTGTGTTTATGGCATCCAACCTGCTTTTCAAAGTGCTCCTCTGTTATCGGACGCAGCACATTTGGCATATGGCAGACAGTGTCATAAACTCCGATACGGTCTACTGGCAGAGGAACATGGCTAATAAAATCCTGGGAGCTGAGCTTACAGCTACCTCCGGTGAAGTGTGCTGGCTTAATGACAATAAACTGTTCGAACCCGATAATGCCGATGAAGAGTACTGCGATCTTACGAGCCTGTGCTTCAGACCGGAACCGGAAGATGAAGAAAAGACAGTTAAAGTCAGGCTGAAAGAGCCTTCGGATATAAAGCTGATCTTACTTTACTTCAATACTCCGGGAGGCATTTCGACAGATGTTAGACTGAAACTGTACCCAGAGGATGGTCGGGAGAAGGTCATCAGTAAGCATTATGAGAGCAAAAATGACTTTTCGGTCTTTAAGATAGAAACGGAAGGCGGGTCATGTCGGGGCTTCAGCCTGAGATTTGAAAACGTTCGGGGCAGCCTTGGCCTTGGTGAGATAGAAGCGTTGGAGAAAGAACCTGAGCTCCCCTTTGCGGAATTCCTTGCCGCGCCGCAGGATAGAGGGCGGTCTCTTTTTTTGACCATGGCACTCCGGCTTGAATGGCTGCTTTTTAACGTGATGAAGCTTATTGATATGGTCGGGATCCTCTGTGACAGAAAAAAGGCGAGATACGACAAAAAACGTTTCAATGTTTTGCCCGTCGGGGACTGCGGAAGCGATCCTGCCGTATATGAGGAGCGCAACTTATGAAGAAGTATTTTGGGGTAATGATCTTATCATTATCTTTGTTGCTGTTGATATCAATATCTTTGTTTTTAATTGGCAGGACAGAAAAAAAACGACCGGCGCAGGCATTGGCGGATGAATTGTCCTTCATGCTTTCTTCCGTAGACGGGATAAACGAAACGATTCACTGTTGGGAGGATAAAGACGGACAACTTGTGGTCTTTCTGCCTTCCTATGCGCGTATGGGTGATCTGGCCATGAAACCTTCCGGCAAAAGAACCATCAGTATTGACGGTATCAGAATAGAAAACGGAGCGGACTGTTCATGGCTTGATCTCAATACCGAATACAGCCTGAGTGACGGTAAACATGAGACTGCGATCCGTTTTTTACAGTCAGAAAATGTTGCTACGATGTACATTGAAACCGAATCGGGAACAATGGATCACATCCATCAGGATAAAATGCACAAAGAAAATGCCGGGATCCAACTGTTTACGGATAAGGGAGCGCTTGATTACAGAGGCGACGGCATTGATAAGATCAGGGGGCACGGGAATTCCACCTGGGAGCTTGACAAGAAACCGTATAATCTGTATCTTTCGCATGAATCTGACCTTCTTAACCTTGGACGGGGTTCAAAATGGGTGCTGCTTGCCGATGGATATGATTCGAGCAATCTCCGCAATAAAATGATCCTTGATTTTGCGGATAAGATCGGCAGTTTTGAAGGATTTTCACCGGATACGTCATATGTGGATCTTTATCTGAACGGCACTTATGCCGGGTTGTATCTTCTTGCGGAGCATGTTTCGGGTTTTGACAATAACGAGGTGCTGTCTGAGAACGGCATCTTGTTCCATGCAGACAGGCACAGCGGAGGCACCTATGCCTTTAAGTTTAATGATGGATTTAGGGCAAGGGTGGTTCTACCGGAGCCTGCAGACAGATCGGTCTGCCAAAAACTTGAGAATGCCGTTATGCAGTTTCAGGAAAGACTGTTAACCGCTGATCCGGATGATCATCGCTGGATGGACAGTATAGATATCGATTCCTTTGCAAGGAAATATCTGGTGGAAGAGATATTCATGAACAATGATGCCTTTACCTCGAGCCAGTATTATATATGGAATGATCTTAAGGACAGATTATATGCCGGCCCGTGCTGGGATTATGATGACACATTCGGAGAGTATCTAAAGCGCGACCCGAGGTCATTCCTGGCAAACAGGGAGTGGGCAAAAGACAGATCCTATACACCCTGGTTCCATACATTGATGAAAAAACCTGAATTCAGGGATAAAGTGACAGACGTGTACAGAGACTGTTGTCTGTCTGAGCTGGAATGGATGATAAAGGAAGGTGGGAAACAGTATGCAGACACGATCCGCCGGGCTTCTTTATTAAATATGCTCCGCTGGGATCAGGATGAACCGGATATCGGAATGGAACGGGATATGCGCTTTTTAAAAGAGCGGATTGATTTTTTGAATTCTGCATGGATAGAAGGAAAGTCATACCACACGGTAATACTGAAAGGTTTGGGAGATTATCGCTTCTATTCTGTTCCGGAAGGCGGGGACGGTTCTTTTTTGCCTTCGCCTCTCGACCTGCCGCCAAATGACAGTTTCGATAAAACAGTAGGGGACACGTGGTATTATGAAGATGCCGGTAAACCTTTTGATCCGGATGCAGTCATCACGGAAGATATTACGTTATACGTAAAAACATATGAAAATGAGACAGTTGCATCGCATGAGAGACATATCCATACAGAACGTTATATAGCAGCGTTGACCCTGCTGATAATGATCATATTTCTGATAGCCATGGGCCGTGCCGATATTGTACGGATCCTCAGGAGAAAAGGTAGTGTGTATGAGGAGCGCAATGTATGAAGAAGTATTCTTTGGCGATGATCTTATCAATACCGTTGTTTCTGCTGGCATCAGCAGCTCTGATATTTGCCGGCAGGGCTGAGAAAACTCAGAAGGCGCAGCCGCTGGCGGATGAACTGTCCTTCGTGCTTTTCTCGGGAGACGGGATAAACGAAAATATACGCTGCTGGGCGGATGAAGACGGAGGACTCGTGGTCTTTCTGCCGTCATATGCGAAGATGGATGCTCTGATCATGGTACCAGCCCGGTTCAGGTCCGTAAGGATCGACGGTATTAAGATCAGAAACGGAATGGACTGTTCGTGTTTTGATCTCAATACGGAATACAGTATAACCGACAGAAAAAATGAAACAACGATCCGGTTCCTTAAGTCTGAAAATGTTGCAACGATGTATGTTGAGACCGAGTCGGGAACCATGGAACACATCCATCAGGATAAAATGCACAAAGAAAATGCCGGAATCTGGCTGTTTACCGACAATGGAGAGCTTGATTACAGAGGAGGCGGCATTGATAAGATCAGGGGACACGGGAACTCCACCTGGAAGCTTGACAAGAGACCATATGATCTGTATCTTTCGCATGAATCTGACCTGCTTGACATGGGAGGGAGTTCAAGATGGGTGCTGTTGGCCAATGCAATGGAACCGAGCAATCTTCGTAACAAAATGGTCCTTGATTTCGCAGACAAGATTGGCAGCTTTGAAGGATTTGCTCCGCATTCGGCATATGTCGACCTGTACTTAAACGGTGATTATGCGGGATTGTATCTTCTTACTGAGGATATTATGGGTTTCGACAATACAGAGGTCCTGCCTGAGAATGGCATCATGTTCCATATGGATAGAAAAAGCGGAGGCACTTATGCTTTTAAGTTCAATGGCAGAAACAAGGTAAGAGTGGATCTGCCCGAAAGTACTGACAGATCGCTTCGGCAAAACCTGAAGGATATTGTTACGCAGTTTCAGGAAAGACTGTTAACCGGGGATCCGGATGATCTTCGCTGGATGGACAGTATAGATATCGATTCCTTCGCAAGGAAATATCTTGTAGAAGAGATATTCATGAACAATGACGCTTTCTTTCAAAGCCAGTATTATATATGGAATGATCTTAAGGGCAGCCTGTTTGCAGGCCCGTGCTGGGATTATGATCACACATATGGAGAGTATCTTGAGCGTGATCCGAGGTCTTTTCTGGCAAACAGAGAATGGGTAACTGACAGTGATTACACGCCATGGATCCATGAGTTGATGGAAAAGCCTGAATTTAAGGAAAAAGTAACTGCCGTTTACAGAGATATCTGTTTGCCCGAACTGGAATGGCTGCTTAAGACCGGGGGGCAGCAGTATGCAGATACCATCCGTCAGGCCGCTTTGTTAAATCAGATCCGCTGGAATATGCCGGAGCCTGACGTTTTGGCAAAACGGGATATGCGCTTTTTAAAAGAGCGTGTCAAATTTCTGAATTCCGCATGGATAGAAGGAAAGTCATACCACACGATCACTCTTAAAGGCCTGTATTATGATCGCTTTTTATGTATTCCGGACGGAGAAGACGGTTCATGCCTTCCGCCGCCGGGAAATTTTGCAGTCCCCGATCATTATGATGCAAGGATTGGCGATACCTGGTATTATGAAGGCACCGATGAGCCTTTTGACCCGAGTACAGTCCTTACGGAAGATATTACGTTATACGTAAAAGCATATGAAACTGAGACTTTTGTATCGCATGAGAGGCATATCCATACAGAACGTTATATGGCAGCGCTGACCCTGCTGATAATGATCATATTTCTGGCTGTCATGGGCAGCGCTGACTTAAGACGGATATTAAGGCGAAAATGCGGCGTTCATGGGGAACATAATATATGAAGAAGTATTCTTTGGCAGTGATCTTATCGATACCTCTGTTACTGTTGCTGTCACTGCCTTTGTTTTTCACAGACAGGACAGAAGAAAATCAATCTGTGCAGCCGTTTGCGGATGAACTGTCCTTCATGCTTTCTTCCGGAGACGGGATGAGCGAAACGATACATTGCTGGGAAGATTGGGACGGACAACTTGTTGTCTTTCTTCCCTCTTATGCACGGATGAGTGCTCTGACCATGAAGCCTGCCGGAGGAAGATCTGTCAGTATTGACGGAGTCAGTATCGAAAACGGAGCGGATTGTTCATGGCTTGAGCTTAATACCGAATACAGTCTGACGGACGGCGGAAATGAGACTACGATCCGTTTTATGCAGTCTGAAAATGTTGCGACGATGTATATTGAAACCGAGTCGGGAACAATAGACAATATTGATAAGGATAAAACGCATAAGGAAAATGCGAATATCCTGCTGCTTACGGACAAAGGAGAACCGGATTACAGAGGAGACGGTCTTGATAAGATTAGGGGGCACGGGAACTCTACCTGGAAGCTTGACAAAAAACCCTACAATGTGTATCTTTCAGAGGAATCTGACCTGCTTGGAATGGGCTCGGGTTCAAAATGGGTGCTGCTTGCCAATGCTTATGATTCGACCAACCTCCGCAACAAAGTTATCTTTGACTTTGCTGATAAGATTGGCAGTTTTGAAGGATTTTCACCTCATGCATCATTTGTCGATCTGTACTTAAACGGCGATTATACGGGTTTGTATCTTCTTACGGAGCATATGTCGGATTTTCATAATACAGAGGTACTGCCCGATAATGGCGTATTGTTCCATACAGACAGGTACAGAGGAGATAAGGCTGCCTTTGAGTTTAACGGCGGGGTCAAGGCAAGAGTTGTTCTGCCGGAATCGGCAGACAGAGCGATCTTCCAAAACCTGAAGAACAGTGTTATGCAGTTTCAGGAAGCACTGTTAAATGAGGATCCGGATGATCATCGCTGGATGGACAGCATTGATATCGATTCTTTTGCAAGGAAATATCTGGTGGAAGAGATATTTGCGAACAATGATACAGGCATTTCGAGCCAGTATTTTATATGGAATGATCTTCATGACAGATTATATGCCGGCCCGTGCTGGGATTATGATGACACATACGGAGAGTATCTGAATCGTGATCCAAGGTCATTTCTGGCAAACAGGGAATGGGGAAGTGATGAAGCTTACACCCCATGGTTCCATGCGTTGATGGAAAAACCCGAATTCAGGGAAAAAGTAATGACCGTGTACAGAGACTGCTGTCTGCCTGAGCTGGAATGGCTGCTTGCGAGCGGGAGCAGGCAGTATACGGAAACAATCCGGCAGGCTTCTTTGTTAAACGAACTCCGCTGGGATCTTGAGGAGTCAGAGATCGGAATGGAAAGGGATCTGGGTTTTTTAAAAGAGCGGATTGATTTTTTGAATTCCGCTTGGATAGAAGGAAAGTCATACCACACTATCACGCTGAAAGGCCTGAAACAATACCGCTTTTTAAGTATCCCGGATGGAGAAGACGGTTCAAGTCTTCCGCCGCCGGCAAGTTTTCCATTACCTGATTATTATGATGTAAGGGTTGGAGATACCTGGTATTACGAAGGCACCGGTGAGCCCTTTGATCCGAGTGCCGTTATTACGGATGATATAACGTTATATACAAATATTTATACTGACGGCATTTATGGCATAGCTTTGTTCTTGGGGCAAAGCAGCACAAAGCCGTGTATAGCGGCACTGACAGTACTGATTATGATCGTATTTATGACTGTTATGCTCCGTGCCGGATCGGGGCGGAATCCTAAAGGGAAAGGGTGGTGTGAACATGGAATACGATAAACTGAAATACCGTCATGAGTTTAAATATATTGTTACTGAGACGCAGTGTGCCATTTTGAAAGCCCGTATACAGCCGCTGATGCGGTTGGACCAGCATGCCGGGTCTGACGGGCAATACAGCATTCGAAGCCTGTATTTTGACGATGATCAGGATAGGTGTTATTATGAAAACCGTGACGGGACCGATCCCCGTGAGAAATACCGTATCAGGATTTATGATCGGTCGAAAGATTACATCAGGCTGGAATGTAAGAGGAAGGAAAGAGGAAAGACGCAAAAAACATCCACGCCGATTTCCGTTGACCTGGCACATTCACTCATGGAGAGGCAGGATTTATGCGTGGACAAACTTCCGCCTCCGGCCCGGAAAATGATTCTTATGGGGCTTCATCCCGTGATCATCGTCGAATATGCAAGGATACCGTTTGAATATTCCATGGGTAACGTCCGGGTCACTTTTGATATGGGGATTTCATTTTCTGCATCTCCTTCAGGCTTTTTTGAGGAAAACATTCCGCGACGCCCGCTGATGCCTAAGGGTCTTCATATCATGGAAGTAAAGTATGACGAGTTTTTGCCTGATTTTATCTATCGTGCCCTTAATCTTGGCACGCTCAGGCAGACAACTTTTTCAAAATATTATCTTTGCAGGGAATCGTCATTTTAACATTTGGAGGTCACACAATGAATTTTTCCGAAATTTTCAAAAAATCCTTCCTTGAGGGATTCACAGCCACTGATATCAATATCTACACTGCCGCGCTGGCATTGGTGATAACATCATTCATCGCGCTTTACATCTTTGTTGTATACCGTGTTATGACCCGGAAGGCATTTTACTCTAAGTCTTTCAACATTTCCCTTGCGGCCATAGCAGTGATAACTGCAGCCATTATCATAACCATCCAGTCCAGTATCGTGGTATCTCTCGGTATGGTCGGCGCGCTGTCCATTGTGAGGTTCCGTACTGCCATAAAGGACCCGATGGATCTTGTGTTTTTGTTCTGGTCCATCGCGGTGGGGATCATATGCGGCGTCGGATTGTCGGAGATCGCGGTAATGTTAAGTCTCATCATAACGGTCGGGATAATCGTTCTTGACAAACTTCCGGTGGCAAAAGCCCCTCAGGTTCTGGTGGTGAACTCAGGCAATACGGAGATTGAAACGCTCCTGCTGTCAGCTGTCGATAAGCATGCCAAGTACAGCAGTGTTAAATCCCGTAATATGACGCAGAACTCGCTTGATATGGTCATCGAGCTTCGGACGGATGCAGGGAGCGAGCTGCTCAAGGAGGTTCTCGGCATAGAGGGAGTCGCATCCGCATCTCTGCTTGCACACGACGGTGAAGTGACATTTTGACGCGTGTCTGATCCTGATGGGAAAGATCTTCGAAAAATGAAAACAAATCATGAACTTGGCGAGGAGAAGTAATGACACAGCAGTATACCACAAAGGTTTCCGTGATCATTCCGGTATATAATGTAGAACCATATTTGAGAGAGTGTCTTGACAGTGTGGTAAACCAGACCCTGAGGGACATTGAGATAATCTGCGTGGATGACGGTTCTACCGATGGTTCTCCCGCCATACTGGAAGAATATCGAAATAAAGATTCACGGATCAAAGTTATCACTCAGGAAAACCGTGGGCAGTCCGTGGCGAGAAACCGCGGCATGGATGCAGCCTGCGGAGAATACATCTATTTTATTGACAGCGATGACTATGTGGATACGGTGTTGCTTGAAAAAACCACTGCTCTGGCGGATGAGATGGATCTTGATGTACTGGTGTTTGGCCTGGAATCATTCGTGGAATCGGGAGAAAAATCCGGCGAACTGCAGTTTTCTGTCAGATCGGCACAAAATTCACCCGGTGTTTTCTCTGGTGTCGGGTATATGAAGTGGGCGAAGGACAATGATGCATATCCGCCTATTGTTGTCGCGCAGTTATGGCGGGCCGGTTTTTTTGCCGATAATGCGCTGCGGTTCGATGAGGGGATCATCTATGAAGATGAACTGTTCTCGTTTAAGGCTTTTATGGCCGCAAAAAGGGTGTTTCAGATCACAGACTGTTATTATCACTACAGAAGGTGGAAGGACTCCACTACGCTGAAGCCGGCTTCTCACAAAAATGTGGAATCTTATTTTGCATGTGCAATGGGTGTATTAAAGTATGCTTTCAGGGAATCCAACACTCCTGAGGAGGACCATGAGATATGGCGGGCATATGTGCATGAATCCATGCTGGCGAGTGACTTTTACTATTTTCTTTCAGCTACGGAGAAGGCGAAGGTTACATTTGAGAGCAAAATGGAAAACGAACTTTTCCGCCGGATGATCATTACCGCCACTGTTTCCGATAAAGACTACCGTCTGTTGCGCGCTATAACATGGCTCCCGCGAAATGTCGGGATAGGCTTCCATTGTCTTAAGGAGTATGGACTGCGTGATACGTTGCGGCTCACACGGGAATACTTCGCGCGTCTTAAGTAGGTCATTATACCGGAGAGGAGAGAAGGATCGGTAGATCATGGGATTCGATTATTTTGTATTCTATACGGAAGCCAGTGTTATCTGCGTGATAATACTTGCCATGATACTGATAAATGACAAGCTGCACGGTACTCTTCAGGAAAAGCAGCTCTGGTTCAGGCGTGCCGTCATATCTTTTATCCTGTATTTTATTTCGGATGCGGGCTGGGCGGCTATGATCAGCGGTTTTTTTCCGCAGATCCGCTTTTTTGCCGTATTGTT
>JAILOK010000053.1 GCA_024690825.1 Lachnospiraceae bacterium | reverse complement strand
TGTTGACCTTAAGAATATCGACATCGCACTTGCAGAGAGATCCCTTGCAGCGAGAGATACCGACAGACTGATCTTCGGAATGAAGAGGATAGCGGGTATGAATGTCAGCATTTCCATCAAAAACTTCGGTTCATGCTTTGCGTCTGTGGGATATATGAACCGTCTGCCTGTAGAAACTTTTGTTTTTGATTCGAAGTGGCTTGAGCACAATCTGGACGATGGAGCCGACCGCAGGCTTGTAAAATCGATCATCAGGCTGACGAAAGATGCCCATAAGAATATAGTTGCATATGGTTTTTCAGACAGGATCGACAGAGCGTTTTTGACTGCCTGCGGATGTGATGCCACAGGTGACAAGTCGGATGCCTCTTTTTTCCTTCCCGGCGATTATTCGGAACATGTAAATGACAAATTATCCGGTAAGGTCAGCGCAGTCTATGATTTTAACAAGACACTCTGTACGGACTCCGGAAATGATGAAGGCAGTTTTACAGGTGACGGTGTTTCGTATACGGACGGTGTTACCAAAAAAAGGGGTGCGCTGTACTTCTCAGGCGGCCCGGTTGGGGAAAACACGGTTGAACTGCCCTGTTCGCTCTTTTCAAAGAACAGCTATACGATAGCTTTGTGGATCAATCCGGAGAAGGAGATGAACTGGTCAAGCGTTGTTTATGCAAGGTTTGACGGCGGATTCATATCTTTGGTACCATACACAAACGCAGAAGACGGCATAAGTGTTTTCAGGATAAGCGAGGATGAGGAAGGTTTTTTTGATACATCCTCAAGAGCGATAATGATCAACGAGTGGAGTCATATATGTATCTGCTATGATGCAGAAAGCGAATCCGTCAGGATGTATATAAACGGACGTAAGGGTCCTGTATCCAACGGCGGGATGCCAATGCTCAGAGGATGCCGTAAAGTACTTTTGGGAGGAGATCCCTTCCAGAAATCATATGTCGGATCGATATCTTCTCTTTGCATATACAACTACGCGCTTTCGGGGAATGAAGTTAAGCAGTTGTACGAATCATACACAACAGAGCCGGGTTTTAAAGGCTTCTGCGAGGAATACTGGATGGATACGATGTAAGTCTGTTAAAGGTGTGTCAAAAGAACCGTCCCTTTGACGTATCAATGAAGATGTTGAATGCTGACAGCACGGTGACAGAGTGTTCAAAAGAAGAGGAGCTTTCAGTGCTCCGTTATTCGGCCGCCCATATTTTGGCCCAGGCAGTCAAGAGACTGTACCCGCATGCAAAGCTCGCTTATGGTCCGGCAAATGAGAAGGGATTTTATTACGATTTTGATCTTGGTGATGAAAAACTCTCAGACGGAGATCTGGCAGCGATAGAAGCCGAAATGAAAAAAATCATAAAAGAAAATCTGCCCTTTAAGAGTTTTATTTTGACAAGAGATGAAGCGATCAAATTCATGAAGGAGAGAGGCGAAGAATATAAGGTTGAGCACATTGCAGATCTTGCAGAGGGCGTTCCGATCAGCTTCTATCAGCAGGGTGATTTTGTTGACATGTGCAGAGGACCTCATATTACTTATACTAAGGCACTGAAAGCATTCAGATTGCTTAGTATTTCCGGGGCTTATTGGAAGAATGATTCCTCCAGAAAAATGCTTACCCGCATCAACGGCACTGCTTTCGCTTCTTCTGCGGAGCTTGAAGAATATATTAAAAAGATGGAGGAGGCTGCGCAGAGAGATCATCGAAGGATAGGTCGGGATATGCGACTGTTTATGACCGATAATCTGATCGGCCGGGGACTTCCCATGTTTCTGCCAAGAGGCTATACGATATGGCAGGAGCTTGAAAATTATATCAAGGAAAAGGAGAGAAGGCTCGGATATCAGCACGTCCTAACGCCTTGCGTCGGTACTGTAGGACTTTATCAGACCAGTGGGCATTGGGTGTATTACAAGGAGAATATGTTCCCCGTCATGGAGCTGGAGGATGAGAAGTTTGTCCTAAGACCCATGAATTGTCCGCATCACATGATGATCTATGCAAATCAGATGCATTCCTACCGCGATCTCCCAATCAGGATCGGGGAGATTGCGCATGATTTCCGTTTTGAGCCGAGCGGAACTCTGAAGGGTATAGAAAGAGGACGGCATTTTTGTCAGAATGACACACATCTTTTTGTGACTCCGGAACAGATCAAGGAAGAGGTCAGCAGTGTCGTTGATCTGATATTTGACGTGTACAGGGATTTTGGAATTACAGATTACTGGTGTGTCTTATCACTCAGGGACCCGGACGACAAAGAAAAGTATCACCCGGATGATGAGATGTGGGAGCACGCCGAAAGTGCGCTGCGTGAAGTGCTTACAGAACTGAATATTGATTTTACCGAAGAAAAAGGCGAAGCGG
>JAILOK010000046.1 GCA_024690825.1 Lachnospiraceae bacterium | reverse complement strand
ATTAAGATCCTCATATTCCCAGTGCATCATATTGGTGACGTTTGCGATGACCCCCGGTTTATCCGTATGCATGACAAGGATGGTATTGCTGTTTCCGTTAAAATCAACCTTCATGCCATTGACCCGGCTTACCGTTATATTACCTCCGCCTATGCTGGAGGCAAGAACCTCCCCCTTCTTTCCGTCAGCGGTTTCAAAGGCTATCCTTGCCGTATTGGGATGGGCCCCTCTTATCTCTTCGTTGGTAAATGAATATTCAAGCCCGCGCTCCTTTGCGATATTCAGGGCATCCTTGATTTCCGGCGAATAGCTGTGAAAACCCATAATGCCGGCCAGAAGGGCTTTATCTGTGCCGTGTCCCCTGCCCGTCCTGGCAAAGGAACCGGAAAGAGTTATCTCAGCCTTTACGGGATCATTCCCGTCACAGAGCTTGTTAACTACCCTTCCTATCCTTACAGCACCGGCTGTATGTGAACTTGATGGTCCTATCATTACCGGACCGATGATATCAAAGACATTCATTACTGCATCTCCTATATATCAACTTTTGTTGTGCCTCCAAGGAAAGCCGGCAGGCTTTTTCCGCTCTTCTTCCACTGGTTGTACTCCGCTGTTGCGGTGAAAAGCACGTCCCCCGAAGAATTCAGAGCAGTTTCAAAGGAATCCTGTATTACATTGATGATATATCCCACTCCTACCATTGCCATTGCCGTATCCTGCGGGATCCCGAAAAGCGAACACGCCATGGGGATGAGAAGCAGTGATCCTCCGGCTATTCCCGATGTTCCGCATGCGGCTAAAGTAGCAAGGAACGAAAGCACGATCGCCGATGCCACATCGACATTAACGCCCACGGTATTTGCGGCAGTCATTGTCATTATGGTGATAACTACAGCCGCCCCGTCCATGTTGATCGTCGATCCCAACGGTATGGATACCGAATACACGTCCTTATCAAGACCCAGCTTTTTGCATAAAGCGATATTTACAGGGATGTTTGCCGCCGATGAGCGCATGAAGAAAGCCATGAAACCGCTTTCCCTTAAACAGCGGAAAACAAGCGGATAGGGATTCGCCCTGAGCATCAGGAATACAAGGATCGGATTTATCACGAGTGCAACGAAAAGCATAGTTCCCACCAGCAGTAAAAGGAGCTTTCCATAATCTATGAAAATGGACATCCCGCTGCTTGATATGGTCTCATATATAAGCCCCATGATACCGAAGGGTGCCAGATTTATTATCCATGAAACGAGTTTTGAAAAGGCTGCAGACAGGTCACCAAGCACTGTTTTCGTTGTCTCGCCTGCCAGGCTCTTAAAAATGATCCCTAGCAGGACTGCCCAGAAAAGGATACTTACATAATTGGCTCCCGCAAGCGCTTCGATCGGATTGCTCACCGTACTGAGCAGCAGATTTTTAAGCACCTCTCCTACTCCTGACGGTGCCGAGCTCACATCGGCACTGCCCGTCAGCTTTACCGTAAGAGGGAACAGAAAGCTCGCTGCCACAGCGGTTACAGCGGCAATAAGTGTGGAAGAAAGGTACAGGATGATCACAAGGGAGAACCTCCTGTCGAAGCCTTTGTTTCCCTGAGTCAGCGAAGAGATCACAAGAACGAAAACAAGGATCGGTGCCACAGATTTTAATGCACCGACAAACAGCTTCCCAAGGATAGGGATAACTGTATTTCCGGGTATCAGAAGACCCAGGATCACTCCTATGACAAGACCTGCAAGGATTCGAAGGATCAGACTTGTCTCATTGTATTTTTTAATTATTTTCATGCCCGCCCCCTTATAAGGTTTTTTACGTAGTGAACTGTTTGGAGAATAATCTCGAGTAAACCAGACCGGCCGGGATACTTGGTTCAATTATCGAAAAAAAGTGAATCCCGGACATTGTTATTTAAGTATCCCTGAATGCTTTTGTTTGCATTCGTCAACAAAACGCATGTCTCAACGAATCATGTCCCTTATAACCCATGGACTGCACGGTGTGATATTCCCTTCTCGTTATTGTTATGCATTATACTTCTCTACCAACTATACTCAATATGTAGAATTATATGATGTTGGGGTCAAAAGCCCCTCTCCATAATAAACATTTTTGATATATTGTACATTGAAAACTTTATACAAAACCGCTAAAATACGGGATTTTCCGGGCACTTCATGATATAATAAGGTATCACATTATTGAGGTATCTTGTATGTCATTTCGCATAAATGAATCCCAACAGATTTCACTGTTCGACAGCTTTAACATCCTTACCCCTCGAGAACAAAAAGTACTGATGGACTCATGGGCAAAGGTGTTTGCTGACGAGGTATTTCCAACAATCGATGAGAAGCGTTTTGCGGTTCTGTATTCGGATAAAGCATCCAGACCGAACACGCCGGTAAATATCATTATCGGTGCTCTCATCCTGAAGGAATTGTTAAACCTTTCCGATGACGAAGTGGTTGAAAGCTTGATGATGGATTTCCGGTTCCGGTATGCCCTTCATACAACCAGTTTCGAAGAGCAGCCGCTTAGTGATAAAAGCCTTACTCATTTCCGCCAAAGATGCTATGACTATGAGGAAACGACAGGCATCGATCTTTATCACGGATGCGTTACTGATCTTGCTAAAGCAACAGCAAAACTGATGAAATTGGATGGCCGCATCCGGCGGATGGATTCACTTATGGTCGAGGCCAACATACGAAAGTTAAGCCGCATGGAACTGCTGTACCGCTGCATATCCAAGATGGTAAAGTATCTTGATAAAAACGGCATGTCCGACAGGATCTTCCCTATGGATCATTATTGTGATGATGACGATTTTAATCAATTCATCTATCACAGCCGAAGTTCTGAAACCGAAGACCG
Organism: Lachnospiraceae bacterium; assembly: GCA_024690825.1. Lineage (GTDB taxonomy): Bacteria > Bacillota > Clostridia > Lachnospirales > Lachnospiraceae > NK4A144. The sequence continues at coordinate 1,404 of JAILOK010000046.1, read as the reverse complement.
GATAGCAATACTTCTCCGGGATGCAGACCTGCTTCTCGAAAGATGCAAGGATCTGGAGGATGTTACGGAATATCAACTCCTCGTCCGCTGTATTTCTGAACAGACGATTGTTGAAAATGGTACCAGGAGGCTTAAAACAAAAAGTGACGGAATGATGTCATCAAATGTTATGCAGAGCCCAACGGATCCAGATGCAACATTTCGTGAAAAAGCCGGAAAACAGCATCGTGGATACAGCGCAAATATCGAAGAAACTGTAGGCACAGCCGGTTCTGTTGTTACGGATTATCAATTTGATCAAAACAATGTCAGCGACAGTTCATTCCTAAAGGAACATCTCGAAAACATGCCCGAGCAGCAGAAAAAAACAATACTCCTGACGGACGGTGCATACGGCGGTACCGACAACACCAAGATGGCCGCAGCCAAAAACATTGAATTAATCACTACAGACCTTACCGGAAAAGATGTTGATGTAGTGCTGGGAGCATTCAGTTTTAATGAAGAAGGCACCAAAGTGCTATTGTGCCCTGCGGGCAAGCAGCCTAAATCATGTACCTTCATACGACAGTCAGGCATGTGCCAGATATCATTTGAAAGAGATGTATGTACAAACTGTCCATATCAAAGCCACTGCAAGCCAAAGGTATTCAAGCGCGTCTGCAAAGTCAAAGTATCAAAGACAATGCGTGAACGGGCGAGAATGAAAGCAAGGATGAACACCAAAAAATTCAAAAATCTTGCACGTCTTCGTAACGGTGTTGAAACGATACCCTCCATCTTGAAAAACCAGTACAATGTCAACAAGATGAATGTTCACGGAAAGCAACGATGTAAATTCTTTTTTGGCTGTAAGATCGCAGCATTAAACTTCAATAAACTGTTCCGATTCCGGAACGGATTGGGGCATTACGCCGAAAATCCGATATTTGTGGGATAACAGATAAGAATATCTCTCTCATATAAGGCAAATATATGCTATATCCCGGTTTCTTATATTCAAAAAGCGGTTTGTATAAAATTTTCAAGGTTCAAGCAGTTTTTTATCAGGGTCTTTTGACCCTTACATCATTATATCATAAAACTCACTTCTTCAATCACGGTACAAGAAAGCGTCATAAATCAACGTTTTGCGGTGCTTTCATATAAAATTCCCCCTTTACAAAACAATCAGCTTTATGAAGGGGGAGTATTTTTAATCTATCATACCAAAATACTTAAATTCCGATTTGTTGTTCTGGATTTAATAAAACATACTACTGGAGCGTTTCAATGACTTCTTTAGTCATTTTACTATAATTTGTGGCATCCTTCGCCATTATGGTTATGAAAGCGGTGGATGCCTGAGGTTTTAACAGGCAAGTTCTGCTATTGCCGTCCGTACATTGAAAAGTTCATACAACA
>JAILOK010000008.1 GCA_024690825.1 Lachnospiraceae bacterium | reverse complement strand
ATACCGTTTTCATCCATAAAAAAATCCTCCTTTCTGTTTTCCAAGGAGGATTCTAACCCCTCCCCTATAGGGGAGAGTCAATAGTAAGTTTTACTTTTTCATCTTATGTCTCCGTTTTGGTGATAATAAACTTGATACAGCCATTATGCACTTACCTACGGGATACTTAACAGTTTAATTTTATCAGATTATCTTCTCCCCAATCCCACATAAAAAGCCTGCATAAGGAAATTTATACAGCATCACATCGGTTCCAAACATATCGACTATGGTACCGGATGCTTTGCCATCTATAATTTCCTTCGCACCCTCAATGAGTTTCGGTATCTGATTCTGTTTCTGCGGAAATGTTCCATGCATCGGATATATATCATCATATGTCCCGTCATAATCCAAAAGATGCTCTAGACTTTCCACATACTTTACTATATTCCTTCTTTTACCAAACATGAAAATGTTTCCGTCCTGGACCGAATCCCCACTGACAAGGATCCTGTTCTTTTCATCCAGAATGGCTATACTTCCCGGCGTATGTCCCGGAATATCGATAATCCGAAGCTGACGGCCGCCAAGATCTATGATATCACCCTCACATATCGGAAGAAGCCTGCCTTTTCCACCATGTTCTCTGTAGTTATCCTCCTCATCAGGTGCCATATAGAACTCTTCAAATGCGCTGTTCCCGGCTATATGATCCGGATCTGCATGCGTATTCACCATGATCATTGGAAGGTCGGTAAGCCTTTTTGCTATTTCTTTCGCGTCCACAGTGGTCATTCCGGAATCAATAAGCGCTGCTTTTGATGTTCCGCAAAAAAGGAAGAATCTGACATGCCCGTCCTCAATCCTCCATGTACTGTCGCTTATCTTTATTATCTCGGCCATATTAGTCTCCTTTCAACAATCCTCCACAAATATTCCTGTCAATCTCGGAACATGAAATCTGTTTGTAAAAAGATCACACTTGCAAAGGAAAGCATAGAAAACATGTCGTCCCTGGCCGGACATTGATTCATAATTGCCCTGCCCCTTTGCAAGAATCACATCCGACTCATCAAGTGCCTTCTTAGCTTCCCCGGGCATCATATCATATATAGTACCGGCAATTGCATCGCCATTCGAAATAACCTCTGCAATCCGGTCAATTCCAACATAATGCGCGTCCTCCAAAGTAGCATCATTAAGGACTTCCTTACCGCGCACCAACACCCTGACTGTAAGATTCGGGAATCTTTTCTTTAGCTGTTCGATCATCAGCTTATCCAGTACTATCTCTCCACAGTTATCGCATACAAGAAGAAATGATCTTCCTGCCTCACATTCCCTTATGAATTCCTCATAAACCCGGATATCATCATCGCGTAATTCAGTATTATTGAATAGTGCCATGAACTCACGCTCATCTACATGATTCATTGCTCCTTCTTTTTTCTATGTATCACAGAAACATGAGTGATCTCATTTGCCTGGTCGGGATACTCTTTGTAAAAATGCATTCCTATCGATTCCGCTGTTTTATAAGATGCCTCGTTCGTATATTTACAGTACGAAAATAACGATGGATAATCAGTGTGCTCAAAAGCCCAATCACGTACGGCACTCGCAGCTTCTTTTGCATATCCTCTGTGCTGGCAATCCTTTCGTATATGATAACCGATTTCGGGAAGCATTTCACCTTCGATATTCTGCAGTGTCAAACCACAATCACCGATCATTTCTCCCGTCTCCTTAAGACACACAGCCCACAGACCAAATCCATCGTCATTATATCGCCGCACATTGCGTTCGATCCAGCCTTTGACTCGGTCCTCATCAAAAGTATACGGATAATGCTGCATTATATCAGGGTCCGCCAGAACTGCGTACAATGCATCAAAATCACCCATATTCATTTCTCTTAAATATAGTCTTTCCGTTTCTAATACCATTATCCCTGCACCAAATCCTTCTCTCTTGTAGTTCATTTTCTTTACTTGTTACTTACACACTCTTCTGAAAACATCACAAAACTTCTGCACTCCGTCTTCTCCGATAACATATATGTTTGGAAGATAAGACAGTCTTGCCCTGCTGTATGTGATCCGCTCAAGACCACAGTCAAATACAGTATGATTTGTCAGGGCAACATCGCACCCGTTTTCTTTGGCAGCATCCATAAATTTGGTTATAGACTGCATTTGAATTTCC
>JAILOK010000134.1 GCA_024690825.1 Lachnospiraceae bacterium | reverse complement strand
TGAAGAGAGCGGAAAGCTCAGAGAGGATACGACAAGCATTTCGAACATCTCCGAAAACCTCAACAAGTATTCGGATACCATCAAGTCCGATCTGTCACAGTACACATTGTCATAATAAGAACATGTATATATTGGAAAAAGCGCCCGGCAGGGCGCTTTTTTAATTGTTCCGGAGATTTCCGAACACTTTTTTGAGATTTTGCCACATTATTTAAGCAGGATGAGACACATGCACTATACTGCATGTATCTCATCTGAAAAAACAAAAAAAATCAAAAAAGGTGTTGACACACTTCGACTGTCGTAGTATAGTTACCTCATCAAACATAGTACGACAGTCGTAGCACGACACGCATAGCACGATACACATAGCAACGACAGACATAGTTACGACAGACAAAGCAACGACTGTTGAAGTAACAGGAGGGATCATAATGATAGAGATAAGCAGTGATGTGATCCGGGGCTATAATGATACGATGATCCTTTACATTCTCGAAAAGGAACCGTCCTACGGCTACGAGATATCAAAGCAGATAAAGAATATCTCGGACGGGAAATACCTCATCAAGGAGACGACGCTTTACTCGGCTTTCACGAGAATGGAAAAGAACGGCCACATCGAATCATTTACATCCGATCAGGATCCGGAGGGAAACGGAAAGAAACGCACTTATTACCGCATAACGGATTCCGGCAAGGAGTACTACAGGACCAAATGCGATGAGTGGGGACTGACAAAGGAAGTAGTCGAAAGGTTTATCGAACATTAAGGAGAGAGAAGATGGAAACAATAAAAAATTATCTGGAAGCAATGTTCGCCGGAATGCCTGATACCCCCGAGGTTCGCAAGGCCAGGGCAGAGCTCCTTCAAATGATGGAAGATAAGTACAATGAACTTATTGCCGAGGGACAGAGTGAAAATACGGCGGTAGGCACCGTGATATCCGAATTCGGAAATCTCGAGGATCTGGCAGAGGATCTGGGACTGACAAAGGAAGTACAGGAATTTCACGATATTGAAGCGGCAAATCCCCGCAGGCAGATCAACCGCGACGAGGCGGCGGCTTTTATTACGAACAGGATCAAGAAATCACTGTTTCTGGCGCTTGGGATCATGCTCTGCATCACATCGGTCGCCTGCCCCATAATCACTGCGGAAAGAGGCAGCAGCGTAGTAGTTGTGGGCCCCGCGGTCATGTTCATTTTCATAGCGCTCGGCGTAGGCTTCATAGTATACAGCGGCTTCGTTGACGGAGAATGGAAATTCATCAGGAAACAGCTCTGCTTCATCGATATGAACACCGCTTCCTACGTTAAAGAAAGAAGGAGAAGCTTTGAGGGCGTCCGCGCCATATGCGTGACACTGGGCGTGATCCTTTGCATAGTCTGCTGGGTACCGAACATATTCTTTGCGCAGACCGAAGAAGTTACCACAGGCCCCGCAGTTATGTTCCTGCTCGTCGGGATCGGAGTATTCCTTATTGTTTATGCGAATAATACAAGCAAGGGCTTCGACATCCTGCTTCGGTTAAATGATGTGAAGACGATCAGCGGAAACTACAATGAGCCTGTTACACCGGCAGTCAAATACCGCAGCAAGACCGCAGAGACCATAGTCCAGGTATACTGGCCGTTTGTGACAAGCCTGTACCTTATTGTAAGCTTCCTGACCTTCAGATGGGGCGTCACCTGGATCATTTGGCCGATAGCGGCTGTAGCGCACAGGGCGGTTGTGATCAACTGCAGGTCTTACGACGACTGAGAGCATAATAAAAACAGGGAGGTTATGATTTCTCCCGGCAGTATCAGACAGGATTGTATTGTATAAAAGATAAAGGAGCGTATCATGAACAACACAGCAGCAAGAGTGATAACCACAGTACTCTGCCTTGTAACAATAGCGGCAATACTGGTCGGGCTTTACATACATGTTTTCAGCAGAAAGTTTTCTTTTAAGAAGACGGCTATGACTTCCGGCCAAAGCGATTATGATGAAGCCGTGGAAGAAATAAAGATAGATGTGGATGCGGCAAATATCAGCATCGAAGAGGGAGATAAATTTTCGGTGGAATACAATCTCCCCGAGAACGCAGAGCCTGTAGTGGAATTCAAGAACGGAGTTTATTCCTTCAAAAGCAAAATGAGCATGCATCTGGCGCCCTTTGATATCGGTAATGATATGAAGGTTGAGGTGACGGTTCCGGAGGGGACTGATCTTAAAAGCATCCTCCTTGAGCTTGATGCGGGAAATGTAAGCCTGGAGGGACTTAAGACAGATAAGATTAGGATCGAGTCAAAGGCCGGAAATATCGAAATGGACGAGATGAAAACCGATACGCTTGAGATCGAATCAAACGCCGGAAACATCACCATCAGCGATCTGAAGACGGATAAGGCAAAGCTTGAGATAGATGCGGGGAACATTGAGTTAAAGGACAGCGAGATAGATAATATCGAGGCTTCAACCGATGCGGGAAATGTGACAGTAAACGATTCCACGGTAAATTCCGGGATGTGCAGGACCGATTTTGGAAATGTTGAACTCACCGGAAAGATCGGAGAAGGTGTCAGGGCAAAGACAAGCGTTGGAAACGCAACGATAAACGGGAGATAAGAAAATGTCCGGTGGACATTTTCTCCCACCGGCAGTGTAAAACGGGAAATTGTCCGGTAAATTAAAACTGTAAAAGAAAAAACAAGGAAAAGAATGTCATGAAACACAAAAAACTGATAATAGGAACATGCATCCTGCTTGCTGCCGCCGTGGGCGGGGTTTCGGTCACCACTGTTATGGCTGGGACAGCAATCAAAACGGCAGTGGCGGAGACCGGGCAGCTCGACTGCGAGCTGGAGCTTAACGGAAAGGTCGAGAGCCTGAAGGATAAAACATACTTTTCGGGTATCTCGGGACGCATAGGATCCGTAAAGGTCAGAGAGGGTGATTCTGTAAAAAAAGGAGATCTGCTCATATCCTACGATACCGAGGAACTTTCAAGATCGCAGACACTTGCCGAACTTGATGCGGCGGTGAGCCAGGGAAATTATGATGATTCGATGCAATCAAAAGAACGTGTGCAGGGGCTCTACGGGGAAGCTAAAAATACGATCCCGGAACTTGAAGCGCAGATCGCGCATACGGAGACAGTCATCATGCTGACACAAAAGATCCTTACGGACAGACAGTCGCAGTTTGCGGCCCGCGCGGCGCAGCTTCAGGCGGATCTTGCCTGCTGCGTGGTGGGAGAGGATGACGATCCCGCAGAGGTCCAGAAATCAAGGGATAATATCCAGAAGGAGATCGCAAAAAACGAATATGACAGCAAGTTTGATCCGGAGATAGTACAGAGACAGGAGGAACTCAAGTATCTGGATTATCTGATGACAACCTACAGGGAAAAGAAATCCATCATGGAAAGTCAGAAAGCTTCAACGCAGATGAACCTTCAGACGCAGGGTGACAGGGACAGGCTTGAGGCTGTCAAAGCATCGGATGAGCTGAAAAACGAAACCAGGCTTCAGGATTTTGAATCGGCTTCAAAGGGGATCAGGGCCGAATTTGACGGAGTGGTAACTAAAATTTCGGTATCCGAAGGAGCCGATGTCGCATCCGGAGACGAGATCATACAGATAGAGTCTTTAGCCGATACGGCTGTAGTCTGCTATGTGAATAAGTATGACATCATAAATATCGAAGAAGGCCAGCCGGCCAGTGCGCATATCAAGAATAAGGACTACTCATGCCATGTTACAAGGATAGAAAAGAAAACAACGGATGAGGGGTCGACACCCGGCATAAGAGTGGAACTGAAGCTTGATGAACCTGATGACGCCATCATTTTGGGGATAGAGTCAAAGGCAAAAGTCAGGACCGCGCTGGTCTCAAACGCGCTTATTATACCGATCGATGCACTGTGCAACGATGATCAGGGTGATCATGTATTTGTTATTGTTGACGGAAAAGCCGAGAAGCGTGAGGTGCTTGTCGGAGACAAAAATGATGACATGGCCGAAATACGCGGAGGCCTTGAAGCCGGCGAAACAGTCGGATGGGATGAAAACAACGAGCTTAAGGAAGGCCAGAAGGTGAAGGTGAAATGATGGATGAAGTCACGGTATCAAAAACGAGGATACTGTACACGAAGGATCTGTCAAAATCATTTAAGACCGGAAATGTGGAGCAGCAGGTGTTAAAAGGTCTTGATATGGAGATATATCAGGGCGATTTTACGGTGATTATGGGTAATTCGGGATCCGGGAAGAGTACCCTGCTGTACGCGCTTTCGGGAATGGACCGTCCTACTTCCGGCGCGATCGTTTATGAGACGGCGGACAGGGAGCAGACCAGGGTCACGGGTTTTGACAATGATCATTTGGCTCTTTTCAGACGGAACCATGTCGGGTTCGTATTCCAGCAGAATTACTTAAATGACAGCATGAGCGCGCTTGATAATATCATGGTGGTTGGTCTTTTGAAAAACACCGACCGGAAAAAACTTGCCGCAAAGGCGAAAGATCTGCTTACCCGCGTGGAGATAGGAAATGAGGACTGGGGAAAATTTCCGTCCCAGATGTCGGGAGGCATGCAGCAGAGAGTGGCCGTTGTCAGAGGTGTGATCAACAGCCCGGAGGTGCTCTTTGCGGATGAGCCTACGGGAGCGCTCAATTCACAGAATACCGAAAATGTGCTGGATATACTGTCGGATCTGAATGCAGAAGGCCAGAGCATCGTTATGGTAACGCATACGATTGCTGCGGCGGAACGCGGCAACCGTATCATTTATCTTGCCGACGGCGTGATATCCGATGAGGTGGAACTGGGGCCTTATGTGGGAAATTACAGGGATGAGGATAATCCCAAGATCGAGAAAGCCAAAGAACGCCACAGGAAATTAAAATCATTTTTACAGGATATGGGATGGTAGGATGTATCGTTATTATTTCATGGCAAAGAACAATATAAGAAAACAGAAGGGCGATATGATAACCTTTTTTATCCTGACTCTTATCGCATCGGCACTGATCTTTATCAGTGCTTCTTTTCTGACAGGCACCGGCAGGGTCGTGGATACCGTGATGAAGCAGATAAACGCCTCGGATATTCTTGTACTGATGTCTGATAATGAAACTGCCGAGACCAAAATGGCCGAGATAATAAAAGGCAATCCGGACTGCGTTGGATATGAAGTTACAAAATATCTGAATTCATACGCAAAGTACCGTCATAAAGGCGATAAAACCTGGATAGATTATTCTTTTCATATTGCCTCATACGAAGAAGAACGGAAGATGCAGAAAATGTCTGCTTCCTCCGGGAGATTCCACGGAAACCAGGTCGTGCTGCCGGTTTCTCTTTCGAGTTCATTTTCTGTCGGGGATATCATTGAACTGAAAACGGGGGATAATGTCTACAGCCTGAAGGTGGCGGGTTTTAATGAGGATAATATATACTGTTCGCCCATGAACCTGGGGACATATCTGATATTTGTGTCCGAAAGGATGTACAATCAGATAGAATTTGAGAATCCGGATAAAGTCGGATCTTATCTGCTGTACAAGACAGATCTTTCAAAAAAAGCGAAAATGTCGGGCAAAACCGGAAACGAGTTGTGCGATGATCTTTTTAACGAATTCAACGACTGGTATCTCGACCGCCTTAAGACACACCCGGACTTCGGTATTTCCATGAATTTTCTGCCGGCGGATCTGATGAAGACGGCTTCGCTCATCCTGCCGCTGATCTTTATAGCGATAGTTTTTGTCTTCGCTTTTATTATGTTTGTGATAGCGCTGGTGATCATACATTTTTCGGTCAAAAATTTCATCATGCTTAATATGAGAAACACAGGCATCATGGAGGCTTCCGGCTATACCGTGCGTGAGCTTGTTTTGATATTGCTGGTCCAGCTCCTTTTGGTTGCGGGACTGGGAAGCTTTGCGGGACTTGTTCTGGGCGCGCTGATACTTAAGCCTGCGGGCGCCATAATACTTGCAACACTTGGACTTTCCTGGAATCAGGGGATCGATCTTCTGACAGCTGCGTGCGTTTTTGGAGGGATCATCCTTGTCGTGGCTGTCCTGACGGTATTCCTTGGAAGAGAATACAAAAAAACGACGGTGCTTGATGCTCTTCACGGAGGATCGGGTGTGACGGCAGGCAGAAGGAATCTGTTTTCATTTGAACATACAGCGCTTCCGATACCTTTGACGCTTGCGTGCAAGGAAACCTTCGGGAAATTCAGGAGTAAACTGGGGACGGTTTTTATTATGGCGATCCTTTCCATCTCGACTGTCATCGGATTTGGCATGGTCGATTCCTATGCGCGCGATGACGCGGGTCTTTTGAGCCTTGCCGGGATGTTTGACTGTGATGCGGAAACCGACGGGTCGGAAACAATGATGAAGAATATAGGATCAATGGATACGGTGAAGTCCGTGTACGGAGATACCTGGTATTCGTTTAACTATGCCGTCGGAAAGAAGTCGGCCAGCATAACCACCAGGGCATTCACGGATACCTCGCATATCGTGGGCGGAAGCATTCTTGAGGGAAGATGGCCCAAAGATGAAAAGGAGATCATGCTGGCATCCGCGGCAGCGGATACGCTGAAGGCAAAGTACGGTGATACGGTCACGATAAAAAACAACGGGAAAGAGGAAAAATTCCAAGTGTGCGGTATCTGTCAGACCATGAACAATATGGGAATGATGGCATATATCACAACATCGGGATTTGAACGCGTAGCTCCTCCGGCAAAGGGATACACTATATGGATAAACTTAAAGCCCGGAAGGACCTATGCGGAATTTGAAAAAGAATTTAAGGATGCTTATCCGGATGTCGAAGTGGTGGACTACAGGGAGGCAGCAAAGGGCACAACCGGGGTTGTGACTACAGGAATGAAAGCAACGGCTTTGTTCATCGCCCTGCTTACCATACTGATAGTGGCATTTGTGGAGTCTCTTATTATACGGGCCCAGATCACCCGGGAGTGGAGAAACCTCGGTGTTTCAAAGGCGCTGGGCTTCACATCCGGACAGCTCATACGGCAGACCATGCTTTCGAATATGCCTGCCATAGTGATGGGTATTGCGATAGGCCTCGTCTTATCGCCGATGTCCGGCAGGAATCTGATGAAGTCCACCTTTTCCATATTCGGCTTCAGAAAGGCAGTATTTAATGTACTGCCCACATCATATATTCTTACAGCTGTCATCATCATCGGTATCGCCATGGCAACGGCTGCGCTGCTCGGCCGCCGTATCAAAACCCTCGATCCGGTTAATATGATCACGGAAGAGTAATAAAGGTGTCAGGGGGACGGTTCTGGGGGTGACAGGGGGACGGTTCTGTTGTCATCTTTTCAACAAAAAGATGACAACAGAACCGTCTGATATGATTCCCCTAAAGTAGACAATGTAAATATACAAAGTCTCTTTAGGGGGATTTTTTATGGCTAAACCAAAATACTCATCAGAATTAAAGATTGAAGTAGCAAAGGCATATCTAAATGGAGAGGGATCATATGA
>JAILOK010000121.1 GCA_024690825.1 Lachnospiraceae bacterium | reverse complement strand
CTATACTCCGTTCGACTTGCATGTGTTAGGCACGCCGCCAGCGTTCATCCTGAGCCAGGATCAAACTCTCGAAAAAAATGTTTACCACTTTTACAAGTGGATTTTGTTCTTTGGTTTGAACTTTGACCGTATAAAGAACGCTAACTTAATTTCTTATTAAACAAGTTCCGTTATTACTTGGTTTAGGTTCGCTCTTTCTGAAAAAATATTTTTGGAATCTTTTCAGGGTTGCATTGCTGTTTGTTTGTCAAGGTACAATGGAACTGTTGTTCCAACGGAGAAGGAGGGATTTGAACCCTCGCGCCGCTATTAACGACCTGCACCCTTTCCAGGGGTGTCCCTTCAGCCATCTTGGGTACTTCTCCATAATGACTAAATCATCACATATTGTATAGTCGTCCAACGTAAGGGTTTCCTGCTCCAGCGGTTCGCCGTTTTCCAATCAGCGTTCACCTTCGGTTCCGCTTCTTGGACGGCTATCGCACACGATAAAGCCGACTCGAAAATACCTCGTCTGGCTTTTTCAGCGGTGGTCCGCCGTCATGCACGGAGAGGATGGGATTCGAACCCATGTGCCCTTGCGGACAAACGGTTTTCAAGACCGCCTCGTTATGACCACTTCGATACCTCTCCAACGCTCAAAAATACTGTATTTTTAAGCATAAAAGTGCGCCTTCCAAAGTCGGCGCAAAAGATATTCTAACAAAACAGACACCTCGTTGTCAATACTGTTTTCTGCAAAAATCATCTCTTTACAAGCACATCTTTTTCTTTGTCATACAGATACAACACATCTTCTTTTATCCTTCCTCCGCCCTCAAAAAGATCCTCCTCGTTTCCTATTATCCCTTTCCTTCCGTCCGACTTAAGGAACACCACATATTTTGCGCCGCTTCCCCCGGCCTCTTCAAGCACATCCGATGCATCAATGGTTTCTCTGTCGTAAAAAGACATCACTCTGGAAACATAAGGCACCGCACAATAAGGAATAGTCTTGGTCCGCTGCATGTCATCGGTGCAGTCAACAAAAAGGATCGCATCTCCATAGTTCATTTCGGGGATGAATACCCCCTTAAATTCTTCATCAAAGTCATCCACCATTCCATACGCATCCGCATAGGCCTTTGTAAATTCCGACGGCACCATGGTCCTTAACGCGTACGGATAATTGATCGTCATCAAAAGCAGGATGGTGACAGTGACCTTCAATGCGTCCTTATTTTTTACTGCCGTAAAAGCAAAGAACAGCGCCGCATACAGGATCCCTCCAAAAAACGTTATGATATATCTGTCAAAACTTGACAGGGAATCCGCCTCCCACTCTTCGAAAACAAAAAGATATATATATATCATGACGGCAAGATAGCCCGCCATTCCGCATGCAAGCACAGCCGCTTCCAAAATCCTTCTCTTTTTATCGGAACATATTTTTAAGCATATGAAAAAGACAACCAGTCCGACCAGCGCCATCCCCAGCGCGGTAAGCCCGAAGGGTGAATCATTAAGATGTTTTACCGCAAGTGCACCTAAAAAGTTTTTTATTGTTGAACCTGTATAGTCCGGAAGTGATATCCCTGTCCCGCCGGTTATGTTTGAATTAAGATTGTTTGACAGATATGATGTATTTCCTCTGATCCTGCAGAAAACTTTCCATGAAATATAAAATGCCAGATTGCATACCGCAATGAGAAAGGCCGGCAATATCCCCCTTAACTTCGGCCTGAAATTTTCCACTGTAAATACCGCGATCGCTATGGCCGCAAAGATAAGTCCCGTAGTCTTCGACATCGTAAGGAACAATGTCACGGAAAGAAACCTTATATAATAAAAGAGATCCCTCCTTTTGTCATATGTAAAGACCAGTGCCTCGCCAAAAAGAAAGGTCATTATTATATCCACTCCAAGGCAGTGAAACATCTGAAATGAAACGATCGCAGGCATCACGATGCCTGTCACGGCCATACAGATATACTGGGTTGCGCTTTCATCTTCATATTTTCTGAAAAAGGGAAGCACGGAGATCAGAAGAAGTATATGATTAACGGAAAACATATAAGATTCCCTGTATCTTCCGAATATCTTAAATACCGGAAAATACAGATACTGAACTATCGGGAAATAGTCCCTGTAAAGAGAGCTGTTCATTCCTCCTGTCGGGACACCGTTTATCACATACATATCTTTGGAAAAAATAGCCCAGTAATGAAGATCGTCCCAGTTTGTGACGCGCATATGATGTGTAAGGATACTAATGACGATGCACATGCCAAAAAAAAGCCATATTCCGGGACTCTTAAGTTTCTTCCCGGCCATCGCCAAAAAAGACCTTTTGTATTTTCCAAGAGAAAGGATGACAAAAACAACCGTACCCGTCAAAAGATACAGCAGCAGAAACTCTACTGCATGGGCAATTATCCCGCAGATCCCCGCCACATACAAAAGAAGCATAAACACATACACAAAGACCGGAACCGTCTCTTCTATATCTCTGTCAAAATACACAGCGCCGGAAAGACTTAACATCCGTTTTCCCCGATCCTTTTATTTAATATCGCTTCAGCAATGGGCATATCCCCGGCCGTGGTGATTTTTATATTGTCAAAACTGCTCTCTACCAGCTTTGCATCCACATCCGCATACATCTTTGCGACCATAGTATCGTCTGTAATATAAACACCCGCATCCAGCAGGCGGCTTTCATCCCTTTTAAGTTTTTCGTAACAGGAGGCGATCATATCCCGGTCAAAGACCTGCGGTGTCTGTACCATCCATACGTAAGACCTGTCGGGAGACTGTTCGATAAACCCGTCTCCGTTCTCAATCTTTACCGTATCCTTTGCTCTTACCGCAGCCGCTGCAGCACCGTATTTTTCGACATAATGAAGGCACCTGTCAAGAATATTTTCAGATATAAAGGGTCTTGCTCCGTCATGTATGAAAACATGATCATATCCTTCGGTTTCCTTAAGTCCGTTATATACCGAATCATACCTTTCGCGGCCGCCGGGAACTATGGCTTTTATTTTCTTAAAGCCATAGTTATCCACGATCTCCCTTTTACAAAAATCTTCATCCCCGCTTTTGCAGACAAGAACGACCGCATCCATAAATGATCTTTCCATGGTTTCCAGACAATAACAGATCAACGGTTTTGAACCAAGCATCATGTATTGCTTGGGTTTATCTCCCCCCATTCTTCTTCCGCTTCCGCCTGCAAGCACGATCGCAATATTTTTCATGAGAACACCTCTGTCTGCCCCAATTTAAGATTTGGAACAGCATTAAGATCCAGACCCGCAGTCCTGCCCTCGATAAACTTAAAGTAGGCAGCCGATGCAATCATGGCTCCATTGTCCGTGCACAGGACCGGCGGCGGAACAAAAAAATCAACACCCGTTTTTTTACACATCTCCCCCATTGCCGTTCTCAGTGCGGAATTGGATGCAACTCCACCGGCAAGAGCAAACTTTTTTATGCCGGTATTTTTTAATGCCAGTCTGACGCTCTCGACGAGCACATCTACAACTGCCGCCTGAAAGGATGCCGCCACATCATTCCTGTTGATCTCTTTTCCGGACATGGTACAGCTGTTCAGATAATTTAAAACAGCGCTCTTCAGTCCGCTGAAAGAAAACGAATACTCATTTCCGGCAATCTTTGCCCTGGGAAAATCTATCGCTTTCGGATCGCCCTTTTTTGCCGCTTCATCTATTTTGGGGCCTCCGGGGTATCCGAGTCCTATAGCCCTCGCTACCTTATCGTAGCTTTCTCCGGCGGCATCATCCATCGTCCTTCCAAGGATCTTATAAATGCCATGATCTTCCATTATCACCAGATGAGTATGTCCGCCTGAAACGACCAGGCACAGAAAGGGGGGATTCAGATTTTTATATTCTATGAGATTTGAGCAGATATGCCCCTCTATATGATTAACGCCGACTAAAGGGAGCTTTTTTGCAAAAGAATATCCTTTCGCAAATGATACGCCGACAAGAAGAGGTCCTACCAGTCCCGGACCGTATGTAACTCCTACTGCAGTCAGATCCGTATCTGACACCCCAGCCTGTTTTACCGCTTCATCCACAACAGGATTGATCTTCTCTATATGCTGCCTTGATGCGATCTCCGGCACAACTCCGCCGTAAATCGTATGTGTGGGCACCTGGGAAAAAATGACATTGGACAGAACTTCCCTGCCGTTTTTTACGATCGCAGCCGCCGTTTCATCGCATGAACTTTCTATTCCGAGTATCAGTACATCGCCCATATCTTTAATCTGACAACTGCCATCCGAGAATCTTCCAGTGCCCGTCACCGTCCTGTCTGAGAAGGAATTCCTCCTTAACCTGATTGATCCTGCCGTTTTCCCTCATGTTCAATGTCAGCATCATGGTGGCCAGACTTCCGTATTCGTTATCGCTGTATCTGACATCGGTACTTGACGATACGGAAAAACTGGAAACGATTTTTGATGCTTCGCGATACTGTAATATTTCAGCCTTCAGACTCTTAAGGTATTCCTCATCCGTCTGGGTGGCAAGGAGTTCATCATCAAAAAGCTTTCTCATCATCTTTGCGAGTTCTTCAATCTGCTCCTCTGTTGTATCCTCCATGTAGAAGCATTTTGTGATCTGGGCATAATGTTTCATGACCTCTCTGGGTGTTGCAGGATAGGAGGTGTCAAAATTCTGGGCAAGTTCCTTTGCCGTTTCGGTCATGACCACAGTTTCTTCTGTTTTGGGAATATTGGCGATCGCAAAATACACTACCACTATTGCCGCGCATATGGCGGCAACGCTCAGTATAGTATTTCTCGTCCTACTCTTCTTCATAATCCAAAACCACCGTTTTTCCGTCTTTTCCGCATTTTGCCGCCGGAAAGATTTTCTTTATATCATCCATATAAATTCTCGGATCCATAAGCGAGGGAGAATAATGAGTCAGCCAGAGTTCCTTTACATCCGCTTCTTTCGCAAGCCTGGCCGCTTCGGAAAACATCATGTGCTTGTTTTCCTTTGCTTTCTCAAATTTATCATCTTCGCCGTACATTCCCTCACAGATAAAAAGATCGGACCCTGCAGCATTATCCCTGATTGATTTCACGGGACGCGTATCCGTAGTATATGTAACCTTGATACCCCTTCTTTCTTTTCCCATCACCATGTCAGGCGTGAAATGTCTTCCGTCCTCGGTCACGCACTCCTCTCCCTTTTGGAGTCTGTTCCACATCCTGATCGGGATATCAAGTTCTTTCGCTTTCTTATCGTTAAATCTTCCGGCTCTTTTGATGCTTATGGTATAACCGTAACATAACACATTATGGTTCACCTTGAAAGCCCTGATATTATAACCGTTTATACAGATATCTTCTTCATTTCCCTCTATCTCATGGATCTTAAGTTCAAAGGGCAGCTCCGGAGCTATAACAAGCAGCGATCTTACAACCCTTTCAAGCCCTTTTGGTCCTATTAAAAGCACCGGATCGGTTCTTTCCGCGTTTCCAAGCGTAAGCAGCATTCCCGGCAGTCCGCTTATATGATCTGCATGATAATGTGTAAAAAGGATCGCATCTATCGGATTGGGGCTCCATCCTTTTTTCTTCATGGCGATCTGAGTAGCTTCCCCGCAGTCGATCAGCAGACTGCTCCCGTTAAATCTCAGCATCAGGGAAGTCAGGTATCTGTACGGCAGAGGCATCATGCCCCCGCAACCCAGCAAACAAACATCCAGCATACTTTCCTCTTTAACTTCTGATCCAGTATATAAGGGCATCTTCCTTTGGATGATCATAAAAATCCGGTCTTGTGCCCTCTAAAACAAATCCCAGTTTTTCATAAAGACTGATAGCCGCAGTATTCGATGCCCTGACTTCAAGCGTAAAGTTTTCAGCCCCTATTTCCCCGGAATCTGTCATGAGCTTCTTAAGCATTTCTTCCGCTATACCGCGCCGTCTGAATTCTTTTCTCACAAAAACATTGGTTATGTCCGCATCTCCGCATGTATTACGAAGTCCGGCACATCCAACCACCTTATCCCCGTCCTTTGCCACGAGATAATATGCATAATCACAGCAGATGGTTTCCTTAAAATCGTCCTCACTCCAGGCATCATCACCGAATATCTCCTTTTCAAGCAGACTCAATGTCCGGCAGTATTCGGTTTTAAGCCTGTCATAAACGATCATTATCCTTTTCCATTCTTTCCCGTTCCGCCTGCGACATTCTCAGGTATTCAGGACTCTGAAGGGCTGCGCTTATCTCTCTGCCTTCCCTGTAGTACTGTGCCGCCAGCACACCTACGCAGGCACTCCTCTGTCTGTTGTGGGAAGACGGTGCATAACAGTGACTCACCTTCAGTTTTTCTTCTATCCGTTCTCTGAAGACCGGTACTCCGTCACCAAGAAAGACGGCCTTTCTGCCAAGATCATTCAGCTCATCTATCACATCGTCTACAGGTCCGGCATTCTGGCTTCGGATTATCTTCAGTCTCCCATCCTCAAAAGTATATATCCCGCTGTAGGTCTCATTACGCCTGGCATCCATCAGGGGAACCACCAGATCTTCACATCCCCACAGATTCATAGCCAGGGCATCTACTGTCGGAACAGGGATAACAGGTTTACCTGCAGCTCCCGCAATACCCTTTGCTGTCGCCGATCCGATCCTGAGTCCCGTAAAGGATCCGGGGCCATTTGCCACTGCCAAGGCATCTATCCCGGCAATATCCGTATCTGTCATACTGCAGATCGTCTCTATCATCGGCATCAGCGTTTCGGAATGTGTCTTTTTATATGAGACGGTATACTCCGCAAGTACAGCGTCATCCTCCGTGATGGCACAGGACGCGGTAAGCCCCGATGAATCAATCGACAGTATCTTCAATCACAATCCTCCGGTAATCATCATCCACCTCGGGATCCTTGTACATCCGGATCCAAATCGTATCCGCCGGCATCAGGGTTTGTATCCTGTCCGCCCACTCAACTAAAGTGACTCCTTCCCCGTGGATATAATCCTCAAATCCTGTTTCTTCCATCTCCGATTCATCGCCTATTCTGTAAACATCGAAATGATACAGCGGAAGCCTTCCGTCATCATATATCTGTACAAGCGTAAATGTCGGAGAACTGACAACCTCGCTCACTCCAAGACCTTTTGCAAATCCTTTTGCAAAAACAGTCTTTCCCGCACCCAGTTCTCCGGTCAGCGCTATGACATCTCCGGGCTTCGCTTTTGCACCCATTGCTGATGCATAATCATATGTGGTTTTCTCGGTCATGGACTCAAATGTTTTTTTCATGGAAAAGATTATACACTAAAACGGGCTTTCTCTCAATGACTGCCTTTCAGTATCGGTGACAGTTTCTTGTATACGACAAGGGTTATGATCACACTGCACAGTCCCTTGCAGACAGTAAAAGGAAGATTGAAAATGATAAGACATCCCCACAGGTCCTTTACACCGCCGTAGATCAGCTGATATGCTCCGATTATCGCCTCCATCGGCATGAAATTGGTATATATCGGATACACTACATAATAGTTGGTAAAGAGCGATACCGCACCCATCACAAGCGCTCCCGCAAGAGAACCGATGACCGCCCCTTTTTTATCATGTTTGAATTTGTATACCATACCCGCAGTAAAAACAAACACTGCTCCAAGTATGAAATTCGACAGTTCTCCCACTCCTCCGGTCTGCGTATTCACCAGATGGATCAGATTTTTAACAAGACATACAAGCACCCCGGCTGCCGGACCGTACGCAAAAGAAGCTATCAGAGCCGGGAGTTCGGAAAAATCCATTTTTATAAAGGGCGGCATAAGAGGGATCGGAAATTCCAGAAACATCAATACATAGGCCGCAGCCGAAAGCATAGCGCAGCCTGTCAGTTTTCTGACTCTCGATGAAACACCTTTTTTTTCACGGCTCACATTTACAGCCGCAGCCTCATTTTTTACATTGCTCATAAAGACCTCCTTTTTCAATACATACAGGAAATCCTTTTTTCGATACAAAACCCCGGACACTACTCCGGGGCATAATAAATGAACTTATAATTTAATAATCTTCTCTCATCCAGACTTTAAGAACTGTTCACGGACCGATCCCGTAACAGATCCGAACTGTCGGCACTGGAATCACACCAGTTCATGCCGGGAAACTGTTTACTGATAAGTTTCCGGCTCGTGGGCTTTACCACCGGTTTTGAATCTCACAACACCCCGAAGATTTCCCGTATTCAACTGTTGTAACAACGGACATTATAAGTGATACATCCGAAAATCGCAAGAAAATCTTGAAAAAACACGGCAAAAATGCTATTATTATTCTGGAATTTTGTCTATGCATCCCGGGAGGAGATCACATGGATATAAGCATGATAAATGCATATCGTGGAATTCAATATCCCGTATTCTATATGTCCGGTTCGCCTGAACCGGATACGAATGCTGCCATCCCGGGTGTTCAGGGTATTGAAAAAGAAGCCGATGCGGGAAAGGTGGAAAAAAATCCGGGCGAATCGGAGATCAAGGCTCCGGGCCGCAAATCATCTCCCGCAGAATGCGAAACCTGCAAAGAGCGCAAATATCAGGACGGATCGGACGAAATGGTCTCGTTCAAATCCGCTTCACACATTTCACCTACTGCAGCTCCGGCGGCAGTAAGAGCCCATGAGGGCGAACATGTTTCAAACGCATATAAAAAAGCCGCCGAAGGAGGCGGCAAGGTACTCCGTGCATCCGTAACCATCAAAATGGCTATCTGTCCGGAGTGCGGCCGCTCGTATGTTGCCGGCGGCCAGACCGATACCTGTATTAAATTCCCCAAAGATAACAATCCGTATAATAAAAATCTGAAATCCTATATGGATGACGCAATAAGAGGCGGCAATATTTCTGCCGCCGTCTGAGATCTGCCGTTAAGCCTTTTGCCATTACCCGGGGAAACCCGGGTTTTTATTTACATCTGATCCTGCTCTTTATACCCGACAGTTTTGAGGCTTTTTCTTCAAATTCTTTTTCACTCATCACATCTGTAACAAAAGCACACTCACTACCGTCCATCGGGATCTCCTTAAAATCCGTACCGTCACCGAAGACCCTCTTTGCAGTCTCCTTGAGGCTCTTTTCGATCCTTACAAAAAACCTGCTCTCAAAGGAATCTATGGGAGAAAGTTCTATCTTTCCTTCCTGCCAGTTACTATAGGCAGTTTTATCCCCGCATTTTACCGCATGGGCAATATCGGAGGCTACTGCGCTGGCTGTAGGCAGGCTGCCGGCTCCGCTTCCATAGAACATGGCATCGCCCAGCATATTTCCGTGAACAAAGATCGCATTAAACACTCCGTCCACTGAATACAGCGGATTATCCCTGCCAACCATAAACGGCGATACAAACGCATAATACTTTCCGTCTTTCTTTCCGCCATAAGCGATCAGCTTGATCGTTGAATCAAATTCTTTTGCAAATTCCAGATCCGCCGGTGTTATCTTTGTTATGCCTTCCGTATAGATACTTTCGTGATCTACGGTCTTTCCAAAAGCTATCGATGAAAGGATCGCTATCTTTCTCTGTGCGTCATATCCCTCTATGTCAGCCTCGGGATTTCTTTCGGCATATCCCATATCCTGTGCATCCTTTAATACATCATCAAAAAGAAGACCCTGACTGCTCATCTTCGTCAGAATATAGTTTGTAGTTCCGTTCAATATGCCGGAGATCTCATCTATATCATCAGCGATCAGAGCTTCATTCAGACTTCTTATGATGGGTATGCCGCCTCCGCAGCTCGCTTCAAAAAAGTAGTTTACATTATTCTCACGGGCGATCCCCAACAGTTCCTCGCCATGCTTGGCCACCAGCTCCTTGTTTGATGTGCACACGCTTTTTTTCGCCATAAGGCACTGTTTTGTGAAATCATAGGCTGGTTTCACGCCTCCCATAACCTCGGCAACCACCTTTACTTCAGGATCGTTCAGGATATCGTTAAAATCATGAGTCAGTATATCATCCACCGGATTTCCGGGAAATTCACGCAGATCAAGTACATACTTGATCTCTATTTCCGATCCCGTTCTTTTTTTCAGGATATCCTTATTTTTGTTCAGTACATTATATACTCCGGAACCCACCGTTCCGAATCCCAATATGGCAACCTTGACCATAATTTCCTCCTGTATTGACTCCTACTGCTTTTTCTGCTCAGTTTTATCCCACTTCAGATATGCATTTATGAAAGGATCGAGATTCCCGTCAAGCACCGAATCGGCCTGCGCGATCTCTGCTCCCGTACGAAGATCTTTCACAAGCTGATACGGCTGCAGAAAATAAGATCTTATCTGTGATCCCCATGCAATATCTTTGATCTCACCCCTGATATCGGAAAGCTTCTCAGCATTATTTTCTCTGGCAAGCATATATAACTTCGCCTTTAATATCTGCATTGCCTTGTCTTTATTCTGGAACTGTGATCTCTCATTCTGGCATGTCACCACTATCCCCGTGGGAAAATGCGTGATACGGATCGCAGAAGATGTCTTGTTGATATGCTGTCCGCCCGCGCCCGAAGAACGGTAGGTGTCTATCCTGATATCCTCAGGCTTTATATCGATATCTATGTCCTCTTCTATCTCCGGCATTACATCCAGAGAAACAAAAGATGTCTGCCGCTTGCCCTGCGCATTGAAGGGAGAGATCCTGACCAGTCTGTGCACGCCCTTTTCGGACTTCATATAACCATACGCATTCTCACCGTTCACCTGAAAGGTAACGGATTTATAACCCGCCTCATCTCCCTCCAGGCTGTCCAGTTCTTCTATGCTAAATCCATGTCTTTCAGCCCATCTGGTATACATGCGGTAGAGCATCGCGCACCAGTCGCATGACTCGGTACCGCCAGCCCCCGCATTGAGGCGCATTATCGCATTATTATTGTCATATTCATCCGAAAGCAGGGTTCGGATCCTTATCCTGTCAAACTTTTCCTTAAAGGTCTCAAAATCATTTTTTATCTCATCGACCATGCTCTCATCGTTTTCTTCATTTGCTATATCGATGATTTCGAGCATATCTTTGTATTTTGTCTCGAGATCGGAAAAGGAATTAACCTCATCCTTCAGATTTCCAAGCTGTGCTGACTGTTTTTGGGATTTTTCGGGGTCGTTCCAGAAATCCGGTTCCTCCATAAGCCTTGAAAGCTCCTCTATCCTGTCTGCCTTTGCATCAAGGTCCAGAGAACCTTTCAGTTCTTTTAAGGGTTCCTCATACTGCCTGATCTCGATTTTCAGATTATCCAGCTCAACCATATATCAGACCACACCTTTTCCACAGCAATTTTTATACTTCTTTCCGCTTCCGCAGGGACACGGGTCATTGGGATATATCTTCTTTCCTTCCCTTTTCTTGGGAGCCTTTGCGACCGAATCATCCTTGTTGGTACCCGTAACCTTCGCAACCTGCTCCCTTTCAACCTTTTCCTCAACCTTTGTATGGAAGAGAAGCCTGACCGTATCCTCCTGGATGGCATCGATCATGCTGTTGAACATATCAAAGCCCGTCAGCTTGTATTCAACCACAGGATCTCTCTGACCGAACGCCTGCAGACCTATACCCTGCCGCAGCTGGTCCATATCATCAATATGATCCATCCATTTTCTATCTATAACCTTTAAGAGTATGACTCTTTCGATCTCACGAAGCTGCTCGGCTTCGGGAAATTCAGCTTCTTTACTCTCATACAGCTTTACGGCATTTTCCTTTAGGTAATGCTTCAGCTCGTTTTTGTTCATTCCCCGGATATTTGGTGTTTTGATCGGAGCCATGGGCACTATGGGAAGGAGCAGTTCATTCAGTTCCCTGATATCCCAATTATCGGTATTGGTATCCTCTCCTATGCAGGTATCCACAACCTCATCCGTGATATCAGTGATCATCTTGTAGACAGCATCCCTCATGCTCTCGCCGTCAAGAACCTTGCGCCGTTCCTCATATATCTTTTCCCGCTGCTCATTGTTAACGCGGTCATATTCCAACAGATTTTTTCTGATACCGAAGTTATTGTCCTCTATCTTTTTCTGAGCGCGCTCTATTGCGTTTGTCAGCATCTTGTGCTCGATCTGCTCTCCTTCGGGAACATTCAAAGCCTCAAAAGCTGCTATCATCCTCTCGGAACCGAAAAGCCTCATCAGGTCATCTTCCAGGGAGATATAAAATCTCGAGCACCCGGGATCACCCTGTCTTCCCGAACGGCCTCTCAGCTGGTTATCTATACGTCTGGCCTCATGTCTTTCGGTACCTATGATCATAAGTCCGCCGGCCTTCCTTGATTCCTCGTCAAGTTTTATATCGGTACCACGTCCTGCCATATTTGTGGCTATGGTCACCGCGCCGTGTACTCCGGCCTCGGCTATGATCTCAGCCTCCTGTTCATGGAACTTTGCATTGAGAACATTGTGCGCTACCCCGTGTCTTTTAAGCATCGCAGAAAGCATTTCCGAGGTTTCGATCGTGATGGTACCCACAAGTATAGGCTGTCCCGTTGCGTGTATCCTGTCTATCTCATCTATGATAGCGTTAAATTTCTCTTTCTTGGTCTTAAATACCGCATCCTGCATGTCAACACGCGCGATCGGCATATTTGTGGGAATAGTGATGACATCCATGCCATAGATTTCACGGAATTCCTTTTCCTCTGTAAGAGCTGTACCCGTCATGCCGCATTTCTTATCGAATTTATTAAAGAAATTCTGAAATGTGATGGTTGCCAGAGTCTTGCTCTCTCTCTTCACCTTCACATGTTCCTTTGCTTCTATAGCCTGATGAAGTCCGTCTGAATACCTTCTTCCGGGCATGATACGTCCCGTAAACTCATCAACTATTAAAACCTGATCATCTTTTACCACATAATCCTTGTCCCTTGCCATCAGGTTGTGCGCTCTTAAGGCCAGGATAATGCAGTGCTGTATCTCAAGATTTTCGGGATCCGCAAAATTTTCTATATGAAAGAACTGCTCGACTTTTTTTACACCCTGTTCGGTAAGATTGACCAGATGATCCTTTTCATTAACGATAAAGTCACCCGTTTCCTCAATCTCCACGCCCATGATGGCATCCATCTTGGAAAGCTCGTCACTGGACGCTTCGCCTCTCTGCAGCTGACGCGCCAGCATATCACAGGCCTGATATATCTGCGTCGATTTACCGGACTGGCCTGAAATGATCAGAGGAGTCCTTGCCTCATCTATGAGAACGGAGTCCACCTCATCTATGATGCAGTAGTGAAGTTCCCTTAAGACAAGCTGCTCCTTGTATATGACCATATTGTCCCTCAGGTAATCAAATCCCAGTTCGTTATTGGTCACATAGGTGATATCGCAGGCGTAGGCCTTCTGCCTCTCCTCGCTTGTCATACCGTTAAGCACAACACCGACAGTCAGTCCCAGAAACTCATGGACCTGTCCCATCCATTCCGCATCTCGCTTTGCCAGATAATCATTTACGGTCACAACCTCAACGCCCCTTCCCTCCAGAGCGTTAAGATATGCGGGAAGCGTAGATACCAGCGTCTTTCCTTCACCTGTCCTCATCTCCGCGATCCTGCCCTGATGGAGTATTATGCCTCCCATCAGCTGCACCCGGAAATGTTCCATCTTCAATGTCCTTCTGGCAGCCTCCCTTACCGTGGCAAAAGCATCAGGCAGAATATCATCCAAAGTCTCTCCGTTTGACAGTCTGTCCTTAAACTGCTTCGTCCTGCCTTTTAATTCTTCGTCGGAAAGAGCCATCATCTGATCTCTCATTCCTTCGATCCGGTCGACTATAGGTTCGATCCTTTTCAGTTCTCTTTCACTGTGGGTCCCAAAGACCTTTTCTATGATGTTCATAAGGAAATCAATACTCCTTTGCTTCCTCTTCGCCGTTCAGCACACGCAAGCCTCCCTGTGCAAGTGCGAGAAGTTCGTCTTCGCCGGGATATGCTATTACGGGCGCGATCCATCCGCAGTATTTTTCGATATCGTCAATGATGCATTTATTATATGCAATTCCACCCGTACAGATTATCGCATCAACCTTTCCCTCCAGTGCGGCTGCTCTTGCACCGATATCCTTTGCTATCTGATATGTAAAGGCATCTATCACAAGCGCTGCGTCTTTGTCCGTTTCCGCTTTCTTCAGACACTCCACCATATCATTTGAACCCAGATATGCATTAAGTCCGCCGCCGCCTACCAGCTTTTTATACATTTCCTTTTCAGTATATTTTCCCGAATAACACATACGGAGAAGCGGCCCTACGGGAAGCCCTCCGGCTCTTTCGGGTGAAAAAGCCCCGTCTCCCTCAAGGGCGTTGCTCACATCTATTACCCTTCCATTTTTGTGTGCACCCACGGAAACTCCTCCGCCCATATGGACGACGATAACATTAACATCTTCGTACTTCTTTCCGTTCTCCTTCGCATAGCGTCTTGCCATCGCCTTCTGATTAAGCGGATGAAAGATGCTTGTTCTTTTGATCTCGGGTATACCGGACAGTCTGGCAACATCGGAAAGTTCATCAACCGCCACGGGATCAACAATAAATGAAGGTTTTCCGATCTCATCTCCTATCTCGCGGGCCAGGACACCTCCGAGATTCGATGCATGCTGTCCCTGAGGTCCGACTTTAAGATCCGCAAGGAGTTCGTCGTTTACCCTGTATGTTCCTCCGGGTATGGGTTTTACAAGTCCTCCTCTTCCGACCACCATGTCAAGGGTCTTTATATCAAAATCCTGTTCCTTTAAGAATTCAAGGATTATATCCTTTCTGAAATCCTTCTGGTCAAATATCGTATCATACTTTGATATCTCTTCTGTCGTATGACGAAGAGTTTTGTCGAAGAGCATATTTTCGTCTTCAAAAACCGCTATCTTCGTGGAAGTGGATCCGGGATTGATGATGAGTGATCTGATCGCCATATTATTTCCCCCTTTATTTCTTAAGATTGTGAGCTACTACAGCGGCAAGCGCTATTGAATTGACCTTTGTCTCTGCAGAATCCGAACGGGATGCAAGTATTGCAGGTGCCTTTGTTCCGGTGAGGATGCATCCGTTTTTGAACTCTGTTGTATGTACTATGAACTTGTACGCTATATTTCCGGAATGGATATCCGGGAAAAGGATGATATCTGCATCTCCGACGATCTTTCTGCCTTCGGCCCCCTTATGCCTTGCTGCTTCGGGATATATTGCAAGATCCACCGAAAGAGGACCGTCAACGATACAGTTCTTTATCTCTCCGGCCTCATTCATCTTTGTCAGTTCCTCTGCCTCAACAGTTTCAGGCATTTTCGGATTGACAACCTCCACTGCGGCAACCGGTGCCACCTTGGGCATATCTATACCGCAGGCGTTGCAGACCTCAACAGTATTGTTTATGATCTTTACCTTTTCTTCCAGTGTAGGATAAGGAAGAAATGCAACATCCGTAAGGAAAAGAAGTTTCTCTATTCCCTTTATCTCAAAAACAGCAACATGCGAAAGAAGTTTGTCGGTACGAAGTCCTACTTCCTTGTCGAGTATGCTCTTTAAGAAATCCTTGGTTGAAATGAGTCCCTTCATATACATGTCGGCTCCTCCGTCATGTACTATTTTAACAGCCTCATGAGCTGCCTCTATCGGATCGGGTATGTTTATGATCTCAAAAATGGACGGATCGATATTCTTTTCCGCACAGATGCTTTTGATCTTTTCCTCATCACCGACAAGAATGGAATCGGCTATCTTTCTGTCATGAGCCATCGCAACTGCTTCCAGAACCTCATCATCATTTGCCGCCGCTACCGAAAGCTTTTTGACGGGAAACTCATTTACCTTTTTCAGTATTTCATCAAAATTCTTACTCATCTTTACTTCTCCTTATTTATGTGATCATATGATAAATATTAGTAAAAACCCGTAAACTTTAATATATCATCTTGTGTTTTCAGGGTCAAGAATTCCCTGCCGTGATATCATTGATATCATTGACCACTCCATAAATAATGCCCGACGATAATTTTATCGTCGGGCATCTGATATTGTAGTTTGCCCTTGATTAAGCCTTTGCGGCCATAGCCTCTTTGATCTGTTTTGTAAGCTCGGGTACTATCTGGTTCAGATCGCCTACAACTCCGTAGTCGGCAACATCAAAGATCGGTGCTCCCTCATCCTTGTTTATTGCAATGATGATATCGGACTCTTCCATTCCTGCTACATGCTGGATGGCGCCTGAGATACCGATGGCAAAATATACATGGGGACGAACCGTCTTTCCTGTCTGCCCAACCTGCATCTCCTTCGGCTTCCAGCCGGAATCGACAACTGCCCTTGAACAGCTTACCGTTCCGCCGATCGCCTCTGCAAGTTCCTCGAGGATCTTGAAATTCTCGGGTGATCCCACTCCACGTCCTCCGGATACAAGGATCTTTGCATCTGCGATATCAGCAACATTTGAGACAGACTTTACAACCTCAAGTATCTCGGCATACTTATTGTCAGGCTTAAATTCAATCTTGCATTCCTCGATATTTGCCTTTGCGCTCTTATCAGCCTCTCTTTTCTGCATAACTCCCGGACGGACCGTTGCCATCTGCGGCCTGAATTCCGGGCAGGCGATTGTAGCAATGGTATTTCCGCCAAATGCGGGACGGGTCATAAGAAGCTGGTTCTTCTTCTGCTCCTGGCCGGGAGCCGGCTGAAGGGGAAAATCTCCTATATCAAGCTGTGTACAGTCGGCAGTAAGTCCCGTATGTATTCTTGCTGCCACTCTGGGACCCAGATCCCTTCCTATGGCCGTTGCTCCGATAAGCATGATCTCCGGCTTATACTGCTCTATAACTGACGAAAGAGCATGCGCATAAGGCTCTGTCCTGTATTCCTTAAGTTCCGGGTCATCCACTACGATCACCCTGTCAGCGCCGTACCATGCAAGTGAGTCCGCAAGACCCTTTACATCCGATCCGATAAGAACAGCAGTTACCTCCTGCGAAAGATCCGCTGCCAGATCCTTTGCCTTACCGAGCAGCTCATATGCGATATTATTTATCTTGTTATCAACCTGCTGAGCAAAGATAAATACACCTTTACATTCTTCAACTTTTAAACTCATTTTGGTTTTACCTCCCTAATCTTAGATGACGTGCTTCTCAGCAAGTTTGCCTACGATATAATCCACAGCCTCCTTCGGCGAATCGGGAGTAACCTTCTCGCCTGCGCCCTTTGCAACCCTGTCGGAAGCCTTTGCGATCTTTGTAGGTGATCCGTTAAGTCCCAGATTATCATCTGAAACATCCTTCAGATCCTTTCTTCCCCAGACAGTGACTTCTGTCTGATAAGCATCAAAGATACCGCCGGGAGTCATGTACATATCCTCTCCAAGCTCCGCCAAAGCCGTGATCAGGCAGGGCATCTTCACCCTCAGCATGTGATATCTGTCCTCAAACTGCCTCTTAACTATGACGCTGTCACCTTCGATCTTAAGTTCCTCTGCATAGGAAACAAGCGGAAGATCAAGACGCTCGGATATCTGTGGCCCTACCTGCGCGGTATCTCCGTCGATAGCCTGACGTCCGGTTATGACCAGATCATACTCAAGATTTCTTATTGCTCCGGCCAGAGTCTGGCTGGTAGCCCAGGTATCTGCTCCTCCGAGCACTCTGTCCGTTACCAGAACAGCTTTGTCAGCACCCATGGCCAGTGCCTCGCGAAGGACATCATCTGCCTTCGGAAGACCCATTGTCACGACAGTGACCTCGGTTCCGGGATTTTCTTTCTTTAACTTCAGGGCTGCTTCAAGACCTGCTTTATCATCAGGATTCATGATAGCAAGCATCGCTCCTCTGTCCAGTGTTCCGTCAGGCTTGAACTTCACGCCGCCCTTTGTATCGGGAACCTGTTTTACGCATACAACTATTTTCATGACTGTTCGCTCCTTATACTTTATCTATATACAGACAACAACTCTTAATCCTATTATCATTTCAAAAGGTTGGCAGAAATGACCATTCTCTGAACTTCCGATGTTCCCTCATAGATCTCGGTGATCTTTGCATCTCTCATCATTCGTTCAACTTCATATTCCCTGATATATCCATAACCGCCGTGATACTGTACAGCCTTTGTGGTAACCTCCATGGCAACCTCTGCCGCGCAGAGCTTTGCCATAGCCGCCTCTACGGAATATGATACCTTGGGGTCTTTCTGATATTCAGCCTTCTTCATTGCTGCCTGGTAAACCAGAAGCTGGGCAGCCTTGCATTTTGTAGCCATGTCAGCAAGCTGGAACTGCGTATTCTGGAACTGTCCGATCGCCCTTCCGAACTGTTTTCTTTCCTTTACATACTCGATCGTGCGCTCTAAAGCTCCCTCTGCAATACCCAAAGCCTGAGCGGCTATACCGATACGTCCGCCGTCAAGAGTATGCATGGCTATATTGAATCCCTTGCCCTGCTGTCCCAAAAGATTGTCCTTGGGGATTCTGCAGTCCTGGAATATAAGCTCATATGTGGACGATCCGCGGATACCCATCTTGTTTTCTTTCGTTCCGAAGGTAAATCCGGGTGTTCCCTTTTCCACTACATATGCAGAAATTTCCTTCATCATCTTTCCGCGCTTTTCAATCTTGCCGCTTACGGCAAAGATAACATATACATCTGCCTCCTTACCGTTTGTGATGAAGCACTTTGATCCGTTAAGAACCCACTCATCGCCTTCCAGAACCGCCTTGGTCTGCATTCCCTGCGCATCTGTTCCCGCGCCGGGCTCTGTCAGTCCGAATGCGCCGATCTTCTCACCCTTTGCCAGGGGAACGAGCCACTTCTGCTTCTGCTCTTCGGTACCGAAAGTCATTATCGGGTCACAGCACAGTGATGTATGCGCCGATACGATAACACCGGTGGTTCCGCAGACTTTTGAAAGTTCCTCCACACACATTGCATATGTGAGAGGATCACATCCCTGTCCGCCGTATTCCTTCGGAACAGGTATTCCCATAAATCCGTATTTTGCCATTTTTTCAACGGTATCTCTGGGGAATTCCTCGGTTTCGTCGACCTCGATGGCACGAGGTTTAACTTCTTTTTCGGCAAAATCCTTAAACAGAGATCTTGCCATTGCATGTTCCTTGCTCAACTGAAAGTCCATGTCTTACCTTCCTCCGTATTTTTTATATATTATGATATTACGAATGCTTCGTTGCTTTATTTACGATCTGTCGGAACTTTTCCGTCGGAATAATCATAGAATCCGATACCGGTCTTTACTCCGAGTTTCTTTGCCCTCACCATCTTCTTAAGCAGCGGAGCCGGTCTGTATTTGGAATCGCCTGTTTCCGCATAGAGGACCTCCATGATCGCAAGCACGATATCGAGTCCCACATAATCGCCAAGTTCAAGGGGACCCATCGGATGGTTTGCGCCGAGTTTCATGGCATTATCTATGCCTTCTATATCCGAAACACCTTCAGAATATACGAAAATTCCCTCATTGATGAGCGGGATCAGGATCCTGTTTACGACAAATCCGGGAGCTTCATTAACCTGTACGGGAGTTTTTCCGAGTTTTTCGGAAATATCCTTTACTTTGGAAACGAGATCCTCGGGGGTGTTTGCACCCGCGATAACCTCGATAAGCTTCATCCTGTCTGCCGGATTAAAGAAATGCATACCGACGATGGGCTTCGGAAGTCCCGCACCTATCTCGGTGATCGAAAGAGATGATGTATTTGAAGCAAAAATACAGTTATCATTCTTTACAATGTTTTCCATCAGATCCTTGAAGCAGTTCTGCTTGATCTCCATCACTTCAAGTGCTGCCTCAACTACCAGATCCGGATCTGTTGCTATTGAATTTAAGCCCGTTTCAAATTTGGCAAGATATGAATCAACTGCAGCCTGGTCCATCTTTCCTTTGCTCACCAGTTTTTCATATCCCTTTTTGATCTTTGCAAGTCCGCCTTCGGCAAACTCGGTCTTGATATCGCAAAGATAGACCTTGTCAAAATCGTCACACTGGGCGAAAGCCTTTGCGATTCCCTGTCCCATGGTTCCGGCACCTATTACCGCTACCTTCATTTTTGTATCCTCCTGTTTTTTTGTGAGACGCGTTGAAGCGTCCGGCCTGAACATTACTTGTTCTGAAAATCCACTATCTTTACCTTCGCAGGATCATCCTTTTTTCTGAGGAAGTTTGCCATGCCTTCCTTCTGATCATATGATTCAAAGCAGTCCCCGAAGAGTTTTTCTTCCACAGTGAGAGCCTCATCTATATTGACCTGCAATCCGTCATCTATAGCCTTTTTACAGTTTCTGACTGCTATGGGCGCATTTTTTGCTATGGTCGATGCAAGTTTTTCCGCCTCTGCCATAAGATCCGACAGAGGATATACCGCATTTACAAGTCCTATCCTGTATGCCTCATCCGCTTTGATATTCCTTGCCGTATAGATAAGCTGCTTTGCCATTCCCGGACTTACAAGTCTTGCCAGTCTCTGTGTCCCTCCGAATCCGGGAGTTATCCCGAGACCAACCTCGGGCTGTCCGAAAAGTGCGCTGTCTGCGCAGATCCTTATATCACAGCTCATGGCAAGCTCGTTTCCGCCGCCTAAAGCAAATCCGTTAACGGCAGCTATGAAAGGAACCGGTGATGTCTCTATCTTTCTGAAAACATCATTTCCCTTCTTTCCGAAAGCTTCTCCCTCGGATTTTGAAAGAGTGCTCATTTCACCTATATCGGCTCCGGCAACAAAGGACTTCTCTCCTGCTCCTGTGAGCACCACAGCTCTGACCTCATTTATATCTATGCCCGAAACCACCCTGTCAAGTTCCTCGAGCACTGCGGAATTCAATGCGTTCAGTGCCTCCGGTCTGTTGATTGTGATGATGGCATATTTTTCTTTTACTTCATATTCTACAAAAGCCATTTCCTTATTTCCTTTCTTATAAAGCCTTAACTACAGTTGCGCAGCCCATGCCTCCGCCTATGCATAAAGTCGCAAGACCTGTCTTTGCTCCCGTCCTCTTCATGTTGTAAAGGAGGGTTACAAGTATCCTTGCGCCTGATGCTCCAACGGGATGTCCGAGAGCGATCGCGCCGCCGTTGAGATTAAGCTTGTTAAGGTCAAATCCGAGATCCTTTCCTACTGCCACAGACTGGGCAGCAAACGCCTCGTTTGCTTCATAGATGTCAAAATCCTCTATGGTCATTCCGGTCTTTGCCATAACCTTCTTTGTTGCTGCCACAGGTCCGATTCCCATGATAGAAGGATCTACTCCGGCAAGAGCTCCCGCAACAAATTCAGCCATTGGTGTAACCCCGAGTTCTTTTGCCTTTTCTTCGGTCATGACTACCACTGCTGCGGCACCGTCATTGATTCCCGATGCATTTCCGGCAGTTACAAATCCGTCCGGATTAAGAGGCTTAAGCTTTGCAAGCGCCTCCATGGTCGAACCGGCCCTGGGTCCCTCATCGGTATCAAACACTACTGTTTCCTTCTTTTTCTTTATCTCAACAGGAACTATCTCTTCCTTGAAGTTTCCGTTCTCGATTGCTGCGCAGGCCTTCTGCTGGCTCTTTAACGCAAACTCGTCAAGTTCCTCACGGGTCAGATTCCACTGCTTTGCGATATTATCTGCTGTTGTGATCATATGATAATCATTAAAAGCATCCCACAGTGCATCCTTGACCATCGTGTCAACCAGTGCCCCCTGGCTCTGGCTGGGCCATGTCATCCTGTATCCGTAACGTCCCTGAGGAAGGGCAAACGGAGCCATCGACATATTCTCCATACCGCCGGCAACAACGATATCTGCATCTCCTGCCTGTATCATCTGTGCCGCCATATTCACACAATTAAGTCCGGATCCGCAGACCACATTCACTGTAACTGCCGGCACTTCCTTGGGTATGCCTGCGTTAAGTGAAGCCTGACGCGCTACATTCTGTCCCAGACCTGCCTGTATAACGCAGCCCATGTAGACATGATCCACCTGCTCACCCTTGACTCCCGCTCTGTTCAAAGCTTCCCTGATAACTATCTCTCCCAGCTTTGCGGCAGGTGTAGTGGACAGAGATCCTCCCATGGTTCCTATTGCCGTGCGGCATGCGCCCGCAAGCACGATCTTTTTTGACATATAGCTTTCCTCCTTTTATCGCGTATGATTAAGGCACAATAAATGCCCAGTGCAACGCTTATTCTAACACATGGATACTATCATTTCAATGCCGCTTTTCCTATTTCACCGTCTATACAATACCTTGTATACCGCTCATTCCATACACTGCTATATGTGTCATCCTGCCTGTGATCCGGCAGTCCATACCTGTCCTTTATATACTTTCCGAAAAAGCCCGAAAACTTCTCCGCCCCGCAGATATTCAGATGACTGTGACCGTCCATGTAATCCGCCCTGCGGTCAAGACCTATGATATCGGCGCAATAGTCAAAATTCACATATTCGACATTCCGGTATTTTCCTGCCATTTCTTCAAGCTGCCTGTCATATTCGGGAAACCAGTTGTTTATATAAGTCGGTGTTTTCATAAGCAAAAGAGGTATGTCCTCTTCTTCGCAGTATTCCATTATCCTCACAAGATATTCAGCTGCTTTTGGCGGAAAGGAATAATCCTCTTTTTCTACCACTTCGTAATTCTCTATATCCGGATCATTCCTAAATCCCATGATAAACCCGTCATAGGTAACTGTCGGCCGCCTCAGGGCATACTTAAAATCTTCGGCTCTGAGCTCATTCCACCTCGAATGGAATCTCAGGATCGGAAATGCATAAGAGTAAAGGCTTTCCTCCTCCCACATCGAATCGCGGGCACACATAAGTTTGTCGAAGGACAATTTCATACCGTCTATTGTCTTTCGGTTCGATGCCTCCTCATAAAAGTCCTCTCCGTATTTCATAAAGCTTACATCCAGAGTAACAAGCTTCGGTCTGTTATAATGTACGGTATCCCTTATAAGATAGTACGACTGCCAGATCGTCTGGGATGCGCTTGCCCTCGTATATGAGGAGAACCCGAATTCGTTCCACATCTTATCCGGCGCTATGGCGTTATACACGGTTGATGATCCGAAAAAGACCGCATCAAGCGGTGTGTCTGCCCTGTAAAACTCCGCCGTCACATTTCCGTCTGTATTTTCCTCCACGTATTTGGGCATAAATATCCTGTCCAGAACCGTAAACAACAGCCATGCCGTTATAAGAACGCACAAAGATTTTATTATCAAGCCATAGATCGGTCTTTTCATTTTTTATCACCTAAAACTGCATATATATGAAATCTGCGCCCGAATAACCCAGTCCGTAATAGCCAAATACCAGTATCAGGGCCACGGAAAGAGTACATATAACCCATCTGCACGGCAGACTCAGTCCCATGAGTCTTTCATATATGCTCTTCTTTCTCTGCAGCATGCTGATGACAAACAACAGCGCTATTCCTGCAAGCGATATGATAAGGTCATTTTGCGAAAGTCCCAGTTCTTCAAGCCGGGACATCGTTATCCCTCCCTGACGCAGCAGTATTCTCTTCAATATGGACAGAGCCATCCTGATGCCTTCA
The DNA here is from genome assembly GCA_024690825.1 of Lachnospiraceae bacterium. Classification (GTDB taxonomy): domain Bacteria; phylum Bacillota; class Clostridia; order Lachnospirales; family Lachnospiraceae; genus NK4A144. The sequence continues at coordinate 10,952 of JAILOK010000121.1, read as the reverse complement.
AAAGAGAGATCAAATATACGCAGGAAACTCATGATCAGAAATGTCCTGATTATGGAAAAAGCTTTGTGGAGAAATGAATCATCCTTCCATCCGGCCTTCCGGTTCAGCCATGCATACAAAGGCTCAAGTTCCGCCGACACGCACATGATGATTCCGTTCAAAAGTCCCCATACCACATATCTCCATTCGGCGCCATGCCACAGGCCCGTCAGAGCCCAGACCACAATGGTTGCCGTATAAAGCGAAGTCCTTTTTCCAAAGAAACTGCTGACTCTGCTTACCTTCTTTCCAAGATTCATGAGATTTTTTGAAATGGATATGGGATAGAAAATATAATCACGAAACCATGTTCCCAGAGTGATATGCCATCTCCTCCAGTACTCCGCCACCGATTTTGAAAAAAACGGTCTTGCGAAATTTTCGGTCACTTCAACGCCGAAAAGCCTTGCGGTTCCGATGGTAATATTGATCCCTCCCGAAAAATCAGCGTAAAGCTGCAGGGAATAAAAAAGGATCGTCAGAAGGAGATAAGTTCCGTTGACATCCTTGTAAAATGCCGAAGAACGCTGCACAAAAAGTGAAAGCCTGTCAGCTATGATAAGTTTCTTTGCCACGCCGAAAAGGATATAATAAAGGCCCTTCCTGATGTTCTCCCTTTCAAATCTGTTTCCGGCAAAGAGAGTGGGCGACAGATCCTTAAATCTGCTTATGGGTCCCTGGATGATCTGAGGAAAGAAGGTCACAAACAGCATTAGTTTGAAGGGGTTTTTTTCCGCATCGATCCTTTTGTAGTAAAGATCTATGATATATCCCGCCGCCTGAAACGTATAGAAGGATATGCCCAGAGGAAGTACGAGATCTCCGAGCCCCCGCAGTTTTCTGTCTCCGAAAAAAAGAAGTCTGAACAGATTGATATTTGCAAATACAAATTCCGAATACTTAAGCACCGACAGGGTCCCGAAAACAAGGAGAAGATCAATGATCATTATTCGCTTCAGCCGTTTTTTAAGCCACTCTTTCGCCTCTTTCTTCTTATTCCTGTCAGCTGCTGTTTCTTCAGCCGGAAAGAGAACCTGCACCTTCTGTTTTTCTTTTTCCATCAGCATTGAGGAGATATAGGTGACTAAAGATGCGAGCAGGATATATATGATATATTTCCCGCATGCAAGATAATAAAACAAAAGACTGAATATAAGCAGAACAAGATACCTGTATCGCACAGGTATCAGATAATAAAAAAGAACGGCAGCTGCCACAAAAAGTGCAAAGGAGAATGAAACAAAAGACATCGATCTTTGTTACTCCTCCATCAGCCTGCACACAAGTTCATATATGCTTTTTGCACTGTTGAAATTCTCCGGCAGAAGATCCTCCGGTCCGATCTCAATATCGTATTCTTCCGTAAGCTGACCCACTAAAGTCACGATATCAAAAGAGTCAAATATCCTGCTGTCGATGAGCGCTTCTTCCGTTTCATAATCCACCTCGGGATGTATTCCCTTGAGGATGTCTATCAACTCATCCATCTTTTCCTCCTTTAAGGATTCTCGATCATCATTTCCCTTAATTTCATTCTGTCCGTTTTTCCGCCCGTTGTAAACGGCATCTTCCCGATCTTTTTCAGGACATTCGGTATCATATATCTTGGAAGTCTCTTTTTAAGATACTCTATTATGGCAATATCATCAAGAGCATCCGAGACATAAGCCATAATGATCCGGTTTTTCCTTTCATCAAAGATACAAGCCGCATTCTGCATGCCCTCCATTCCGGATGCGGCAGCCTCTATTTCGGGAAGTTCTATCCTGTGACCCATATGTTTGATCTGGTGATCCTTTCTCGAAGCAAAGACCAGTTCTCCGTATTCATTGTATGATGCAAGATCTCCCGTCCTGTATATCCTTTCCGGATATCTGTTGTTTAAGGGATTTTGCGTAAAGGATCTTTCTGTGGCCTCGGGGCTGTTAATATAACCGTTCGCCAGACCGCTGCCTCTCACACATATCTCTCCGATCATGCCGGGATCACTATCCGTTATCAGTCTGTCATTTTCATCAAGCAGAAACACACTGCTGTTTTTTATCTGTCTGCCTATGGGGATAGTCTCGCTGTCATCAAAATCCCTGTCAACTATATAATAAGTGCATATCCCCGTTATCTCCGTAGGTCCGTAGATCTGCATGAAAAATGCATCCGGGTAATTGCTCTTCCAGTAGTTAAAGCATTTTGTCGGCATTGCCTCCGCGCCAAATATGATCTTTCTTAGTTCAGACGGCCTGCTAAGCTTTAATGCCCCGAATGTCGAAACCATGTTAAGAGCTGACGGTACCCATCGTATTATGGTTATCTTCCATCTTTCCATATGCTCAAGCAGCCTTGCGGGAGCAGAAAAAAGCTGTACCGGAATAATCACCATGGAAGCCCCGTTCCTTAAGGTACAGTATATATCGATCAGTGAGGCGTCAAAATGAAACGGCACCTGATTTCCCGCTACATCCGTATCTGAAAAACCGCAGGCTTCACTGAAATGCTCGACATAATCTATAAGTGAACGGTGCGATACCAGTACGCCCTTGGGTATTCCCGTTGACCCGGATGTGTATATGGCATAGGCAGGATCTGTATCGATCCTTCTTTCTCTTATTTTTCTCAGTCTTTCGTGATCCGGATCGAAACCTGATAAACTCTCATATGATCTTACGGCAGCCCTCCCCCCGGCAATCCTGTCAACCTCATCCATTAATTCAGCATCGCATATTATGAGTGACGGTCTGAGATTTTCTATGATAAGGCCAACCCTGTGCACCGGCATCTCCGTATCTATCGGCACATAGAAATTTCCGCTCATAAGCACACCCATAAATGCCGCTATTGTCTCGGGGCTTTTTTTCATAAATATCATGACCGGAAGATTTTCGCCCATATTTTCAGTAAGCGATGCGATTCCGGTTCCGATCCTTTCGGCACCATTTTTAAGCTGACTGTATGTCAGCTGCTTATCATCGCTTGCATATGCTGTTTTATCAGGATATTTCTCGGCTGATCTTTCAAGATATTCAAGAATATTTGTAAGCATTTTTTCCTTAAAACAGAGCAGGGAAACCCTGCTCTGTCATCACTCTTTTTTAATTTTCCGGTTCTATCAGTCCGTATGTATTGCCTTTTCTTTTATATACCACATTCACTTCCTCTGTTTCGGCATTTCTGAAAACATAGAAGTTGTGGCCCAGCAGTTCCATCTGCACACACGCATCTTCCGGATACATCGGCTTGATACCGAACCTCTTTGATCTTACTATCTTTATCTCGTCTTCGTCCTGATAATCTCTTTCAATATATTCCTGCTTAAATGTCTGGGCAGCCTCCTGCTCTTTGTCGATGATCTTCGTCTTGTATTTTTTGAGCTGTCTCTCTATGATCTCTTCCACAAGATCGATGGATACATACATATCATTGCTGACCTGTTCCGATCTGATGATGCTTCCCTTCACGGGTATGGTTACCTCGATCTTATGCCTGTCTTTTTCCACGGAAAGGGTAACATGAACCTCTGTATCAGGTGCAAAATACTTTTCAAGTTTTCCTATCTTTTCCTCAACGGCCTGCCGGAGTCCCGGGGTAACATCTATATTCTTTCCAACGATAACATAATTCATCCGCTTTTATCTCCCTTCATATTTGGAATATAAAATTTAGATAAGTATATCAAAACGGCTTATCTTTTGCAAATAGTAAAGGGGGCAGGCAAAGCCCGCCCCCTTTTTTCATTTTTCATCAGAATATTCTTCTTACGGCAAGCACTGATCTGTATCCGGCATTTGATACCTTGATACCTGTTGCCCTGGTCGATGCATGTACTATCTGTCCGTTTCCAATATAAATTCCTACATGTCCGGAATAGCATACTATATCTCCGGGCTGTGCCGCGCCTATACCGCCTACGGCGTATCCTACTGCCCTGTCGGCACCGGAACTGTGAGGAAGCGATACTCCGAAGTTTCTGTATACGCTCATAACAAATCCCGAACAGTCCGCACCGTTTGTGAGAGAGGTTCCTCCATATACATAAGGGTTGCCCACAAATTGCAGAGCATAATTTGCCACCTGGCTTCCCATGCCGCTTCCGGGTGCCGTAACGCCTGCTCCTCCGCCGCCTGACTTGCCCGAGGAACCCTTGTTCTTCTTTGCGGCTGCCTGGGCTGCCCTTCTTGCAGCTTCTCTTTCAGCTTCTTCCTTTGCAAGTCTGGCTTCTTCTTCAGCCTTTGATTCTGCCCTTACGAAATCAGTATACAGTCTGACAAATTCGGAAGAAACAAATCCGTCACCTTCCTCGATTGAAACCTTGACCCAGCCGTCAAGCTCATCAAGAACCTGCAGTTCATCCTCCATAGGGACCATGCCGATGACCTCGGCTTCTCTGGAAGGTTCACTTCTTACATAAAGCGTTGTTGTTGTAACAACCGCAAGTCTCATTCCGACCTTTTTCGCAAGATCCTGTGCGGCATCACCCGTCACGCAATATTCGCCTTTTACATATCCGGTCACATTTCCGGATTTTATTTTGTACCAGTCGCCCTCGATCTCGATAAGATCACCGACCGAATTATTATAAAGCTTTCCTACTACTTCTCCTTCTTCGGAAGCCTCACTCCTTACATTAACACAGTCGCTGACCTGCGCTATCACGAGATTGGTAAAGTCCTCTTCCTCAGGTATGCCGTTCGAAGCAACTGCATCAACCAGATTCAGGACAGAAACTCCCTGATCTGAACTGTCCGCATCCACTACTCTCATTGCGGCTGCTTCCGCCGAATTAACAGTACCGGCCGTAGAACCTCCTCCGACAGTGATGATCTCCGGTTCGGGACTTGCTTCGGCTGCTACTGTCTGTATCGAAGTCTGTTCCCCCGCCTTGGGAACAGAGACCGAAGGCGTCATGGCCCCGTTCTCTTCCTTTGAAAGTACTATACTGTCGCCTATATTGGAAGCTACCGATGCGATCACTGCATCTGAAGATTTCTTCTTCGCTTCTGCCTTTGCTTCATCCTGCCCTCTTGAACTCTTTATCTTATCGGCCTGAACAGAAGTAACTGATTTTCCTTCATTCAGGATCCTTGCTGTACCTGCTGCAGGAAGAACAGAAGAAGGCGATGTGGTTCCCATCGCCATACAAACGTTGCTGCCTGAAAGGATCAGAGAGAACGTAAGTCCAATACTTATAAGCCTCTTTGCTCTTTTTCTCATAATTCTCCTGGTATTTGTTACGAAATTGTTACATCCGAAGAAAAATATACCACCCATATAGTGGTTTGTCAACTCAAAAACACCAAATATTTGATATCTTATGTCTACGCATTAACATAATGTCATTTTGTGCAGATCCTTCTCTGTCATTTTCCGGCATCGGGTCCATAACCTTCTGTTAAATACGCGTTTTCCTGAATGTGTGGATTTTGATTTTACACACCCGCAAAATTGTGGTATATCATTTATTATATTCGCTTACATTTGTAGAATCAAGGGGAAATAACTATTTTATGTTAATTAAAGACATTCTTATTACAGGAGCATCGCGCGGGATAGGACATGCCATAGGTGCCCGGCTTGCATCCAAGGGGCACAGGCTGTATCTCATATGCAGAAATAATACTGAAATGATGTCTGATATACCCGGCCGGTATTTTACGGGAGATGTCGCGGATCATGATTTTGTCCGGGAGGTTTTTGAAAATATCCCCAAAATAGATGTGCTCATCAACAATGCCGGCATTTCAAGGACCGGACTGCTGCAGGATATGACAAAAGACGAATGGGACGACATCATCTCCGTCAATCTTTCTTCCTTATATAATACATGCCATTTTGCCGCCGGACTGATGGTAAAACAGCACTCCGGGAAGATCATAAATATTTCTTCGGTGTGGGGACAGCACGGTGCATCTATGGAAACTGCATACAGCGCGTCAAAAGGCGGGGTTGATGCGTTTACAAAGGCCCTGGCAAAAGAACTTGCTCCCAGCAGCATTCAGGTCAATGCCATTGCGTGCGGATTCATTGATACGGATATGAATAGGATTTATTCCGAAGAAGAAAAAGAATCCATCATGAACGAGATACCTGCCGGCAGATTCGGAACCCCGGATGAAGCTGCGAAGCTTGCCGAAATGCTCATAGACGCGCCGGAATATCTCACCGGACAGATCATCGGTCTTGACGGAGGATGGCAGCTCTGAAAGGATCATTGTTCTCTGATATGTGTTTTTTCAGGACAGTAGTCCCCTGTCATGAGAGTAAATCTTCCCTCTCCTTCGGGTACAAACCCGAACCTTTCATATATCCCGGAAACCATGCCGTTCTTGGCCGTAGCTATGTACTGACCCGTAAGTCTTTCAATACCCGCTTCCCGGCATGCCGCCACGACAGTATTTATTATAAACTCTTCCATTCCCCGTTTTAAAACCCTGCAGCTCATGAACCAGGTGTCGATAAACCCCTCATTCTCTCCGGTCTTTTCAACGATCACGGCGCTGATCAGCCCGTAATCTCCGAATTTGTCCTCCAGCGTAAAATACCTCGTGATGTATCTTTCGGAGGATGCGATCCTTTCTATATCCTCTTCCGAATACCTGACAGTTCTTAAATTGAACTGGTTTGATCTCTGTGAAAGCTCGGCGATCCTCGGATAGTAGAATTCATCAAATGGAAGGGCCTTTGCCTTCATATCGAGGCTTTTAAGGTAATCGTTTATATCCGTAAAAATCTCTTTTTCACTCCGTCTCTTTGCTTCGGTCCTGTACATTTCGGTCCTGTTTGCGGTATCCGCCGAAAAAGAAACTGTTTCAAAAAGGTGAAGTGACTGCAGGTATGGCAGGAACATCGCGGGGTCCTCCGGAAGCTCAGGCACCGTTACCCCGGGGAGGCTGCTTTTCACAAGTTCCCTTTCAAACGGATTGTCATCCACAAAAACAAGGCTGTCCAATCCTATGTCCAGGGCTTCCTGTATCCTTTTGATGTTTGTTGCCTTATCATCCCAGTTAGCAGCAAACATTACAAAATCGGAAAGATGCAGAACCATATCCGGATGCTTTTCAAAAGGCTCCTTCGCGGTATTCTCATCATTTTTTGAACAGACTGCCAAAAGTATCCCTCTTTTTTTCAGTTCCAGGCACCATCTCTGCAGATCCGTGTACGCCCTTCCCGTACCGAGTTCTCCTATCTCTATCCCACTGAGGCCGTCATCTCCTATAACTCCGCCCCATATGGTATTATCGAGATCAAGTATCAGACACTTCCTTATCCTTCCCATTGATGCAAGGATGATATCATATAGTTCCTTAACTGTTTCCACTACTCCTTCAAATCCGACAGCCATCCTCGCCTGATAATAAAACTTCCGGTCACAGAAGTTTTCAATGCCAAGACGCGCCTGTATCATGTCAAGGTCTATGATATATATGTTCTTATTATGGGAAGCTGCTTCGGAAAGCAGATAATTAAGCTTCTGAAGCTGAAATTCAAAGGAGGATTCTTCTCTCAGAGCATAACTTCCGAACACTCCGGTATCATATCTTGCAAAGTTGAGCTGTATTATCTGCGCTTTGGTCCGTTCCTTCAATACATTCCAGCAGCCGGTGATCTTTTCCAAAAGATCCGCCGCAAAATCCGTTCTTTTTTCAGCCCGGGTATCCTCATACGTCTCCCTTGCCTTTTCCACCGACATATAAATAAGTATATGATCTCGTTCTTTTTCATACAGACCCGAAGACGGGTCAAGTATCTCGCTTTCGATCACATCATACTCCGCCTCATACACTTCGGCGCGCATGCCGTATGTAAAAGACATGCCTTCCGCAGCAGTTGCGATAAACTGCGTGGCTGTATCCCCGAGTATCGCAATGCTCACCCTCTTATCATATTCAGCGTCCTTATATCTTTTTATATTTTTCTTTAATTCGTTATATGTCATGATCTTTTATTATACCCGTAAAATACTGTTTTTTCTATACGAAAAGAAAAGGGCCTCCCAAAACAGGGAAGCCCTTTTATCATTTCTTATAAATTCCGGATCAGATCATTATTTGATGATGGAAGCAACTCTTCCTGATCCTACTGTACGTCCGCCTTCACGGATGTAAGGAATAATAATCGTGGTTGCAAATCATGATATTTAAGACTTTCTGCTTTATTCTACCCACCATTTTTGATACATTATACACCGTTTTCAAAGCTTTTAGAACCAAAAAAGAACCGCTCTCCTTAACAATGACTCTCCATTCAAACTCACAGATAACTGATACTGATCTTCTCCCGAATATCTCACGCACAGCATTATGACATTCTCATACGGACCTGCCTGCGTTGATGCGTTCCTCATCAAATAAAATTATCATGGTTGAGCTGATAGTGACCAAAACCTCCTCCGGCTGCCTTATCAAGCTCCGCATCATCCAAGATCACGCCTGCATCCTCCACTTCCTTTTTTGTCTCTTCGAGGATCTTCTTTGCCTCATCTTCAGATGCATTCTCCAGCTTTCCCTTCAGTTCCTCTGTCAGTTTCATGGGAATACCTTCTTTGTTAAACAGTTGTTTTCTTAACCTTTCCTTATGGTCCGACCCTGCGGAAAAAACAGCCTTTTCAAATATCTTATCCATATCGGTCCCTCTAAAATCCCCAGTCTGTATCAATATTCCCGTATACTCCTGTACGGATCATGTTCTGAACCCCAGAGTCCCGGAACAATGGGATCCTCTCCTCCCAGAACTTCATCTACAAACTGTCCCCAGGAACCTTTGTATCCACTGAGGTCAGCCTCATTCCCGGCACCGCCACTTACTTTTTCAAGTTCTTCATCATCAGGTTTTTTCTGAAATCCTTCTGTTGTTCTCATAGAACACCTCCCAAAATGATATAATTCCGTATGCATACTGCACTTAACACGGTGCAACATACTGGCCGTTACATTTTTCACACGAGAAAATCTGGCCGTAAACACCGTAGATCATCTGCGGTGAACACATACTGTCAGGCTCCACTTCCCGCTGGCAGTACGGACACCATGATGCACGGGGAGAGAATTTATAACCACTCACTTCTTCATAATCAGCTCCGGCACCGCCGGAAACCTTCTCCTGATCATCATCGCTAAGCCGGTTTACCGCTTTCATTTTCTTTTCATCTGTCATGGCTGTAATCCTCCTTTGAAACCTGCTGTCTATATCAATATACGTACCGGTCGGAAAAATACCACATAAATTTTAAAATTTTATTTTTTCCTCTTTCGCAATCCTTCTGCACTTTTCAAAAAGCCTTGTCATCTTCATTCCTACAGCTTTTTCATTTGAGGATAAACAGTCCGCCATCTCCTTATAGGACATTTCCCGTCCGAACCTCATTGAGAGTAGCTCCCGCTCCTTTGCGTTCAGATGCCTTAAGATAAGATATGCGCTCCTTGCATATCCGTCCGTCAGCTTTTCAAGTTCGGGATCAGCATCTCCCGGCTCATATCCCGCTTCCAGGTATCCCTCCAATGAGATCACCTTATCGGATCCCGTCTTTCTGAAATAGTCGTAGAGGGCGTTGGTCGCTATGGTACTGATCCATGTATAGACGGATGAGATCGCAGGATCGAAACGATCATACGCGCTCATTGCCTTTACGAAAGTATCCTGCACGATATCCTCAGTATTCTCGCGACACAAAATACGCATATAAACAGTCCTGTACACCTTGTCATAATATTCGTCGTAGACCTCCTCGAAGGGTCTCTTTTCGCGCTTATCCATTTTTACACTCCATCTGCTGGCGTGATACGAGCTCGGCAAAAAAGCCATTCTTTTCCATCAGCTCGTCATAGGTTCCGTCCTCAACGATCCTGCCACCGTCGAGCACGATGATCCTGTCACAGTTTTTGATGGTTGAGAGCCTGTGAACGACCCGTTCTGCATGACTGTACCGATCTTGGAGCGAAGTGATTTCAGATCCACCCTGTTAAGGTCGCGCCCGTCATAATATACTGCGCCCTTCTGCGGTTTCTCAAAGCCGAGCATGACCCGCATGAGTGTACTCTTACCGCAGCCTGTCTTTCCCGTTATCGCTACATATTGACCCGGCCTGATCTTAAGGCTTATGTCATCAAGTACCGCCGGCATATCATCACTGTAACGGAATGTAACATTATTCAGTTCGATCCCGCCGGAGAGCTTTTCTATCACCGGCTTTTCCTCGGCTATCTCAGGTGCCGCCTCGATCACCGGACGTATGAGCTCAAACGTGGGGGCTATCCGCGCCGCAGGCTCTATCATCGGAACAAGCGTCTTAAATGCCCCGCAAACAATGGCAAAAGCAGCATTGAACGCATAGAAATGGGCAACATCCACCCGGGTCTTTATGGCAAGATAGTAGATGATGATCGTACCTGTAAGGGATATCGCCGTTATGATCGCAGGAAATACCTTCACGAACATCGGCGGATCATACATATACTTTGACTGTGTGGCATATGCGCTGCCCCACTTGGAAAATGCGCGGCGCTCCGCACCGGAGAGCTTGATCTTCTCGATACCGGTGATAAACGAATATGACAGGCCGCTCTCTTTTGCGGCAAGCTCCATCTGTGTCATGTTTATCCTTGATCTTATTACAAGGGCTGCGATCAGCGTTATCATCTGAAGTGTGGCCACGATAAAGGCAGGTGCTGCAAGTGCCGGAGCAAATGATCTTATCTGGAAGATATAGATGAATGAGAACAGAGCGGTCGTAAAACAGGTCATGACCATGTTTAATATCTCGTATATGAGGACACTCATATTGCTAACGCGGTTTGCAAGGTCACCGGACGTGTATTTTGTAAAGAACGAGCTCGGGAGCGTTAAGATCCTCATCATCGTTGCCGACTCGATGCTCAGGTTGAACTTCTGCGTCAGCCTGTGAAGGAACAGCTCCTGGATCGTTC
>JAILOK010000101.1 GCA_024690825.1 Lachnospiraceae bacterium | reverse complement strand
GCCTTTAAGCAGGAGTTTATCGATAACGGAGAGATGACCATAAACGGAAGTGAACTCCTGGATCAGATAGACTCATATGGTGAATGGCTTACATCTGTAACAGATAATACTTCACATGATACTGTAAGCCCGTCATGGGTAGTTACAGACACATACTTTGCATTTGATGAAAATGAGAGTATCGTTGGGATCATCGATCTTCGCCATGAGTTAAATGATTTTCTTAAAGATTTCGGGAACAGCGGTTACAGTGTAAGACCATCGCAGCGGCGAAAAGGGTACGCGACTGAAATGTTGAGACTCATTCTGGAGCGGGCGCGACAAATAGGGATGGATAAACTTCAGCTTTCGGTAGAACGTTCAAATGAAGCCTCTGTAAAGACTATCACGAAAAACGGCGGGAAATATGAGAGAAGTTTTACCTTTGAGGGAGAAGAAGCGGATGTATATATGATCAATTTGGTTTGATGGAGGCGTACGGATTATGACTGATTACATTGCACATTGCGGGCTGGATTGTGAGACTTGCGAAGCTCGATTGGCTACGGTTAATAACGACAATGAACTGCGGATAAAGGTGTCGAAAGAATGGTCAGAGCTTAATGGAGTGGAAATCACACCGGAAATGATCAACTGTTCCGGTTGCCGTATTCCGGGAGTAAAAACGGTGTATTGTGATTCTTTATGTCCGATCAGGCAGTGTGCGAGTGAAAAACAAATGGCAACCTGCGGAGGCTGCCCGGAAATGAGGTCGTGCGAAAAGGTAGGAGCAATTATAGGAAACAATTCTGATGCACGCGGCAGGCTTGAAAACGCAGGAAGCGTATGAGGTCAAGTGTGGATTATATGGGAGCTTCTCTACTTTCCGTAGGTACCGTTATCAGAAAAACTGATTTACAATCTGTGCATGGAGGTGAGAACGAATATGAACCAATATGTTACGGGCGCAGTGATTAAGGAACTGCGGGAAAAGAACAAGATGACACAGCTTCAGCTTGCGGAAAAGCTGGGAGTAACTGACAAAAGTGTCTCAAAATGGGAAAACCTGAGAGGATTGCCGGACATTACCCTGCTGGAACCTATTGCTGAGGCGTTTCGCATTTCGGTGGCGGAGCTGATATCCGGTAATACCATTAATAATGCAAATGTATCAGCAAACATGCTGCGGTCGAAATTTTATGTCTGTCCGGTCTGCGGGAATGTGATACACAGTATGGGCGAGGCAGCTATCCATTGTCACGGCATCCAACTTATGCCGTTGGAGGCAGAACCGACAGATGAGCGACACATGGTTTTCATAGAGCGTGTCGAGGATGAGTATTATGTGCGGATCGATCACAGCATGACGAAGGAACATTATATTTCGTTTGTGGCAGCAGCTTCATCCGATGATATGCAGCTCGTGAAGCTTTATCCGGAAGGCGCTGCTGAAGCACGTTTTAAGATCAGGCGAGTCAGAAGGGTTTTCTTTTACTGTAACCGCGACGGCCTGTTTTCGGTTGATCCGGTAAAGGGCATCGATGACAAGGAAAGCGGGTATGACGATTCGCGGGAGCGCAGGGAATTGGAGAAGGCAGCAGATTTGTTGTTTGGATAGAATCTAGCAATGACGGAGACCGTTGATGGAACTTTTTAGTTTGTCAGCGGTCTTTTTTGGTTCCTCTTGGCGAAAAAAAGTTTCAATGCTACAATAAACATGACACATAGATGTCATGTTAAATCTGTTATGATACATACGGAGTGTGAGAGGGTGAGAGGGAGGCGTTACCCAGGAATGAAGATAGACAGGCTGATAGGAATATTGTCAATCTTACTGCAGGAAGAAAAGACAACAGCTCCCGAACTGGCGGAAAAGTTCGAGGTATCCCGCAGGACGATAAACCGGGATATTGAAGACCTTTGCATGGCAGGGATTCCCATAAGGACTGCACAGGGTACCGGAGGTGGTATCAGCATTATGGATGGATACCGTATGGACAGGACAATACTGACATCAAAGGATATGCAGATGATACTTGCCGGACTTCGGAGCATGGATAGTGTGAGTGGAAGCAGGTATTACGGTCAATTGATGGAAAAGATCCAGGCCGGATCATCAGAACTCATCAGTGGAAGAGATTCTATTTTGATCGATCTGTCATCTTGGTACAAGACATCGCTTGCGCCTAAGATAGCTACCATACAGGATGCGATAGAGAATAGGCATATTCTTGAATTTGACTATTATGCACCATCCGGAGAGAGCAAGCGCTCCATAGAACCATATTATGTTGTTTTTAAATG
>JAILOK010000072.1 GCA_024690825.1 Lachnospiraceae bacterium | reverse complement strand
ACTGCTTTTGACCGGATTGGCCGGGCTCGGGCTGACAAAAGCAAACGGTCTTACAAAAGCGATCAATCTTTCGACCAATATTTCCGCATTTGCTGTTTTTCTTATCAATGACCAGATCATAATCCCTCTTGGACTTATTGCGGGGTTATTTAATATTGCAGGGAATTGCCTCGGCGCGACAAGGTTTGAAAAGAATGGTGCCAGGATCGTTAAGCCTGTTCTTATAATTGTACTATCAGTATTCTTCATAAAACTTCTTTTCGAACTGTACTACAAGTAAAAGAAGAGTGGAAAGTGTAGCGGATTACGGTATGAGTATATCAAGGGACTGAGTGGTCATTCTGAGATAGCTTTTTTGCGGTGGGAGTGGCAGCAAGCCCTCCCTTTGCGGTTTCCCTAAGGGAATCCGGCAGCGCATCGCCAACCGCTCTCATGGCATCCAGACATTCATCTGCAGGAATCTTTGATCTGATCCCGGCAAGCACCATATCCGCACATGAAAAGGCCAGCATGACTCCCGTGGCATTTCTTTTTATACATGGGATCTCTACCAGACCACCCACAGGATCGCAGACCAGTCCGAGCTGGCTTGCTACGACCAGAGCACACGCATCTGCACACTGTCCGGGTGTTCCTCCCATGAGCTCCACCAAAGCAGCTGATGCCATTGCGGCAGCACTTCCGCACTCTGCCTGACATCCGCCCTCTGCTCCCGCAATGCTTGCCCTTGACGCAATGACCATTCCGAATGCGCCCGCAGTAAACAAAGACATGATGGCATCCTTTTCGGATACGCCTCTGTCCTCACACATAGTAATGAGGCAGCCCGGGATGATACCGCAGGAGCCGGCTGTGGGAGCTGCGACTATCCTGCCCATGGCGGCATTGCAGCCTGAAACGGACAGAGCCCTTGACATGGCACCTGCAAGAAAGAGACCGCAAAGAGTGTTTTTGCTGTCCGCATACTCTCTCATGAGGAAGCCTTCGCCGCCTGTCAGTCCCGACATCGACTTTAAGTCTTTATTTCCGCCGGTTATGACGGACTGCTTCATGACATCAAAATCAATCTCCATCTTTTCCAGAAGTTCAAGCTCGGTCTTGTCCATGGCAGCGGCCTGATCTCTCAATACAACAGTACTTATCTTTTCATTGCTTTTTACTGCCTCATCTACCAGTTCCTGTATGGATTCATATTTCATTACAGCCTCCGTATCAGTATCGCATTTATTACATGATCTATCTTTCTGATATCTTCTATAAGTGTTTCCGGTGGAAGGTTATCGGTTACGATCGTCATGATCGCCTCTCCGCCCTTTTCCTGTCTTGACAGACTGAAGTTTGAAATGTTCAGATCCTCATACTGCCAGTGCATCATATTGGTCACGTTTGCGATGACACCGGGTTTGTCCATATGCATGACAAGGATGGTGTTGCTGCTTCCGTTGAAATCAACCTTCATGCCGTTGACCCGGCTCACTGTTATATTTCCTCCGCCTATGCTGGAGGCGAGAACCTCACCGCTCTTTCCGTCAGAGGTTTCAAAATCTATCTTTGCCGTATTGGGGTGAGCACCTCTGATATCCTCATTTGTAAAGGTATAATCAAGACCGTGGTCTTTTGCGATGCTTAAGGCATCCTTTACGTCGGGAGAATAACTGTGAAAACCCATGATACCGGCCAAAAGCGCTTTGTCGGTACCGTGGCCTTTTCCGGTCTCTGCAAAAGAACCCGACAGAGTTATGCGGATCTTTACGGGATCATGCCCGTCGCAGAGCTTGTTTACGACTCTTCCGATCCTCACCGCGCCGGCAGTATGTGAACTGGAGGGTCCGATCATCACGGGACCTATGATATCAAATACATTCATTCCGTATCCTCCTAAATGTCAACCTTTGTCGTACCTCCAAGGAAGGTGGGAAGGCTTTTTCCGTTTTTGCGCCACTGGCTGTATTCCGCCGTTGCGGTGAAAAGCATGTCTCCCGAAGAATTCATTGCAGTTTCAAAGGAATCCTGGATCACATTGATGATATATCCCACTCCGACAATAGCCATTGCCGTATCCTGAGATATCCCGAAAGCGAACATGCCATGGGGATGAGCAGCAGTGATCCGCCGGCTATTCCCGATGTTCCGCAAGCAGCCAGAGTTGCAAGGAACGAAAGTATGATCGCCGATGCAATATCCACATGAATTCCCGCTGTATTTGCTGCAGTCATAGTCATTATTGTAATAACAACGGCTGCCCCGTCCATGTTTATGGTGGATCCCAAAGGTATCGATACAGAGTAAATATCTTTGTCAAGACCAAGCTTTTTGCACAAAGCTATATTCACGGGGATGTTTGCAGCTGATGAGCGCATGAAGAAAGCCATTAAACCGCTTTCCTTCAGGCACCGGAAAACAAGGGGATAGGGATTGGTTTTGATCATCAGAAAAACGAGGAGCGGATTTATCACAAGTGTGACGAAAAGCATGGTGCCCACCAGCAGCAAAAGCAGTTTTCCATAATCAATGAAAATGGACATCCCGCTTTCGGATATGGTCGCGTAGATCAGACCCATGATACCGAAGGGCGCCAGGTTTATTATCCATGAAACAAGTTTTGAAAAGGCAGATGACAGATCGTCTATCACTGTTTTTGTTGCTTCCCCTGCCAGATTTCTGAAAATGATACCGAGGAGGACTGCCCAGAAAAGAATACTGATATAATTTCCCTTGGAAAGAGCATCCACCGGGTTGCTCACCGTACCAAGCAGCAGATTCTGAAGTACCTCACCGACGCCTGACGGTGCAGAGCTCACATCGGCGGTGCCTGTCATCTTCACCGTGAGAGGGAACAGAAAGCTTGCGATCACAGAGACCATTCCGGCAACAAGAGTGGAAGTCAGATACAGTATGATAACAAGTGAGAAACGTTTGTCAAAGCCTTTATTACCCTGGGTCAGAGAGGAGACAATAAGGACGAAAACGAGGATCGGGGCAACAGCCTTCAACGCTCCGACAAACAACTGTCCCAGGATCGGTATCACCGGTGCCCCGGGGATCAGGAGTCCGAGGATCACTCCTATGACAAGGCCTGCGGTGATGCGCAGGATCAGGCTTATTTCATTGTATTTTTTTATTATTTTAATACCGGGTCTCCTCCTTATATATGCAGATAATTTTATATCAGTATAGCACGAATTTCATTGCATGGATAACGGCCAGATCCGGGTTGAGGATCCTGATGTTTTATTATAACGGGAATCTTGAAAATTATATATTGAGCAAATAGTAGAATAAGGATATCATAACAAATGCATTTACTAAGAAAGCGCAGAAACTAAGAAAACAAGACAAGGACCGAGCAATAAAAGCGAGAGAGGATTATTGTAAACGGGTTAAAGAGGGTGTTTATTATGAAGACTAATAAGAGTACTTTTGATCGTATGATGGAAGATCCTAAGTGGAAAGCTGACTTTGATAAGGGATATTACTGTCAGTTCTTCGTGAACTTGGATTTAAGCTGAATCCTGTTTCGTATCGTACTCAGTGAAATTTAAAACGGATTTTTCTTAACAATCATTTTGAGGTTTGTATCAGACGAAGACCTGGATTCAAAAACAGCCCTTTGGCTGTTTTTGAACGACGTTTAGATGCGCTTAGCGCATCTGGCATCAGCTATTATGTTAGAATGAGTTATATGAGTATAGAATTGAAACCGGTAGAATGTGATGATATTGAAAGAGTATGGAAGATGCAGATTGAGGCGTTTTCTGACCTTTTAAAGAAATATCAGGATTATGATATAAATCCCGGGGCTGAGAATGTAGATAAAGTGATAGCAAGATTTGAGCAGCCCTGGACAAAATATTATTACATTGTAAATGGTGACGAGAACATAGGCGTGATCCGTGTTGTAGATAAAAAAGACGGGAGCAGAAAACGAATCTCTCCTGTCTGGATCATGCCGGAACACAGAAACAAAGGCTATGCCAAACAGGCAATTCTTGAAGCAGAAAAGATTTATGGTGCGGATAACTGGTGCCTTGATACGATATTACAGGAGAAAGGGAATCTGCATCTCTATGAGGAACTTGGATATCATCAGACAGGAAGAATTGATAAAATAAATGATAGGATGGATATCGTTTTTTATGAAAAAGCTTAAACAGGAGGGGTGCTGAAATGTTTTCTGAATATCATGATGTTCAGAAGATTGCAAAGGATACAATAGAATATATCAAAACAGAAATCAGACCGGGAATGCCGCTTAAGGAAGTGCGCAGGCTGTGCGAAGAAGAGATGACACTTCTTGGAGCGGATTCATTTTGGTACTGGGATGTCGGGGCTTTCGTTTTTGCCGGAGATGAGACGACTGTTTCTGTGTCAGGGAAGGAATATACCACCTCTGACAGGGTCATTGGATCCGATGATATCATTACCATAGATCTGAGTCCTCAGATCGGTGATACATGGGGAGATTATGCGAGAACCGTCGTTATTGAAAATGGTTGTGTTGTGAAATCAAGCAATGAAATAAACCGCGATGATTGGCGGTACGGTCTTATTATGGAGAAAAAACTTCATGACAGGATGATGGATATTGTCAATCCGGATATGACATTCGAAGAACTGTATTATCTGATGAATGAATATATCAAAGATGAGGGGTATATTAATCTTGACTTTATGGGAAATCTTGGCCATTCGATAGCTCGAAGTAAGGATGACCGGATATATATTGAAAAGGGCAACAACACAAAACTCGGTAATGTCAGTTATTTTACATTTGAGCCGCATATAAGTGTCTGCGGATCGAAGTACGGATATAAAAGGGAAGATATTTATTTTTTTGATAATGACACGATAAAGAGATTATAATTTTCACGGGGGATGAAATGATCTTTTTAATTGAAAGCATAGTATTATGTCTGGCGTTTACGCTGATGGTTTATATTATGTCGAGAAAACCGATACGGACGCTGTATAACTATCCACCGAAGATCCAGGAGCGGGTAAAGTCGCTGGATGAGTATCATAACTATTGGTTTCATATCAAGGGATTCTTCATCGGTGAAGGGCTGGCTCTTGTAGTGTGCGTTCTGGCAGGACTGATAGTGCAGTTTGTTTTGTAAGTTTGATCCCGGAATGGCTGACCATTTACAGTTGTTCTGATTGTGTGGATGAAAAGGGAAAAGAAAGACTAACTATTAAATAAACTATGAATGAGATTTCATAAGATATTTCGGAGGAATGAAATATGGAAGAGATCAGAAGACTTGAAGTGGATGAATTCTGGGCGGATTCGACGATCATTGAGGCCGGAGAATATGTCTTTGTCGGATATTGTATGGGAAATGAAGGCAAGCCTGTACAGGAGCAGATGGACGGCACATTTGTCACCTTAAAAAAACGCCTTGAAAAAGCCGGATTGGGACTGGATTCGGTTGTAAAGATGGACTGCCTGTTTAAGGATATCAATGACCTGAATTATCTTGCTGACAGTATAAGGAAGCATTTCAACGGAAAATATCCTGCGAGAAAAGCGTATACCACAGACTTCATAAGAGACGGGATATTATTTCAGGTTGATGCGATAGCCTATAAAGGAAAAAAGGATTGATCATGAGAGAAATAACGGCGGAAGAGGTAAGCAAACTTTACGATTGTATTCGGGAGTTATCGGAATATCACAATAAAACATCTTTGAATTTCGGAGGATATTATCCCCTAAATCCGTTTGAAAAGACTTTGGAGTCTTTTGAAGCAGCGCTGCGAAAAAAAGAATCCTGTATTGCGGTCATCGAAATTGAAAACCGGATCATAGGCTTCTGCAAAGTCGATATTAACGGAGAAAATGGCAAACTGGACTATTTGTTGGTAAAGGAAGAATTCAGAGGAAAGGGATTCGGAAAAGAACTGATGGACTGGGCAATGCTGCTGTTTGACCAAAATAATGTTCAACATATTGAAGTAAAAGTAGTTGATGGCAATCCGACGATCCATTTGTATGAAAAATACGGCTTCAAAATGAAATCTCACATATTAGGGATTGAATCTTTCCCTTCACCTGTGGATAGTGAAGATCAGGATTATGATAATACATGAATTGAAATACTCAAATACAAACACATATCTCATAGAAGGTAAGAAAGGCCGAATTTTATTTGATACCGGATGGGCAGGGACATTCCCTGCTTTTTGCGCATGTATGGGTGGATTAAAGATACCTGTGCAGGAGATTGACTATATCCTGATCTCTCATTTCCACCCTGATCATATGGGAACAGCGCAGGAGATAGCGGATCTTGGTCCCGTCATTGTCGTTACTGATGTCCAGCATGACTATATACACTTTGCAGATGAAGTGTTTGTAAAAGAGGGAAATAAAGATTTTAAACCCATAGAAGACAAAAATGTAAGAAGTCTTAAAATTAGGGATAGCAGAGAATTTCTGAAAAATCTATGCATCGATGGTGAGATTCTTCATACTCCCGGACACAGTGACGACAGCATTTCTCTGTGTCTTGATGATGGAACAATCTTTGCGGGTGATCTTAATCCTTTATATGAATTGGAACTTCATAAGGGAACACAGATAGAAGAAAGCTGGAACCGGCTTCTTTCACTTAACCCAACCACTGTATACTACGGACATGCGGGGACAGATAATCTGAAGTCTGTAAATTTAATGCCAATGGAACAGAACGATCGCTTCATGCTTGTCACAAAGATAATGAAGTATGTTGACAAAGGTGTAAGCCTTGATAAGATTCAAAGGAAAACGGGAGCGGAAAAAAGCTTTATTGAAGATGTAACGAGAATGTATCTGACACATCAGAATGTTGGAGTTCAGGGCATCCTGGACAGGATAGAGATAAAAGGAAGATAGGAATTAGATATGGAGATGCATCAGAGGTGTGTTTCATGAAAAAAGCGATAGCAGCAGGACATATATGTTTGGATATCACACCGGCATTTACCGGTGACAAGCCGTCAGATATAGGAGAAATACTCAGACCCGGAAAGGTTGTCATGGTAGGCGCGCCGGATGTTCATACAGGCGGGTCAGCTGCCAATACCGGGCTTGCCATGAGAAAGCTTGGTGCGGATGTGAAGTTGGTGGCAAAAGTCGGAAATGATACATTCGGAGGGCTTGTAAAAAGTATTCTGGATGAGCATGATGCCGGAGGTGATCTTATTATTGACGAGCACTGTTCGACAAGTTATTCGGTTGTTCTTGCCATTCCGGGAACCGATCGTATTTTCCTGCATGATCCGGGAGCAAATGATACCTTTGACGGAAACGAGATAAGTGATGAAGTACTCGAAGGCATAGATCTTTTTCACTTCGGATATCCGACCCTGATGAAAAGGATGTATGAAAATGGCGGCGTATATCTTAAGGAAATGCTTAAACGGATCAGGGAAAAGGGTATCATCACAAGTCTTGATATGTCGGCAGTTGATCCGAAAAGTGAAGCCGGTGCAGTGGACTGGAAAGCTGTGCTTCAGGAAATCCTTCCCTTTGTTGATATTTTTGTTCCAAGTTTTGAAGAACTTTGTTTTATGCTTGACCGGCCGCGTCTTGAAAGGCTTTCTGACGAAGCGGGCAATAAAGATATAACCGATATAATACAAACAGATACGGATGTAAAACCTCTTTTACGGAAATGTCACGAAATGGGGGCAAAGATCGTTCTGATCAAATGCAGCGCGCAGGGTCTTTTTCTTTCTGTCAGAGGTAACATATCAGGGCTTTGTGACCGGTTGGAACTGAAGGAAGAAGAGTGGAAGGATTTCGAAAGTTTTCAACGCAGTTTTCATGTTGACCGGGTTGTATCGGCAACAGGAGCCGGGGATGTAAGCATAGCAGCATTTCTGACTTCACTGCTGGAAAAAAATGATCCGGTAACCGCTGTTGAAAATGCCGCAGCTGCCGGCGCGCTGTGCTGCATGACATATGATGCGATCAGTAATATCAGACCCTTAAATGAGATCCGCGCTCTTATAGAAAACGGCTGGAAGGAGAATGAAGTTTTTCCGGAAGGTTATGCTGAATAATACTCCGCATAGCGATCTTCCATCTCGCGCTCGCTGATGACCGTTACCCGGCCGTTTTCATATTCCTTGCTGATCCAGTCATAGATCTTTTTGATCAGCAAATCTTTCTTTGAAAGTGGGGCTTCGCCGCGCTTTGCCCTGTATTCGTTTACCCAGTAGGCTACGCCGGCCAGACCGGAGGCGTTGTTGATCGATACCTTCGGAGGACGCGCGAGCAGACTTTCCGTATCGAAAATATTGTAGATCTCAGGATCCTTCATCATGCCGTCCGCGTGTATGCCGGCCCGTGTGAGATTGAAGTTGTCACCGACAAAGGGTGTCATAGGCGGGATGTCATAGCCGGTCTCGTCCCGGATATAATCCGCAAGCTCCGTGATCACGCGCGTGTTCATACCGTTTAAGTGACCCCGCAGGGAGGCGTATTCGAAGACCATGGCCTCCAGGGGAACATTCCCGGTGCGCTCCCCGATCCCCAGGAGTGAGCAGTTTACGGCGCAGGCACCGTACATCCACGCGGTCGTCGCGTTCACGACACCCTTGTAGAAATCGTTATGCCCATGCCATTCGAGCATCTCCGAGGGAACATCCGAATAGTGCTGCAGGCCGTAGATGATGCCGGATACGCTGCGGGGCAGGGCGGCACCCGGATAGGGTACGCCGTATCCCATGGTATCGCAGGCGCGGATCTTGACGGGCACGCCGCTTTCGTGTGAAAGATCCATCAGGCTGTTGGCAAAGGGGACCACAAAACCGTAAAAATCGGCGCGGGTAATATCCTCAAAATGGCATCTGGGGCGCAGACCTGCCTCAATGCAATCTTTCACTATACCCAGGTATTTGTCCAGGGCCTGCTTCCTGGTGAGTCCCATTTTGTTAAAGATATGGTAATCGGAACAGCTGACCAGTATGCCGGTCTCCTTTACTCCGATTGAGCGTACCAGTTCGAAATCCTGTTTGCTGGCGCGTATCCAGGTCGTGATCTCGGGAAATTTATAACCCAGCTCCATGCATTGCTCCAAAGCCTTCCGGTCTTTATCTGAATAGACAAAGAACTCGGTCTGGCGGATCATGCCGTTGGGGCCGCCAAGCTCGTGCAGCAGTTTAAAAATATGTACCATTTGCTCAGAGGTATAGGGCGTCCTGGACTGTTGGCCGTCGCGGAAGGTGGTGTCCGTGATGAAGATGTCTTCCGGCATATTCTCGGGAACACGCCTGTAGTTGAATGCGATCTTCGGTGTCTCTGTATATGGGAACATCTCCCGGAAGAGCTCGGGTTTTGCGGTATCCTGCAGCTCGTAGATATAAGGATC
This sequence comes from Lachnospiraceae bacterium, assembly GCA_024690825.1. Taxonomy (GTDB): domain Bacteria; phylum Bacillota; class Clostridia; order Lachnospirales; family Lachnospiraceae; genus NK4A144. The sequence goes on along the minus strand of JAILOK010000072.1, from coordinate 195 downwards.
CTGTTCCAGTTTATAGGTTTTGCTGCTCAATACGATATCGCTCATGGTATTACCTCTCTGATTTTTATTTACATTTTTTATCATATATACTATTATTTGTAAAATGAATAAATCAGATAGTAATTATTCGAAAAACGAATAATGAAAAATACGGAGAGATTATTTATGGATATCGGATCGATAAAAACCTTTATG
>JAILOK010000069.1 GCA_024690825.1 Lachnospiraceae bacterium | reverse complement strand
GAGCCGTATATATAAAAGACCCGTTTGATTTCAAACGGAATATCCTGATTTCCTTCCACCACTACAAGCTTTCCCCTCTCGTCTCCGAGATCGGCAAAGCGGAGTTTTTCATACAGCTTCATAAGCATTGCCTCGTAATCCGCTAATCTTCTATTCGCCCCGGGACCCCGGGGCACTGACGCACATAATTCGTCAAAGCGTGCCCGCCGGACGTCCGCCGGAGGTTCGACCCTAACATGATACACTACAATTTCATAAAAGAAAAGTGTCAGGAGAACCGGTCTCCTGACACCTTCAGTGAAAAAAACTTTTAAGAATCCTCTCCGGACCGGTACCGGCCCACATTTTTACCCAGCTCGGACTTCGTGGTTTTCACCAGACCGTAGATGATGTTCAGCTCTCCGAGTGAAGCGCCGTCCAAAAGATCGGAGATGCTGTTTCTCAGCCCATAATCCTCTTCGCTCACGTCCCGGAGCAGGGCATCCGTACGGATCCCCAACGCATCCGCTATTTTTACGAAGACCGGAAGACTGAGTTTGGTGTTCGCCGTTTCGATATGACTTAAATGTGTCACGGAAATCTTTACCCGCTCTGCAAGCTGGGTCTGTGACAGATGCTTTTCCCTTCTGTATTTTCTGATCCGTTGTCCGATTTCAAAATAATTCAGTTCATCCATACAGGCAGCCTTTTTGAAATAAGTAAACAGAAAAATTGCATTCCAACGACAACTTTCTATCATTGTACGGTCGAAACGCCGGAATGAAAATAAACAGAAAGGGCGGATTTTTGCCTATACAGTCAAAATTTGTTTTGTATTGCTTTTTTTGCAACCGTTGTACCGGAGTACGATGTGATCAGTGGTCCGGGAACAACCGGAGACGGGTATGATGAGAACTGTATCGCAGGTGTCGAAGAGAACCGGTATAAAATATACGGAGCAGGAGATTTATCCTGCCTTTATATGCCTCTCAGAATCTTTAGATAATCCTGTCGCTGATCAACTACGGCATATATCGTGACTCTATTTTGCGAATCGTCAACCTTATAGAAAACAAGATCTTTATCAAGAACAAGTACCCGATAACCTTGACGCTTCAATAATGTATAGCGTGGCTCTTCGCCTATGCACGGATCGCCGCCAAGCATCAAGATATTTGATTCAAGTTCATCAAGTTTTTCCAGTGCAACATCGGACCCAAACTTTTCTGCTGCATACAATACTATTTATATCTTAAAATGTCTATGCGTCAAGATGGGTCTACACCTCACGGCACCACATATGGCAGAAGGTTTGGGCGCGAACGCCGAAATCCGCTGTCTTAAGGAGCTCCCGGACCTCTGCCTTTGTGTACCAGCCGGAGCGGATCTCTTCGTATTCCGAATCGCTTTCGGAAAACTGTCCCGAAGCGGTTCCGATAAAGCAGTAATTGGTTTCGTTGGAAAACCCGATGGAAGAATAGCATCTGCCGATCTCTTCGTCGATGGAAAGCAGGGTAAGCCCCGTTTCCTCCCGAAGCTCTCTTGCCGCCGCTTCTTTGACATTCTCGCCCGGTTCGATGAGCCCGGCCGGGAAATTATAGATCAGACATCCTGTTGCCATGCGGAATTCGCGGTTTAAAAGCAGATGCGTCCGGCTCTCATCAAAAAGAATCATAACCACCGCATCCGCGTTTTCTTTTCTGTTCTGAAGATCCTCCAGGGAATGCAGGGCAGGATCCCGGCTGATCATTTCATAAACCTTTTCGTGCCCCTCTTCGGTCAGATAGGTCACGTCATATCGATGAATATACCTTCCCTCAAGTACCTTCCGGATCTTTTGAAAAACCATCTTCAGTCTCTCCTTCCCAGAATCCTGAGAATCCGCATGAAGATATTGATGATGTCCAGATACAGATTGGCCGCCGCAATCAATGCATTCGTCGGTGTCCGGTAGATATTGGATGCGCGGTACCAGTCAAACCCCAGATAAAGGGAAAAGATGCCGCAGACCAGATAATCAAAAATACCTCCCCGGTATCCGAAAAGCATGGCGATCAGCTCTACAATGATCAGCACAAGCAGGGAAATGAAAAGAGCCGGGCCAAGACGCGCAAAAAACGCCGGGAAAAGCATACTGGCAATGGTCATCAGAATCGTGATTCCCGCCGTCATCAATACCGCCCGGGCAATGAGAGCTGACGGATATCCGGGCAGAGCGCCGGCCAGAACCAGACCGATGGGAATCGCGATCAGATTATAACCCACAAATCCCATCAGCACATTTTTCGAGCGAAGCAGGAAACTGCCGGTAAGTACCGCAGCAAAATATAAGATCAGGAAAAGTATGGGATTGAATCTCCGGACAGCGTCCGAAAAACGGAGCACCAGAAAGGTGTCCAGCAAAAAGCCGTAGGTGAGTAACCCTCCGATGATAGCCTGATAAGCCGTAAAAGATATTTCTGCTCCCTGCGTCAGATAATCGACATGTATGGAGACTCCCTTTTTCTTATTTAAATTGAAATTGTTTTCCGGCATGACAGCCCTCCTTTATTTGTTTGAACAACAATCTGTTATATTATAAAAGAGCAACCGCACCAGCCAAAGTTGAGGTTGCTCTTTTGTAACCATTAACCGAGGTGGCCGTTTACTGGCAGCACCTTTTATGAGTACATTTTAACTCCCATGGGCTTTTTTGTCAAATTTCACAGGTTTTCTGCCCATATATGCTTCGTAAACAAAAAAAACTGACCTACCGGGTCCCCGGTAAATCAAGGCAATAAAAAAGAGCGATAGACGAGACTCGAACTCGCGGTCTCCACCTTGGCAAGGTGGCGCTTTACCAACTAAGCTACTATCGCACATGTCGCTTTCTCTGCGAACAAATGATATAATACATGAGACCTCAGGGTTTGTCAAGCAAAACTGTGGTAAAATACACGCCCCCGTTTTTCAGGCGGTATAAAAGGAACAGATCCTCTGATGAATCGCGCAGAAGAAATCAAAAATATCGTAACTCCGCTCCTTGACTGGTACGACAGCTGCG
>JAILOK010000057.1 GCA_024690825.1 Lachnospiraceae bacterium | reverse complement strand
GTAAAAATGGTTTTCCTGGTGTTCTGTATGGTCGATATATATGTGAAGACTATATGCAGCTACGGATTGGCGTTTTGGTTTGATGGAACGAACATTGAACGGAAACGCCGTTTCTGTTGCATAATACTTTTTGGCGAAAGGGATCTCATATGAAGCTTGCCATTTGCGATGATGAAAAAGTGATCAGGAAGTACATTGCCGATTGTGTCCGGGAAGTATCGGAGGATATTGAGATTGAACTGTTTCGGAATGCGGACGAAGTAGTATCACCTGAATTTGATGCAGATATTTTATTTCTCGATATCCAAATGCCCGGAACTGACGGCATGAAGGCTGCGAGTATGCTTCGTGATAATGAGAAAATCCGCAATGCGGATTTTAATGAATTGAGTGCTCAAAGCCGCACGGGCTCCCCGACCCAAAGGTGCCGGGGCAGAAATGGAAAAAAGACAGTGATCGTATTTGTTACAGCGTTGGAGGAACTCGTATTCAACGCTTTCGAAGTGGCGGCATTCAGATATATCGTCAAACCTTTTGAAAAGGAGAAGCTGATAGATGTCATTAAAAAATCGATCGATCAGGCTGAAGAGCAGCAGCGGCAATGTGGCTATGTCTTCAGGAATGATATGGGAAGAAAGGATGATCATAATGTCATCAATATAAAATCCGGAGGCGTCAATACAAGTGTTGTGCTCTCGGAAGTAGCTTTTGCCGAGATATATGACAGGATGATAGTCCTTCACATGAAGGATGGAGATACCCTGGAATATTACGGACGGATATCCGAACTCGAAAAAATCGCCGGACAGTCATTCTTCAGGATACATCGGGCATATCTTATCAATCTGAAATATATTAAATCCTACGATTCAAAACATGTTGAAATAACAGGGATTGATATTCCGGTTGCCAGAGGAAAGTATCAGAGCCTGGTGAAAGCGTATCTTTCCTTTCAGACGAGAAGGGAGGGACTATGGTGGACGGAACTATGAGAGCCGTTGAAATATATATGTATTCCCTCACAGAAATCTACTTTGCCGTGGCCTCATATCTTTATGCTTATTGGTTAAGACCTTTTGTTGTAAAAAAGAGGAGCGCATACTTTGCAGCGATCATGTATTGGGCTATCAACCTTGCGGGAAGGTATATAGACGGATGGGATGGATTTGGGATTTTTACTACAGCGCTCGCAGTAATCCTTCCGATCATCGCGGCCTGGTATCTGGACGGAAAAAGGAACCTGGAACAGAAGATATTTCTTTGCGCCGTATTCATGTTGATAAGATGGCTGCCGTTCGAGATGTTCACTGAGATAGGGAGCTATGAAAAAGACCTGATAATGGCTACGGATCTGTTCTCACAAAATGTTACGGCGATCTATGTCGAACTGGTCATATGGGAGCTGATCCAATACGGAGTTTCCCTTATATTGCTGTACATTGCCATACGCATATTGCATAAGTATTACAAAAGAAAAAATGAGAACATGACCTGGCAGGAGCTGGTCATGCTTCTTGCCCCGTCAGTCTCACTTCTTCTCGTCAGGCCGATCATGAATGCATATTTTAAGCTCTGGATGGAGTGCATCCAAAACAGGACTAAAACCACGAATATCCCGGGAGACTTGTACCGAATGCTTTTTTGTGTCCTCTCTTATCTGTCGATCCTGGTATTGATCATTTTTTATCAACAGATCAAGGAAAAGCAGGATGAAGAATTTGCCGGACAGGCTCTTCAAAGGCAGATCGGGGATATGAGAAGGCATATCGAAAGGATAGAGGATATTTATGATGATATGCGATCTATGAGGCATGATATGGGAAATCATATGTCCGTGATACGGGGGCTTGCTGAAACAGATGATATTACCGAACTTAAGGGATATATCGAAGAATGGAAAGGCGGATTTGATGAAATTCAGAATACCGTCAGATCGGGCAATGCCGTAACCGATGTCGTACTATCAGAATATGCAGGGTCATGTGAAAAAGCCGGGATATCCTTTAACTGTGATTTTCATTATCCCGAAAACTTTGAAATTAACGCTTTTGATATTTCCGTGATCCTTAACAATGCCCTTCAAAATGCCTGTGAGGCATCTGATGGAGTAGACGATCCCAGTGTTTCGGTCAGATCGGTAAGGAGGGACAGAGTATTCATTATAAGCGTAAAAAACCATATTTCACATAGGGTATGTTTGACCGGGGACGAGCTTCCCGGATCAACGAAAGAGGGAAGTGGTCATGGATACGGCCTGAAAAATATCCGAAGAGTCGCACAAAGATATAAAGGAGATCTGGAGATCCGTCAGGAAGAAAAAGACGGGATATTGTATTTCATACTGAATGTAATGATGGTCGAATGACCGGTGAAGTGCGTTTTGCATCAAAAAAAATGCGGTTCGCGTAAATGGTGTTTGCCGGTATTTTCTGCCTGTCGATATAAAAATCAGATAGTAAAAGCTATGGATGGCGTCTTTGATCAATGGAGTGAGCATTGGCAATAGATGCCATTTTTACGTAAAAGGAGGGATCCGGCATAAAATCTTCTAAATCATATCGAGCCGGATCAGCAATTCGCTTCGCGAATTGTCACTACTGATTAAAGAGGAGGAATGAGATATGACAGGGTCAATGAGTATTTCTTACAATTACAGCAGCTATACCGTTTTTCAGAATACCGGAAAAAAGACGGATAGTGTGTCTTTTTCAGGAAAGACGGATGAAAAAGCTGCGGAAAAAATTAAAGCAGAGTCCCAGAGAGGAAGTGTTATGGCAGATTACTATGCGAGAAAGCCGCAGTATAAGGCGGTTCAGGAGAAGCGTGTCCAGGGAGGTTATACAGTTCTTTCTTCTGCCGGGATTTCTGCAGACGACATCGAAGAAATGTCAATGAGTGAGTTTAAGGAGAAGATGAGTCAGGTTATAGGGAGCATACCCCATCATATGACAAGGCCTTATGATGAAGAGACAGTTTTGATATCGGAAGAGGGATGGGAAAACATGAAGAAAGATCCGGATTACGCCGCCTGGGTGGCAGGTTATCTTAAAGAGGATCGTTCCGTAAGCAATCCCTTCACTGCCATGGGAGATAAAGGATGTTTTTGTGTACAGTCCTTCGGCGCTTCACCGGCTGAGTATCAAGGACATAGTTACAGCAAGATATACGGGGGAACGGCGGCAGGCGCAAGATCAATGTATAATGCGGAATGTGGGTCGGGAGGCATCACGACCAGGGCACCCAGGGCTGATGCACAGCCTCTGGCAGACTATAACCTTTGGGAAGAGCAGAGGAAAGCCAGGAGACGTAAACAGAAGGAGCTGTTGGAAGCTGACATCCAGGCTAAGTATGAGCAGAAAAAGCGTATTAATGATTATTTTGATCATAAATACATGGAAGAAAAGGCGCTTCAAAGGTCGTTAGGGGCTGGCGAAATAATTCGGGCAAGGAGTACAGGAACCGGTGTGAAACATTCACCTGCTGGAACGGCTGCATCCTATGAAGCAAGTTTTATGATGACTGATCCTACAGCATTTATATAAGGATATTGATTATGGTGAGTGATATGATGACAATAAACAGTACAAGCAGGATGTTCAGGCAGATACCGGTGCAAAAACGTCAACCCTCCGCCGTACTGGAAGATTCGTTTGCAGACTGCATCCGGTCGGCTTCGGAGAGCGATCGTACTTCTGTAAAGGCGATTGATGTTTCAGAGTACCGACAAATGCTTTATGATAAGTTCCAATCTATGCCATTTAATACGTCTAACCGCATGGATACTACCATGATCTCGATATCAGATGCCGGAATACAGAGGATGATGAAGGATCCTGAGTATGAGGAGTGGGTATGCAGCCAGGTCAGAACCTTGTTTTTATCAAACGATCCTTTCGGCGGTCTTTATGGCGGAAAATTCTTAATCGTAAGAGTTGGCGAAAAAGAAGAGGATCTTAATATAACTATGGATCGGGCCGGCTTTCCGAATGGTCAGGATAGTATGGTGCCAAAAGTTAGGAAAGATGAAGATGATGGCTTTTGGATCCGGCGTGAAAAACAATTTGAGGAAGACATGGATATCCTCGATGAGATGAAGGAAAAAGAAGAGGCTGGAATACCGTTCTCGGTTAGCGCTATAGCTTTGGAGTTGATGACACA
>JAILOK010000036.1 GCA_024690825.1 Lachnospiraceae bacterium | reverse complement strand
GGGCTGTTCGCCCATTAAAGCGGTACGCGAGCTGGGTTCAGAACGTCGTGAGACAGTTCGGTCCCTATCCGGCGCAGGCGTAGGATATTTGAAGGGAGCTGTCCTTAGTACGAGAGGACCGGGATGGACGGATCACTGGTGGACCTGTTGGGGACCAACCCCATGGCAGGATGGCCAAATCCGGAAGGGATAAACGCTGAAGGCATCTAAGCGTGAAGCCCACCCTAAGATGAGATATCCGGAAGACGCAAGTCTTGAGAGGCCCCCCGAAGAGTACGGGGTAGATAGGATGGAGGTGGAAGTGCGGAGACGTATGCAGCTGACCATTACTAATAGGCCGAAGACTTATCCTTAGTCAGAAGGAGGCCCATGCGAAGCATGGTGGATTCCTTGTGACAGAGTTTAGAACTTGCTCGGATTTAGATATTCAATGTTCAGTTTTTGGGGTTCAAGAAACGGGAAGTTCGCGCAATTAAATCGTGCTGCGCACGATGGGCGCTCATGAACGCACCGATCAAATGTCCACAGATATGTAAAGCTCGCGGCATATGCTCGCGGCACTGACGCGCCAAGCGTGTCAAAGCGTGCCGGAAAATGTGCCAAAGGGTACATTTTCCTCGATAGCTCAATGGTAGAGCATTCGGCTGTTAACCGAAGGGTTGCTGGTTCGAGCCCAGCTCGGGGAGTTTTGGAGCTTTAGCTCAGTTGGTTAGAGCAATCGGCTCATAACCGATCGGTCCCGGGTTCGAGTCCCTGAAGCTCCACTAAAAGAAAAACAACCTTAGGTTTTTAAAAGAACTTTAAGGTTGTTTTTTTGCGTGACAGGGTATAAAGGTGTATAATAAATCAGATTCGTGGCATCGGCTGCGTATGCAGTTTTTGATAAAAAGAGGAGAAACGGAATTATGTATAATGAAGGACTGAAAAGGGAAGGATTCACAAATCCGGAAAGAAATTATGACGATGAGCCTGAAAGAGATCTGGCAATGGCGGTATGTTCTCTTGTGTTTGGCGTAGCCGGAATACTGACCGGCATTTTTGGACTGGGATTTGACATAGCAGCTCTTGTTATGGGAATCGTGGTGCTGAGGAGAAGATATTACGGAAAAGGATTTGCGATTGTCGGTATTGCAACATCTGCGGTGGGTATGATATCAACGATAACTCTTACCGTAATTGTCTGTACGATGGCAGGAGAACTTAAGGATGAACTTATTTCAACCGTTACGGATTATCTTTATTATTATACGGACGGCGGGATGATGGATGACTACGGTTATGATGATGAGGATTACTTTGAAGAAGACTATGACATGGAAGATGATTACGGGGATGAATATACAGATGAGTCTTATGAGGATGAGGATGTAACAGAGGATATCTCCGACAGCATGGAAGGTATGTCATTTCAGAAAAGCAGGAGTGCCGGCGGAAGTATTGATGCAGACAGTGATGATTATGATTATGATGATCCTGATTCGGTAGATGCGGAAGAATTATTCGGTGATGCGGATTACAGCGATATTTTCTCTGACGATTCATATTCGGACGATGCAGATGATTCTTATGATGACAGTGAATATGATGATAGTGATGACACCGATGATTCGGATCAGGAATGATGACAGATATAGAAAAAAAGATAATTTCACAGTTTGAGATCGATACGAACTGTGCTCCCGGAGCATCGGGAAAGATTAATATCAATAAAACAAAAAGACTGGAAGGGTCCAGGTATTTTGCGGATATTTCAGATTTTTTCAGAGCCATTATCTTTAAAGGCAGACTGTTTATGATGTGTGATGATGTCATGATCGGCTGGGCCGGGGAAAGATACGGGGACATGCTCCCGGAATGGTTCTGTAAGTACGGGAATCTGCGGTCACTGGATGAAAAACTTCATGAATACGGGCATGAGATCATGGATACTCATGTTTATTTTATGCCCGATCCGGAATATGAAGGATACGATTTTGAATGTCCCTACAGCATTCAAAAACTTGGCAGGAAGGAAATAGATGCAATAAAAGATAATAACCCGTTTCGTCATGCTTTGATGTATCAGGAGGGATGCCCGGACGAACTTGCCATAGCTGCCCTTGACAGTGACGGAGAGATGATAGCAATGGCCGGGGTTTCATCTGACGGAAGAAATCTCTGGCAGATCGGGATAGATGTATTGCCGGAATATGAACACAGAGGACTGGCAGTATACCTGACAACCCTGATGAAGGAGGAAGTGCTGAAAAGGGGAAAGGTTCCGTTTTACGGCACATCGGAAAGTCATTCATTATCTCAAAGGGTTGCCGTAAGATCAGGCTTCGTACCGGCCTGGTGTGAGATCTACAGCAGGAAGACTGCTGCCAAATGAGGTAATGCATGTCATCTGATATCATAACCGCGAATTGACAATCCGGTCATAAAGTAATAAGATAAACAGGTTGAAAAGTCAATGGTTATGCGCATATAGCTCAGCTGGATAGAGCGTCTGGCTACGGACCAGAAGGTCGGGGGTTCGAATCCTCTTGTGCGCACGTAAGGACCTTCGGTGACACCGGAGGTCTTTTTGTTTGGAAAGGGGCTGCACATGCCGGAGTATACCACTCATTATCATAACCTGTCCGAAAAGATCCAGAAAAGGATCACCGAGGATCGGATGAACCATGTGGAAAATCCGTATGCTTTTAAGGATGAGGATGTTATAAGAAGGGTTATGGGTCATGACAGAGCCAATCTCTGGAGGCCGGCCTTTGTCAGGGATACCGAAAAGATAATGAATCTTCCTTTCTATAACAGATATTCGGACAAGACTCAGGTTTTTTCCCTATTTAAAAACGATGATATATCAAGGAGAGCCCTCCATGTACAGTTCGTATCAAGGATAGCCAGAAATATCGGAAGACTTTTGAACCTTAATACGGATCTGATAGAGGCAATCGCGCTCGGACATGACATCGGCCACACACCCTTTGGTCATGCCGGAGAACGGACTTTGTCGGATATATACCATGCCCATACTGGAAGATTTTTTAACCATAATGTACACAGCGCAAGGCTGCTTGATGATATCTGCGGCCTGAACTTAAGTCTGCAGACCCTTGACGGCATAATATGCCACAACGGGGAAATGGAGATGAAGGAATACAGACCGCGTCCATATTCGGATTTTGACACCTTTGATAAAATGAAGGAGAGGTGTTATCTCGATAAAAAAGAAATAAAAAAGCTGGTTCCTGCAACACTTGAAGGATGTGTGGTAAGGATCTGTGATATAATAGCTTATCTGGGAAAAGACAGACAGGATGCCGAAAAACTCGGATTATTTGACGAAACACCGATCTATTCGCAAAAAAAGATCGGGACCACGAATGCCGAGATAATCAACAATATGGTGGTCAACATCGTCGAAAACAGTTACGGAAAAGACGGTCTTTTCATGGATGAGGAGTATTTTGAGGAGTTTTCAAACGCAAAAACGGAAAACAGCAGACTGATCTACGGAAACGATAAGACAGAGAAGGAATTCAGGTCTGTAATAGAGCCTATGTTCGGAAGGATGTATGAAAAACTTCTCGAGGATGCCCGGACCATGAAGGAAGACACTGTTTTTTATCAACATCATGTACGATATATAAAAGAGATCACAAAATACAGCAAGACTCTTAAGAAGCCATATGAAGAAAATACGCCGGAAGACATGGCGGCGGATTTTATAGCGGGCATGACAGATGATTATTTTATCGACTGTTATGAACATCTGTTTCCGGGGGACGGCAGGAAAGTCAGGTACAGCGGTTACTTTGAATAATGCTGAAAAAAAGAGTATCAAAATTGAAAAAAACACTAAAGTTTTTTACGGTTTGTCCGATACATATATTGAATGTAGCAGAATAACTTATCAGTTTGACTAAAAACAGGTATCAGTTAAAGGAAAGGAGGAGTCTTAAAATGCGTGTAGATGCTTTATCACAGATCCAGCAGATCTATGGCGTAAACAAGAGCAGAAGGACTTCTAAGGCTGCCCCGACAGGTAACGGTCGCGATGCGGTAGAAATCTCCAGCATAGGAAGGGATATCCAGACGGCAAAAACAGCTGTTAAGAATTCCCCTGATGTAAGGGCGGAGAAGGTAGCTGCATTGAAGGCAAAGATCCAGGCCGGTACATATGATGTATCCGGAGAAAGCTTTGCTGACAAGCTTATGCAGAAATTCGGCGAAGCATACGCCAACTAATCAATCCGAAAAGAGAGGTAAGGTAAGTGGCCAGTCTTATGCAGGTGTTGATCGAAACACTCGACAAAGAAGAAAAGGAATATGTCACATTACTTGATCTGTCAAAAAGGAAAACCCCCATTATAGTTGAGGGGGATGTTGAAAAACTTCAAAACATCACGGATGAAGAACAGATGGTGATAGACCGTCTTGCTGCGATCGACAGAGAGAGGGAGCAGACGATGGCGGATATCGCGGATGTCATTAACAGGGACGTTAAGACTTTGAAGCTTTCATACCTTATAGATATGTTAGACAAACGGCCGAAGGAGCGGGATGAACTGGCCGATCTCCACGACCGTATCAAAGCCACGGTAGGTGAGTTGAAGACTATAAACGATCAGAACAGAGTACTCATCGAACAGTCACTGGACATAGTGGATTTTAACCTGAATCTGGTCAGATCCATGAGACAGGCACCGGAGACCGGCAATTATAATAAAAGCGCGGACAGAACCGGGGATTTTATGGGAGGCTCATCAGGCGGCTTTGATGCAAAACAGTAAGAGAGAGGTTATGCATTATGTCGTTATTCAGCGGATTATATACCGGGGCTTCGGGGCTTGTCACTAATCAGAACGCTTTAAATACAACTGCACATAATCTTGCAAATATAAACACCTCAGGCTATACCAGACAGCAGGTGACACAGGGCAATCGTCATTATGATACCATAGGACAGTCCTATGTCAGCTCGCAGCAGGTTGGTCTGGGTGTTTCTTATTCTGATGTCAGAGCCGTCAGAGACTACTTCCTTGACAAAGCTTACAGGCTTGAAAACGGAAGATCCGAGTATTACAACGCCAATTATCAGATAATAACAGAAATGGAAACCCTTTTCGGAGAGATGGAGGGAGTGGCTTTTCAGGAGTCCATGGTTGAACTTGAAAGGACCATACAGGAGCTGCAGAAGAACCCTTCAGATGCCACGAATCAGGGACTGCTCGTCAGCAAGGCTACGACTTTTCTTGAAAGGTCGCAGGCTGTTTATGACGGCATAGCCGGTTATCAGGATAACTTAAACGAGCAGATAAAGGGTCTCGTTGACGACATAAATAAATATGCAAAGCAGATAGATGAACTGAACCACAAGATCACAGCCATAGAAACAGGCGGCATAGAAAGAGCAAATGACTTAAGAGACATGAGGGACATGCTGCTCGACAAACTTTCGGGTCTCGGGAACATTTCCTATGAGGAAAACATACACGGAGTGGTCACGGTCCAGTTTGAGGGTGTCGATCTTGTAAGCGATGATTTCGCATACGAGATGGCAGCCATGAAAAAGGAAGAAATAATAAAGACCAATCCTGATCTGAAGGAAACATATAAAGATCTCGATGATGATTTTTATATTCCGGTCTGGAAGAGCCTCGGCTGCATGAGTGTTATCAGCAGGACAGAGACCATATCATCCGACCTGAATACGGATGTGGGTGCGCTGAAGGCTGTTCTGAATGCAAGAGGCGATAAACGCGGAACATACAGGGATCTGTACAGGGCGCAGGATTATCTGGATGAGTATAAACTGGAAGATATTCAAAAACCTGTTGCAGAGAGAAGATTTTTTGACGGTTCAACTCCTCCCAAACAGATCAAGACCGATGAGGAGATAATCGCAACGATCACGCCGGAGCTGAATGACAGGTATGACAAGACCACGCTCCGCTCCTCAGTCGTAAACATGATGGCTGAATTTGACAATCTGATCCACGGTATCGTTACGGGAATGAACAATATACTCACCGGCGAAAACGGATATACCCTGTTTTCACAGATCACGGTGCCGGATGAGCCAAAAGACAGCGAGAAGACTAAATACAAGAATTATGATAACGAAGATGCAGAGATAGTACCGGCTTCGATGGCGGATTCCACAGACGGATGGTCGACAAAGAACCTGATGATAACCACGGCTGTCCAGCAGGTGCCGTCTCTTTTGAATGACGGATTTGTGCTTCCGGACAAATCGGTGAACCAGGCTGACGCAGACAAACTGGTTGATCTGTTCCAGGATGATTTTGACATATTAAATCCCAATACCAGGAAAAAACATACATTTGCGGAATACTACAACGCGCTTGCAACAGATAATGCCATCAGGGGAAATACTTACAAAAATGTTTCCGACAACCAGTCTGTGACCGTGTCTTCTCTGGATAATCAAAGACAGCAGGTGGTGGGAGTTTCAGATGAAGAAGAACTGACACTGCTGATCAAATACCAGAATGCCTACAATGCAAGCAGCAGATATATAAATGTGCTCAACCAGATGCTGGAAACGCTTTTAAGTTCCATGGGGAGGTAATTTATGCCGTCTACATTTTTCGGACTGACAATAGGATATTCGGGATTGACAGCTGCACAGGTGGCTCAGAACACAACCGCGAACAATATAGCCAATACCGATACGGAAGGGTATACAAGACAGAAGCTTCGTGCTGAAGCGGCAGAGGCACTGAGAACATATACCAGATACGGCATGGCAGGCTCCGGTGTTTCGGCAAAGTCAATTGACCAGCTGCGTGACAGTTATGTGGATCTGAAATACTGGGCCAATCAGTCGCTGCTTGGAGAATACAACAAAAAACAGACATACTGTCTTGAGATAGAAAATTATTTCAATGATACGGATACCGTTCCGGGTTTTAATACCATCTATACGGAGAATTTTTTTAATGCGCTCCTTGATCTGGAAGATGAACCGGGAAGCGTGACAACAAGAACAGCTTTCCTCGGAAGGGCGCAGAGTCTGGTTGAATATTTTAACCGGATGTCTGTCACAATGGAGAAGATACAGACTAATCTTAATGAAGAGGTTAAGGATGCGGTGGATAAGGTGAATTCCATAGCAGCTCAGATAGCATCCTTAAATGAACAGATAAATGTTATAGAGATCAGGGGAGTGGTAGCCAACGAACTCCGCGACCAGAGAGCCGTGCTCGTGGATGAACTCTCAAATTATGTGACTATTGAGACTAAAGAAACAGATATCTATAATTACGCGGATCCGGATACTCCTACCGGGGCAAAAAGATATGAGATAATGATATCCAACGGATGTTCACTTGTTGACGGGTATGATTATTATGAACTTGAATGCAGGGCAAGGGAAAAGCCGGTTAATCAGTCAGATGTTGACGGACTGTATGATATCTATTGGAAGCATACCGGAGCAAAGTTTGCCCCTCTGGCTGAAGTGGAAACAGGAGAGATAAAAGGACTCCTTGAGCTCCGTGACGGAAATAACAAAGAATTCTTTGACGGCAAGTCAAAGGAAACGGTGACAGTTCTTACAAATGATTCGATCAGGGTCGGTTATTCCAACAAAGAAGACGGCGGAGTAGATATAAACAAGCTTACGCTGGGTGATTCGGGGATGATAACCATAGGCGGCACTCCGTATACATACAGCGGATGGTCTTATGATCATACTACCAAAATGTTCACCTTTAATAACCTGAAGTATCAGGATGCAAACGGTGAATGGGTTTCGGGATTTCTGAATCCGGTAAAGGAAGGTGATACAGTAAGAGTCGGCCAGTCGATCAACTATCAGGGGATCCCGTATTACCAGCAGCAGATGAATGAATGGGTCAGGGGCTTTACGCGTACATTCAACAGCATCATGGAACTGGGATATGACCTGAACGGCAATTCCATGAGGGGGATATCCTTCTTTGAGGCGCGTGATGTGGAAGGAGATCTGTATTATCTGGAGGCGGCTGAGGATTTCGGCTCCGGAAGCAGTACAAAAGGAGGCCTTTATTACAGCAGCCTTACCGCAAAGAATTTCAGGCTGAATGAAAATATAATGGAAGACCCCTCCACATTTGCGACAACATATAATACTGAATCAGCCACAAATATTGACTCCAATGATCTGGTAAAGGATCTTTCGAGCATCAAAACGGATAAGGTAAAGATGACCTTCAGGGGAGGCTCATCCTCGGAGTTCCTTCAGAGCCTGCTTTCCGATGTGGCACTGAACACGCAGAGCGCCAAGACATTTGCCGCAAATTACACAAACATTTCAGGGTCGTTGACAAACCAGAGACTGTCTGTTTCGGGAGTTGATGCCGACGAAGAGGCGCTGGATCTTGTAAAGTTCCAGCATGCCTACGAGCTTAATTCAAAGGTCATCCAGACTATGGCAGAAATGTATGACAGACTTATCACACAGACGGGTGTATGATCTTTTGATAATTGTGTTATAATGCTGATTTAGAAAAGGATTTTTTGATCCGGCATCATATAAAAATATCAGGAAGGATTAAATAATATTAGCGATCACGATCGCGGAAAGAGGAAGGTATGACTGTAGAAACCAGACTGTTCGGAACCATAACCATTGATGATGACAAGATCATCAGCTTCCCCGGAGGGATCATAGGGTTCCCTGACCTGACGGATTTTGCGCTTATGCATGATTCGGAAAATTCTGACGGAAAGGGTTTAAGCTTTCTTGTATCACTCCAGGAGCCGACATTTTCAATGCCTGTTATGAATCCCCTGCTTGTAAAGGATAGTTACAATCCTGTGGTGGAGGATGATTATCTGATACCGCTCGGGACTCTTAATGAGGATGAGATGCTTGTTCTTGTCACTGTAACGGTTCCGCACGAGATCGAAAAGATGTCCGTAAATCTCATGGCACCCATAATCATCAATGTTGTCACGAGAAAGGCAGCCCAGGTTATCTTAAATGATGATGAGGAATTCCCCATCAAGTTCCCTATCTACGACATATTAGCAAAGGCAAAGGCTGAAGCCGAGGATGCCGGAAAGGTGGGAAAATAATGCTTACATTATCAAGAAAAAAGAATGAATCCGTTGTGATAAACAATAATATAGAGGTTACGATCCTTGATGTAAAGGGAGACCAGATAAAGATCGGAATATCGGCTCCCAAGGAGGTTCCGATCTACAGGAAGGAGATATACCTGCAGATCCAGGAATCGAACAAGAGTTCCATGACTGCAGACGGGATGGATGTTCTGAAAAATCTTTTGAAATAAAAATGTCTGAAAGCACCCTTTTTGAGTTTTTTTCGAAAAGGGTGTTATTTTTTATCCGCGTATGGCCGATATAATGAATGATGATAGAATATTTTCTGTGCTGTAAACGGAATTACAGCATGCGCATTAAGGAGGATCAGCCATGTCAATAGAACCTATCGGCAATACAATGGCATATCAGGCGGCACCGGCAGTAAAACCGGCAGAGCCCGTTCAGTCAGAAACATCTGAGGAAGTTGCTGCAAGAACCGGAGAAGGGAATATAGCAGCTTCACAGGTTGTTGTAAATGAAGTGGCACCATCTGATCAGGACGGAGCATCAAATGCGGGACAGGGAGGTCAGCAGCCGACAGACACTAAAAATGAGCAGATAAAGAAAGCAGTAGAGGAATTCAACAAAAAAGTGCTCAAACAGAATTCCGAGGCTGTATTCGGTATCCATGAGGAGACAAACAGGGTGACGATAAAGATCGTAGACAAGGCCTCCAAAAAGGTTATAAAGGAACTTCCTCCCGAAAAGACTCTCGATATGATAGCCAGAGTCTGGGAGATGGCGGGCATACTTGTTGACGAAAAGAAGTGATTGACGGCACGGAATGAACGTGCAGAAAAGAGGTAATCATGTCAGACAGATTGAGAATGACCGGACTTGCTTCCGGAATGGATACACAGTCTATAGTTGAACAGCTCGTAGAGGTTAAGAGCTATAAAAAGACAGATCTGATAAATGAGCAGACAAAGCTTGGATGGAAGCAGGAAGCCTGGAAGGATCTGAATAAAAAAATGTACAGCTTCTATACCAACAAGCTCGGTGAGATGAGATTTGAGGACTTTTTCAACAAGAAGTCTGCAAATATAGTGGATTCTTCGATCGCAAAGGTTTCGGCAGAGGGCAATGCGGTCAACGGAACGCAGTCACTTGCCGTTAAACAGCTGGCAAAGACTCAATATATTACCAGCAAAAGTTACGGTGATGATATCACGGGCAAGTCAACTGTCGCAGAAGCCATGCCGGATTTGGAAATACCCAAGACATTGAGCGTCAACGGAAGGACCATCGAGATCACTGATACGACAACAATGAAAGAACTGGCAGAAGGGTTTGCTGCGGCAGGCTTAAATGCGAGTTTTGATGATAAGACCCACAGACTCTTTATCAGCGCAAAAGAATCGGGGGAGGCAGGAAAGTTTGAGATAAAGCAGCTGGATGGTGAAGGAAATGCGACAGATGCATCAGCTCTTCTTAAGACTATGGGGCTTTCGGAAAAAGGCGGCGCATCGGTCATAGACGGTCAGGATGCAAAGATAATACTTAACGGCGCGGAATTTACTTCATCTACGAACAACTTCAGCGTAAACGGACTGTCCATCACCGCAACAAAGGAATCGGAAAAGACCGGTGAGGACAAATATGTCACGACCAATGTTTCTGTGGATACCGATATTGACGGGATATATGATGCGATAAAGGATTTCTTCAAAGAATATAATGATCTCATCAATGAGATGGCAAAGCTTTACAATGCAGACAGCGCAAGGGATTACAAGGTTCTTTCCGATGAGGAGAAGGATGCGATGTCCGACGAAGAGGTGGAAAAGTGGGAAGCCAAGATCAAGGATTCGCTGCTTAGAAGAGATGATGATCTGGGTACCGCGCTGGAGATGTTCAAGAGCGGAATGATGGCTTCTTTTGAAACAGACGGAAAGAAATTCAGTCTGGCATCCTTCGGAATGGGAACTTTAAGTTATCTTGAAGCGGCAGAAAACGAGAGATACGCGATCCATATAGACGGAAACAAAGATGATGACACTACCGGATCAAAAGAGGATAAATTAAGAACTGCCATTACAAACGATCTTGATTCGGTGAAAGGTTTCTTTACGAAACTGTCCGGAGATATTTACAAGACCATGACAAAGCAGATGTCCAGGACTGAGTACAGAAGCATTTACAGCATGTACGATGACAAGGCTCTGCAGAATGAATATGACAAGCTTACCAAGGACATCGAAAAAGAAGAAGAGAAGCTTTCCGACTATGAGGATAAGTGGTATGACAAGTTTTCGAAGATGGAAAGCGCGATGGAAAAGATAAATTCAAAGTCGAATTCGATCGCATCGCTGCTGGGAATGAACGGATAAGCGGATTTCTTTCAAAAAATATTAAATTTACACTTCATAAAACCTGAGATCGGACCGATATAGTTAGTGTAAGAGGATTTCAAAAAACGTACGCTTCGAAATAAAACATAGGAAAAAGTGATGGAGGGAACCATATGAAAGCAGCAACCGCATTCCAGCAGTATAATAACAGCAGGGTACTTACGGCATCACCCGCGGAACTTACCTTGATGCTCTACGACGGATGCATTAAGTTCTGCAACATGGCTATCATGGCCATAGACGCAAAGGATATTTCCAAGGCGAATAACAATATCAAGAAGGCTGAGAGGATAATCATAGAATTCCAGACTTCACTGGATTTCAAGTATGAGGTTGCGAACGATTTCAATAATATTTATACTTATGTACTCAGAAGGCTTCGTGAGGCAAACATTGAAAAGAACAGAGAGATACTTGAAGAGTGTGTCACACATATGAGAAGTCTTCGCGATACATGGAAGGAAGTTATGAAGGCTGCGCAGCAGCCCATGGAAAAGCAGGCATAAATGTCAGATAACACATACATACGAATGCTCATCGAAAGCCAGGAAAAGAAACTTAAGCTTCTCGATGAAGCAATGAAGCTTGATGAAGAGCAGATCCGCCTGATACAGGAAGAGAATCCCGATATGGAGACCCTTGACGAGAGTCTTGAAAAGAAGGGAAAGATCGTAGAAGAACTTGACAGGCTGGATGACGGATTCGAATCCGTTTATTCAAAAGTAAGGGATGAACTCCTTAACAATAAAGAAGCACACAGGGAAGAGATAAAGACGCTGCAGGAGCTTATTTCACAGATAACGGAAAAGATCGTGAAGGTTCAGGCGGCAGAAATCCGGGGCAAAGAGACAGTCGAAAGATTCCTCAAAAAGAAAAGAAACGCGCTGAAAGACAGCAAAAGTACGGTAAAGGCGGCGAATGCATATGCCGTTAACATGAGGAAGATGAACAAGATAGACGCGTTCTTTGTTGACAAAAAGAAATAAGGCGGTCTGATGAAAAGGCTGTCATTATAATAAAACAGGGCATCGTTTCCGAGCAGGGAAACGATGTTCTTTTTTATTAGCATATTGAAAGAAACGGACAATTTATATAGAATAGAAGAAGCGACAAAAATGCTTACCTAAGGGGGAATTATGTTGTTTGGAAATAAACGGCTGCCAAGCATAGAGGCAGGTCATTACAAGAATACAGCCGGGAGCGGGACCGAGGTGATGCCGATACCGGCACGTGTCAGTCTGTCAATGTCGGAAAACATAGGCGCTCCCTGTAAAGTGCTGGTAGAAAAGGGAGAACATGTACTCGTGGGACAGAAGATAGGCGACACCGATGCTTTTTTAAGCGTGCCTATCCATGCAAGCGTTTCCGGGACTGTCAGTTCGATCGAAACGATGAGAAATGCCATGGGAGGCATGGATACCTTTGTTGTGATCGAATCTGACGGAAAACAGGAAAAAGATCCGAATCTCAAACCTCCGGTTATTGAGGATCAGCCGGGATTTATAAATGCCATGAGAGAGAGCGGTCTTGTCGGACTTGGCGGAGCCGCCTTCCCTACATGGGTAAAACTTAATCCCAAGAATCTCATAGATGTGGACACCCTCATCGTGAACGGTGCCGAATGTGAGCCATTCATAACCTCGGATCACAGAACAATGTTAGAGGATGCGGATAATGTTATCGACGGGATGCTTGCTGTCATGAAATGGCTTATCGCTGAAGACGGATATATAGCGATAGAGGATAATAAACAGGATGCCATAGATAAGTTCAGGGAACTCTTAAGAGAAAGAGGGATCACAAATATAAAGGTTTTTCCGCTTCCGGCAAGATATCCGAAGGGAGCAGAAAGGGTTCTCATCGAGGAGATAACCGGAAAAAAATGCGCTGCCGGAGTACTGCCTGCATCTCTCGGACTTATAGTAATGAACATCACCTCCACTGCTTTTGTCGGACAGTATTTAAAAGACGGGATCCCGCTCATAAAAAAGAGGATAACCGTGGACGGTGATGCCGTAAGAGAGGCAAAGAATGTTCTTGCACCCATAGGAACCAGCATAAAAGATATAGTGGATTTCTGCGGCGGTTATGCAAAAGAACCCAAAAAGATCCTCATGGGAGGACCCATGATGGGAAGAGCAGTTTATTCAGACAGGATGACGCTGATCAAAAATAACAATGCCATTCTGATATTCAGCAAGGATCAGGCATTTATCCCGGAAGAGAGCGCATGCATAAACTGCGGAAGATGCCACGAAGGGTGTCCCTTCCATCTGCTGCCTACAGCATTTGCGGATGCATATGGTGCGCGTGATGCAAAGCGGCTTGAGGAACTGCAGGTCATGCAGTGCATGGAATGCGGCAGCTGCAGTTTCGTCTGCCCTGCCCACAGACCGCTGGCATTTATTAATAAACTATCCAAAGCTCTTGTAAAGGAGGCTTCATCCAATGGCGGAAAATAATTTTCATGATGGTCTGACCGTATCATCTTCACCACACCTGGTAACGGCTCTTGATACGCAGAAAACCATGCTTCATGTTCTGACAGCACTCATACCGTCAGCTGTCATGTCGGCGGTTTTCTGGGGAGTGTATCCTGTGTGTCTGATACTGGGGTGCATGGCTTTTTCGGCACTGTCAGAGTATCTGTATGACAGGATAATGAAGCTTCCGAATACGACAAAGGATTGTTCCGCGCTTGTAACGGGTGCGATACTTGCGCTTACTCTGCCTCCGTCTCTTCCCATATGGATGGCATTTATCGGATGTGCGGTATCGATCATCATAGTCAAATGTCTTTACGGAGGTCTCGGAAGAAATATCGCAAATCCTGCCATAGTCGGAAGGATAGTTCTGCTTCTGTCGTTTACTACACAGATGACGACATGGAAATATACCGGATTTCAGAGAGCGGCCGGAGTCGATGGAATGACGGGAGCGACTCCTTTAGGACAGTTGTTTGACGGAGCATTTTCTTCAACACCCGGTCTGACGGAACTGCTTTTGGGTAACAGGGGAGGAAGTCTTGGAGAGACCTGTATAATAGCGATACTTGCCGGAGGAATCTTCCTTATTGTGACCAAGATAATTTCGCCGGTCATTCCTTTGGTGTATCTTGGAACACTCTTTGTCTTTGCATTCATATATTACCTGATAGTGCCCGAGGAGGGAGCAGACGCGTTTTATATGGCGGTATTTCATCTTCTTTCAGGAGGTGCGGTTTTTGGCGCGTTCTTCTGCGCAACGGATTATGTCACAAGTCCTGTTTTGAAAAAGGGAAAGATAATATATGCCGCAGGATGCGGATTTTTCACCATGGTCATAAGACTGTTCTGTTCATATCCCGAGGGAGCATCATTTGCGATACTCTTCATGAATATAATGACTCCTCTTATAGATAAGTATACAATAGACGGTTTCTACGGGATCAGCAGAAGAGCAAAGGAAGAGAAGAAAAAAGCAAAGGAGGAAACGGGAAATGGCTGAAGGAAGTACTTACAGGGAATACATCTATCCGGTCGTGATCCTGACGGTGATATGCGCGGTTACCACAGCGCTGCTTGCCGTTACGAACTTCTTTTCCAGGCCCGTGATAGAAAGAAATCTGGCGGAATCAGCAAAACAGACGCGCCTTGAACTGCTGCCGGGGGCGGATGATTTTGCAGACAGGACAGGAGATGCCGCTGTTCTGGCCTCAAACGAAAAAGCCCGCGTTATACAGGTTTTTGAGGCTTCAAACGGAAGCGGTTTTGTGTATACGGTCAGGTCAAAGTCATTTGGCGGAGATATGACGATGATGATCGGTATTGGAAAGGATGGCGCGGTCACCGGAGTAAAGGTGACTGAACATGCCGATACTCCCGGAGTGGGAACGAAGGATCATGATCCGGATTATCTTGCACAATATAAGGGAAGGACAGAGCTTCAGAGCGAGAATGTAAAAAAGGAACCGGGATTTGATTATATAACAGGCGCATCCGTGACGGGAACGGCAGTACACGACGGAGTGTATGCTGCGCTTGAACAGTACAGGGAGGGCAGATGATGGAAAAGAGCAAAGGATCCGTTTTTACAAACGGAATAATAAAAGAAAACCCTGTGCTGGTGCTTGTCCTTGGCACATGTCCGACGCTTGCGACTTCCACATCGGTTGAAACGGGACTCGGAATGGGACTTGCCGCGACAGCCGTGCTGGTCTGCTCCAACATAGTGATCTCGCTTATAAGACGGTTCATTCCCGACAAAGTCAGGATACCCTGTTTCATAACGGTTATAGCAGGTTTTGTAACGATAGTACAGATGCTGCTGCAGGCTTATGTGCAGCCTCTTTATCAGGCGCTGGGACTTTATCTCCCGCTGATCGTCGTAAACTGTATCATACTTGGAAGAGCAGAGATGTTTGCAAGCCGCAACGGTCCGCTGGATTCCGCGCTTGACGGCCTGGGCATGGGGTGCGGGTTTACCCTGACTCTTTGTATTATGGGAACCATAAGGGAAATAATAGGAACAGGAGCTTTTCTTGCAGGAGACTGGTTCGGTCTGGCTGAAGGATTTAAGGGAATTCCCCTGCAGGGGGCGTTCATTCCGGGAATGACGATAATGACCATGGTTCCGGGAGGCTTTTTTGCTTATGCCATAGTGATGGCAGCGGTTCATTATTTTACAAAGGATAAAAAGAAGATCAGAAAAGATTTTGCATGCGCGCAGTGCGCAGCGGCAGGAAACTGCGGTACGGATGATAAGGTATCGGACGGCATGGAGGGAAAGGAGGATGAAAAATGAGCCATATAGGAGCTTTGGTGATAATAATCATCAGCATGGTACTCGTTGACAACTATCCTCTGGCACAGTTTTTGGGCATCTGTCCTTTCCTGGGTGTTTCAAGCGATCTTGACAGCGCAAAGGGAATGGGAATAGCCGTTACTTTCGTAATGGTTCTTGCCACGGCAGTAACCTGGCCGATACAGAGACTGCTGCTTGATCCGATAGGCATCGGGTACCTGCAGACGGTTGTATTCATTCTTATAATCGCCGCGCTTGTACAGTTTGTTGAGATGTTCTTAAAAAAATCGATCCCCGGACTCTATAAGTCTCTGGGTATATTTCTTCCGCTCATCACGACAAACTGCGCAGTTTTAGGTGTCTGTATCTCGGTAATAGATGATGAGCTGAAACTTGTTGATTCACTGTTCACAGCTGCAGGTGCCGGACTGGGATTCTGGTTTGCGCTCTGGATAATGGCCGGAGTAAGAAGCAGACTTAAGGATCAGAGCAGGATCCCTGAACCGTTCAGGGGGGTGCCGATAGTACTTATAACGGCGGCCATACTGTCATTGGCGTTCATGGGCTTTGGAGGAATGTTTCAGTAGAGACTAAGGCTTAAAATGTCCGGGCAATATTATTAATATAGGAGTAAATAATGACGAATATTATCATAGCTATCATACTGGTACTCGTAACAGGCCTTCTTTTAGGTGTGCTTTTGAGTGCCGCATCAAAGATCTTTTTCGTGCAGGAGGATAAGCTTTTTATCGATCTTCGGGGAGAACTTCCGGGTGCAAACTGCGGTGGCTGCGGATATGCAGGATGTGACGATTATGCACATGCCATGGTTGAAGACAAGGATATTCCGTGCAATAAGTGTTCGGTGGGAGGACCGGAAGTCGCATCAAAGCTTGCGGCGCTGCTTGGGAGCGAAGCGGGAGAGAGTGACAGAAAGGTCAGTATCGTAGCATGTGACGGAAAAACGGAAAATGTGGGAAGGCTGTATGAATACGAGGGGATCCAAAGCTGTAAGGCTGCAAAGACACTCTATGGAGGTAATGCAGCGTGTCCTTACGGATGTATAGGCCTTGGAGACTGTGTCAGTGTCTGTGATTTTGATGCCATACATGTAGTTGACGGTGTTGCGGTCGTTGACAGGGATAAATGCACGGCCTGTGGGAAGTGTGTTAACATCTGTCCGAACGGACTCATAAGCCTGACATCGGAAAAGAGTCTGGTAAATGTCCTGTGCAGCAACAGGTCATTTGGAAAGGATGCCATGTCTGTATGCAAGGTCAGCTGCATAGGCTGCGGCATGTGCGAAAAAAACTGTAAATTTGACGCTGTACATGTCGTCGACAATATCGCTGTGATCGATCATGAAAAGTGTAAGAACTGCGGAGCATGCGCTTTGAAGTGCCCGAGAAAATGCATCATAAACAGGCGGGTTTCAAACGCTTAAGAAGGATAAGGCAGATCATACCTGTCAGGATGCCGGTGATGACTCCGGAAATGACGAGAACCGGAAGGTAACGGATAAGATTAACATTTGATACAAGGAGGATTGCGGCAAAAAGCTGTCCCGCGTTGTGGGCGGCGCCTCCTGCAAGACTTACACCGACCACTGAAAAAAGACCGCTTTTTTTGAGTATATACATGACGAGAAAGCTGAAAAGGGCACCGAAAAGGGAATAGAGCATGTAAACTGCTCCCGAAAAAAGCAGGCCGGTAAGTACGATACGCAGAATATTGATCAGCAGAGCATATCTTCCTTTCAGCATATAGAGGGCTGTGAGGATCACGATATTTGCAAGACCAAGCTTAATGCCGGGGATCTGCGGCAGGATAGGGATAAGCGAATCAATATAGGAAAGCAGCATTGCAAGTGTGGTAAGAAGCGCACATACTGCCACGCGTCCGGAAGATCTGCCGGGATTTTTAAACTCATCTTGTGATGGCATCATAAGCTTCGTCTCCTCCCTTTATCTCTACGACAACACGGTTTGGCATGCATACTATACTCTGGCCGGCATGGCTTATCTTCCCTTCCCGGACACAGATCTGATTTTTACAGTCGGCATGTTCCATATAAACTTCACCGCCCTTTATTACGATGGTATTTGAACCGGTATCAACGGTCTTATCATCATGAATACTGCAGTTTTCAAGGATCTTTCCATCCTTTGTGATCACGACGGTGGAGGCCGGGGAAAGTTCTCTGGATGAAACCGAAAAATAAGCAAGGGAAATAATACAGCCCAGGATAAGTGCTGAGGCAAGGATGATATCGGATTTTCTTATCTCGTGAAAAATGTTCATGACAGCCTTTATTAAAAAAAACAGGATAAGGACGGGATCCCCGGATGTTTTGAGATGCATCCCGAATCCTGTATTTTTTTTGACGGTTATACTTTTATTATTCAGTATACCACAGACAGGATGCGGAAAAAAAAATCTACCCGTTTCCGCCGAAAGTTTTTGCTTTGATACCATCTGTTCCGTGACGGTCTACGATATCGAAGACGGCGGATATGAAGAGGCAGAAAAGGTCACGGATGAGTTTTTTTCGCTCTGTAATAAATATGAAGCGCTTCTTTCGGGGACAAAAGAGGGAGCTGATATCTATAATATAAACCATGCGCACGGAAAGTCTGTGGTATGTGACGATATCACGATAGATGTGATAAAACGCGGAATGGAATACAGCAGGATCTTTGAGGGAGATTTCGACATAACGATAGGCGGTGTAACAAAACTCTGGGACTTTAAGAGTGACAGGCCTCATATCCCTTCGGATGAAGACATAGCGGAAGCTCTGAAGCATACCGGATGTGATAATATCATTCTGAGCGGTAATACCTTATCGATGAAGGATCCGTTGTGCGAGATAGATATCGGAGCCATTGCAAAGGGATATATCGCGGACCGGGCGGCGGAATTTCTGGAGGAACGCGGCGTAAAGAGCGCGGTGATAAGCCTTGGCGGCAATATTGTATGTATCGGAGAAAAAAAAGAAGGCCGAAAAACAAAAGAATTTAAGATAGGCATTGAGACGCCGTATTCCGATATGCGAAAGATAAGCGGGGTGATCGGTATGTCGGATGAAACGGCAGTCACTTCGGGAGTATATGAAAGGTTTTTTGAAGCAGAAGGCAGGAAATATCATCATATAATCGATCCCGGGACAGGATATCCGGTACAGACCGATCTTCTTTCCGTAACCGTTGTGGCAGACAAGGGTAAGTCGGCAGACTGTGATGCCCTGGCCACGATCTGTATCTTAAAAGGCAGGGATGAGGGTAAGAGATTATTACAGGAAAGAGAGGGATTTGAAGGCCTTTTCATTGATATACAGTCAGACCGGTATGCAACAGAAGGGTTTGATTATGAGAAAAGATGATTTTGTGTTACAATACCCGTTATGGATAATAATGTAAGAAAAAAAAGCAGACTCGGAAGATATCTTGCTTTGTTCATAATTATAGATCTGGTCCTTTTGACAGCCTGTATCTTTCTTTTAATGAAAAATATATACGATAAGAAAGTATATGAAATGAAATTAGAGGAAGAAGCCGGTACGGAGATCCACGAGATAACAGTTGATGAAGAAGAGATAGCGGATGAACTGGAAAAGATAACAACATCCTCCGTCTCCTCCGATGATGACAGGGTAAAAAAGGTAAAGAGTCTTGCCGAAAGAGGCAGTTCGGCTCTTGAGATGCTGAAGGTTCTTTTCCCGCAGCAGTTGGTGATTGCCGATGAAGGAGCCTTTCATTTTTATGATATAAACAGAAATCTGAAGAAGAATACCTATGACAATAACTGCTTTTCGGTAACTGATGAAAACAGGATGATATATACAAAGGATGACGAAGAAATCGGGTATTGCGGGATAGATGTTTCCGAGCATAATGGTGAGATAGACTGGGAGGAGGTCGCCGCAGACGGTATTGACTTTGTTTATATACGGGCCGGATACAGAGGCTATGGCTCCGGAAAGATGGTTGAAGATAAATGTTTCGTACAGAATATTGAGGGAGCAAAAACAGCGGGTCTGTCGATAGGGATCTATTATTTTACACAGGCCGTAAATGAAAATGAGGCCGTCGAGGAGGCTGATTTTATCCTTGAAAAGGCGGATGAGTACGGAGTGGATATTCCCATAGCCATAGATGTGGAAAAGATAGATGACCCCGAGGCCGAGGTAAGGACTGCTGCGCTTTCAAAGGACGAATATACCAAAAATGTGAGAGCATTCTGCAAGAGGGTGGAGAGCCGCGGTTACGGTTCGATCATTTACGGGAATGCAAAAACTTTTATGATGCTGGTCAATATGAGTGAGCTGGAAGATAAGGAAAAATGGTTTGCAGACTATATAGGTCCAAATGACATAGTACCTTATTTTCCCTACGAATTCAGGATATGGCAGTATATCAGTAACGGCACATGCAGGGGTGTCGAGGGAAATGTAGACATGAATCTGGCATTTTACTGAAAAACTGTTTTTGGTGGTTGTACATGAAAAAGGATAATGGTAAGACCAGAGGGGGATTACCCTTAAGGGTCTTCAATTACATAGTTCTGGTATGCTCGGTTGCAGTGACGGTCGTGCTGCTTTTGTCGGCAGTTTTGACCTTTCGAGCTTTTTATTCATACGCTGAGGCAACGGAAAGGTTTGTGAAACTGCAGGAAACGGCAGACAGTCTGATGAATGCTTCCGATTATCTGACATCCGAGGCAAGGTTATATACCGTTACGGAAAAAAGGATACATCTTGAAAACTATTTCTTTGAGGCTGAGACGGAGAAAAACCGTGACAGGGCTCTGGAAACCATGAAGGAGGCCCTTCCGGGTTCGGAGGCATTAAGACAGCTTGAACAGGCCATGCAGAAGTCGGTAGCTTTGATGGATAAGGAATATTATGCAATGCGGATCATCCTTTTGGTGAACAATGATGAGGATATTCCTGAGGCCATGAAGATGGTCGAGATTTCGGAACATGATATGGAACTTCCGAACGATGAAAAGAGAAAACTTGCCAGGAGGATGATGCATGATGAGGAATATGAGGCCTGGAAGGACAGGATACGTTCAGACATGAAAAGATGTGTGGACAGCCTCAGCAGAGAAAGCGCCGAAATGAGGGATAAGATGAGGAAGGATCTGCACAGGTCACTGGTATGGATGTGCGTACTGATCCTTCTGCAGTCGGCAGAACTGACCGCCATCTTTGTATTGACGACAAGGCTTGGTATCAGGCCGTTAATAAAGGCTGTTATGTATATTGACAATGAAGAAAAACTGCCCGAGAAGGGATCAAGGGAATTTCGATACCTTGCCCAGGCGTATAACAAGATGTATTCGGTACATTACAGAAATATGAAGAAGCTGTCCTTCAAGGCATATCATGATGAACTGACGGGACTGTACAACAGGGCCGGATTTGATCTGATAGTTCAGAATCTGGATACTTCCGATACTGCGTTTTTGTTGATAGATTCGGATAATTTCAAAGAGATCAATGATAATAACGGTCACGATGTAGGGGACAGGGTGCTCTGCAGGATAGCCGACACATTAAAGGGAAGCTTCCGGCCCTCGGATTATGTTTTCAGGATCGGAGGAGATGAGTTTGTCGTTTTGATGACGGGAATAGACCGTGATATCAGGAAACTGATCGGAGAAAAGGTGTACAGCATAAACAAAATACTTCAAAAGGGCGTGGATGACCTTCCGCCCATAACGGTAAGTGTGGGAGTAGCAATGTGCAGTGATGAACTTGAATTTGCGGATCTGTACCGTAATGCCGATGAGGCTCTCTATAAGGTCAAGGAGAACGGCAGGAACGGGTTCAGTTTTTACAGCGGCTGACTTACTTTAACTTAAGTTGACAAAAAGACAGTTTTTTGGTAGATTTTTATGGTGCTTTTTACCGTAAAAGCAATTTAGGGGAATGATGCAATGGCTAGCCTGGCGGTCTCCAAAACCGTTCATGGGGGTTCGAATCCCTCTTCCCCTGTACGCAACAAAAAAGAATGCCTATGCGGCATTCTTTTTTGTTGCGTATAAAGAGATTCGAACCGCTGCGACGGCAAAGCCGGGAAGAATGATCCGGTGGATCATTCTTCAGCAGCGCGGCGTGAAAGGGGCGAAGCCCCGGAGCGAGTCCCTCTTCCCCTGTTCATTTTTTTCTGTGAACCAGCCGTTTTATGAGTTCTGTCAGGAAAGGATTTTCATAAGGCAGTGAAGCAAGAGAGGTCAGCGCGCGTTCGGATATGTGTTCGACCTCACTTTCGGCTTTATCAAGTCCGAAATATTTTACATAGGTGTTCTTGTTGTTTTTCTCATCGCTGCCAACGGGTTTGCCCAGGACCTCCGTGGTACTTGTGACATCAAGGATATCATCTCTTATCTGGAAAGCCAGACCGACATCAAGGGCTATGGAGCCGACATTATCTACCTGATCATCTGACGCGCCTGCAAGGATGGCTCCTGTCATCATGGCTGCTTCGATAAGGGCGCCGGTCTTTTTTTCGTGGATAAACCGGAGAGTATCCGGGCCGATCTGTCTGCCTTCGGTTTCAACATCTACTACCTGTCCCCCGATCATGCCGTAAATACCGGTCTTTTTGGCAAACAGCGAAAATGCCTTTGCAACGCAGGGACCGGGGTCTATGTCAAAAGCAAGGGCTGCTGTCTCAAAAGCATAATTTAACAGGGCATCTCCCGCAAGAATCCCCATGGCTTCCCCATATGCTGCGTGTGTACTTTTGCGGCCCCTGCGGTATTCGTCATTATCGAGAGCGGGCAGATCATCATGAACCAGAGAATATGAGTGGATCATCTCGATCGCTGCCATGAACGGCTCCACAGAACCGGTGCTTCCGTTAAAAAGGGTATAGGTCTCATCCATAAGAATGGGTCTGAGTCTCTTGCCCCCCGACATCACACTGTAGCGCATTGCTTCGAGGACTGTTTTCTGGGGTCCATCTTCCTTCGGAAGGTGTTTTTCAAGAAGCCGGTCAACCCGGTCTGTCCTGTCTTTTAATTCCTTTTCAAAATCCATGATAAACCTCGCAATGATTTGACTTTAAGCGGTTTCTTGCTTATTATAAACCTATGGACAGCCAAAGCAAACACAAAAAAAGAATAGTGGCATATCTTATTTCGCTCTGTGTTGTAGCGATAGTTTTGTTGATAGTATATCTTTATCACAACAGCGTATCAAAAAATGAATATGTCATCAGCGGAAAGGATGCTGATACCGATAACGGAGTCTACCTGATCAATGAGATTTCCAAAAGCTGGCTTGAAAGAGAAGGCGGTCTTCTGGGTGCGGAGTATGACTGTATGATCGTAAACAGGACCAAGGACGATATCTATGACTGGACTGTGACCATGCATGTCGACGGTGAGTATGAGATAGACAGCGACTGGAGCGGCATCTATGATACTGACGGAAGCTATATTCTCGTCAGACCCATGGAATATAACGAGACAGTTGAAAAAAACGACGAGCAGACCTTTGGATTTATTCTCCATACCAGAGGAAAGGCCGTGATCGATTCCTATGAGGTTTCATATTTCCGGAATTCCGATGTGCGCCGGGATCCTCTTTTCTGGATAGCGGTCTGCCTGCTCGGGATCATAATGATCCTGGGCGTAACGGATATCTATTACGGTCAGAGGTACATGATCCTTCAAAAGGCTCATGAGGAAAACAATACGATCCTGGAGCAGTCGTTTACCACTTTTGCAAAGATCATTGACGCAAAGGATTCCTATACGAAGGGACATTCCATGAGAGTTGCCATTTATTCAAGGCTTCTGGCCGAAGAGATGGGATTGTCAAAAGAGGAGCAGCACAGGATATACATGATAGGCATGATGCACGACATAGGAAAGATAGGTGTCACAGATGCCATATTGAACAAGCCCGGAAAACTTGACAATTTTGAAAGAGAAGTCATACAGACGCATGTGGAAGTGGGAGGAGATATACTTAAGGATCTTTCAGCCATTCCCGATATAGCGGACGGGGCCAGGTATCATCACGAAAGATGGGACGGAGCGGGATATTCGGAGCATCTTTCAGGAGAAGAAATACCGCTGATAGCAAGGATAATCTGTGTAGCGGATTCTTTTGATGCCATGTCAAGCGAAAGATGCTACAGAAAGAGCCTTTCCATGCCGCTGATAAGAGAGGAACTTGAAGCCTGCAGCGGAAAACAGTTTGATCCCGGGATAGTTCCCTATATGATAAAACTTATAGATGAGGAAAAAGTACCGGTCGCAGTAGATATATGACGATCAATCCGGTACCGGGCAGAACTTATGGTTACAATCAGCGTCTGCATGATAGTGAAAAATGAAGAAAAGATCCTCGGAAGATGTCTTGACTGTCTTAAGGACATAGCCGATGAGATCGTGATAGTGGATACCGGTTCGTCGGACGGCACAAAGGAGACGGCAAAGGCCTATACCGACAGGATATATGACTTTGAATGGGTGGACGATTTTTCAAAGGCAAGAAATTTCGCTTTTGAGCAGTGCAGGATGGATTATATCTACTGCGCCGACGCGGATGAGATCCTGGATGAGGCAAACATTGAAGCATTCGGGAAACTGAAGGAGGTGCTGCTTCCCGAAATAGATGTGGTGCAGATGGTATACAAAAACCAGCTGGAATACAACACCACCTACAATTTTGACAGCGAACTCAGGCCAAAGCTGTACAAAAGATGCAGGAATTTTGTATGGGAGGGGAGCGTACATGAGACCGTACGCCTGACTCCCTTGATATATGACAGTGACATAGAGATCATACATAAACCTCAGGGAATGCATAATAAAAGAGATTTCGGACTTTTCATAAAAACTCTTGAAAGGGACGGAAACCTTGATGCAAGACTTCGGAGAATGTATGCAAGAGAGCTTGCCGTTTCCGGAACAGACAGTGATTTTGAGGAAGCGGCGCCTTATTTTTTAAAATTTGTCGAGGAAGAAACGGATGAGGATGATCTGAAAGAGGATCTTTTTGTGATAATGAGGGCCTTTCGGGTATCAGGCGACAAAGAAGGATTTTATAAATACGCACTCAGGGCCATGGCGATAGGCGCAAGTTCGGAAACAGCATTTGAGCTGGGAGAGTATTACCGCGGTAACGGTGATACGGATGAGGCAAAGTTATGGTATTACAACGCCGCAAACGAGACAGAACCCCTGCTCTGCTCAAAATACGGCAGCGAATATCCCCTGAAATACCTTAAATAAACGGAAACCGCGGGTTTGAAGTCACGGTGGTTAAGTGGTAAAATAGAGTGTTAATAATTTTACGGAGGATGATATGATCACATATCTGGTAACTGGCGGAGCGGGATTTATAGGCTCCAACTTCATTCACTATATGTTTGAAAAGTATGACGGTAAGATCAGGATAATAAATGTGGATGCCCTGACTTATGCCGGAAATCTGGAGAATCTCAAGGGAGTGTCCGACAGGGATAATTACACATTCATTAAGGCTGACATAACCGACAGTGAAGCGATAAACAGGATATTCGATGAAAATGACATAGACAGGGTGGTTCATTTTGCCGCTGAATCCCATGTTGACAGGAGTATCCGGGATCCGGGGGTATTTGTGCAGACAAATGTGCTGGGAACCTGTGTTCTGCTTAATGCGGCGCGCGCTGCCTGGGAAAATGAGGACGGAAGCTACAGGGAAGGGAAAAAATTCCTTCATGTTTCCACGGACGAGGTATACGGGTCGCTTTCTGACCCCAACGACTATTTTTACGAAACCACGCCTTATGATCCGCACAGCCCGTATTCTGCCAGCAAAGCATCTTCGGATCTGCTTGTGAAGGCTTATGTCGATACATACGGATTCCCGGCAAATATCACAAACTGTTCAAACAATTACGGCCCGTATCAGTTTCCCGAAAAGCTCATACCGCTTATGATCAACAATGCTTTAAACGGAAAGAAGCTGCCGGTTTACGGAGACGGGAAAAATGTAAGAGACTGGCTCTATGTGAAGGATCACTGCAAGGGTATAGATATGGTCATTGAGAAGGGCAGACCCGGTCAGACCTACAACATCGGAGGCCATAACGAAAAACAGAATATAGAAATAGTAAGCATCATTATAGATACGCTTCTGGAGATCCTTCCGGATACGGATGAACGAAAGAAAAATATTTCAAAAGACCTCATTACCTATGTTGAGGACAGGAAGGGTCACGACAGAAGATATGCCATAGCTCCCGACAAGATAAAGAAAGAACTTTCCTGGGAACCCGAGACAGCTTTCGAGGATGGCATAAGGCTGACGATAAAATGGTACCTGGATAACGAGGAATGGTTTAAGAATGTGACCAGCGGGGATTACCAGAAGTATTACAGCAGAATGTATACGGTATGACCGCCACTTGCCGCGGTTATTGTTTATAGGTATTAAGAGGACATTTATATGAAGGGAATAATACTTGCGGGCGGTTCGGGAACGAGACTGTATCCGCTGACAAAAGCGGTTTCAAAGCAGATAATGCCGGTATATGACAAACCCATGATCTATTATCCGCTTTCAACGCTGATGCTTGCAGGGATCAGGGATATACTTCTCATATCCACACCAAGGGATCTGCCTGTTTTTGAAGAACTGTTCGGTGACGGATCGCAGCTGGGTCTTAACATGTCATATGCCGAACAAAAGGAGCCCAAAGGCCTGGCAGAAGCCTTTATCATCGGAGCTGATTTCATCGGAAAAGATAATGCGGCAATGGTCCTCGGAGACAATATCTTTTACGGGACTAGCTTTACGAAGACACTGGGCAGCGCTGCATCGAGAAAAAAAGGCGCGACCATTTTCGGATACTATGTAAAGGATCCCAGGGAATACGGAGTGGTTGAATTCGACGAAAACGGAAAGGCTGTTTCAATAGAGGAAAAGCCGGAGAAGCCTCGTTCGAATTATGCTGTTCCGGGACTTTATTTTTATGACAATGATGTTGTCGATATAGCCCGCAATGTGAAACCGTCGGCAAGGGGAGAACTTGAGATAACAAGCATCAATAACGAATACTTAAGACGCGGCGAGCTTTATGTGGAAACCCTTGGAAGGGGTTTTGCCTGGCTTGATACGGGAAATCATGACAGTCTTCTGGATGCGGCGGACTTCGTGGCCGCTTTTCAGAAAAGACAGGGACTGTATATTTCGTGCATAGAAGAGATAGCCTATAACAGAGGATTCATAGACAGGGAACAGCTCATAAAACTTGCCGATCCGTTAAAAAAGACAGCATACGGACAGTATCTGTTAGATATTGCAAATGGGCTCTAAATATAAAAAGATCGCTGCTGTTTTTATAAGCATAAACATCCTGCTGCTCGTCACGCTGATAACAGCAGGGATGCTTAAGGAAGGCGGAAAAGGAAGCAAAGAAACGGTTTCCGAAAAAGATGTAAGCATACAGACTAAGAGAAAAGATCCGGAAGACCTTACCCTTTCCGATGTGGGTGTTGAAGTGGGAGAGGAAGATCCCGAAAAAGATAGACCGGATACCGGATATATACTTCTGCTGTCCTCGGTAGAAGGAGATATGCTCATCAGGATCCTGGACGGACAGGGAAGCGCCGCATCCGGAAGATGCTGGGAGGCTGATGTAAAAGACGAAAACGGCGGACAGGAAATATATCGCGACGAAGATGAAGACGGCAGTATTTATGTGGAAAAGGTTAAGCCCGGAGAATATGAGGTTTCTGTAGGCGGTGCCGGAACATCTTCGATAACTGTAAGGAACAATGTAAAACTCACGGCGGTAAATGACATCAGAAAACTGATGGTCGACGAATCCATGATCGATGCCTCAAAGGAAGACACAGCCGTAAATGAAGAGGCCGGTCAGGAGAATACAGTGGCAGATAACAGTGACTATGATCTGGCCGGAGGAAGCATTGGAATAGATGTGTCAAAGTATCAGAAGGAGATAGACTGGAGAAGGGTCAAAGCCGCAGGAATTGATTACGCAATAATAAGGGCAGGTTACAGAGGCTCCTCGACGGGAGTGCTGGTAAAGGATCCGTTTTTTGACAGAAATATAGCCGGCGCAAAGGAAGCGGGGATAAAGATCGGAGTTTACTTCTTCACCCAGGCTGTAAATACTGCGGAGGCTGCAGAAGAAGCCATGGCCGTTGCATCGCTTGTCGGTGCCGATGAATTGAGTCTCCCTGTATACCTTGATGTGGAAAGCAGCGGAAGCATCGGAGGGAGAGCGGACGGACTGGATGTGACATCACGCACGGAGATAATAAAGACCTTCTGTGAAACCCTGAACAGCATGGGATACAGAGCCGGTGTATATGCGAACAAGAACTGGCTGACAAAGAAGATAGATACATCAGAACTTGAAAAATTTGATATATGGCTGGCACAGTACAGAGTGAGCAGGCCCGATTATGCAGGCAGATACTCCATATGGCAGTATACCTCGAAGGGAAGCGTTGACGGCATAGAGGGATTTGTTGACATGGATCTGGTCATAGGTCATTGAAAGGAAGACACAATGGGAAAGATTACGGTTGAGACCTGCCCCATAGAGGGAGTAAAAGTGATAACCCCGCAGGTATTCGGAGATGAACGCGGGTATTTCATGGAATCCTACAATTATAATGATTTTGCAAAAGAAGGGATAGATGTTAAGTTCGTTCAGGACAATCAGTCATCATCCGCAAAGGGAGTGTTAAGGGGCATGCATTTTCAGATAGCCCATCCCCAGGACAAGCTTGTGAGAGTTATAAGGGGCGAGGTGTTTGATGCGGTCATAGATCTTCGCAGGGAATCGGATACATTCGGAAAATGGTTTGGGGTTATCCTTTCAGCGGAAAACAAAAAACAGCTCTTTATACCGAAAAATTTTGCTCACGGATTTCTGGTGCTTTCCGATATTGCGGAGTTTGCCTACAAGTGCAGTGATTTTTATCATCCGGGGGATGAAGGCGGGATAAGATATGACGATCCGGAGGTTGGGATTGAATGGCCGGATCCGGGTGCTGAACTTAATATCATTGAAAGAGACTTAAACTGGAAAGGAATAGCCGGGTATAAAGCCGGGACAGATCTTTGAAGACGATATCAAAAAAACGGATAGTTGCCATAGCAGCGGTATTGATGCTCGTTTGGGCTTCATACATACTTTTTCACAGAAATCCTTTCGCCGAACCCGCACAGGAAAATGTGAAAAAGATTATTTCGGTCGCCATGCTTGTGGCAGCTTTTTCTATTTTTGTAAGGTTTTATGACAGGATAGTGATCCTCCCTGCCGAGCTTTTTCAGAACAGGGAACTCATCTGGAAACTTGCAAAGAATGATTTCAGATCCAAACATGCGGGGTCCTATTTAGGTGTGGTATGGGCATTTGTGCAGCCTGTTGTAAGCGTCCTTGTCTACTGGTTTGTTTTTACTGTGGGAGGAAGGGCGCCTTCAAGCAACACGGGCTGTCCGTTTGTCCTGTGGCTTATCGTGGGTATCGTCCCGTGGTTCTTTTTTGCGGATGCGCTCGGTCAGGGAACCAGCGCGCTGCTTTCGTACCAGTATCTTGTAAAAAAAGTGGTTTTCAAGATAAGCATACTGCCGATCATCAAGATAATATCCTCGTTTTTTGTTCATGTCTTTTTAGTTGCAGTCACTTTGATCCTGCTGATATTAAACGGCTTTTTCCCGACAATTTACTGGATACAGATATTCTATTTTTCATTCTGCGCATTCCTGCTGGTTCTGGGTATGAGTTATATTACCTGTTCGGTAGTGGTATTCTTCAGGGACCTGGGGCAGATAATCAGCATCGTTCTTCAGGTGGGGGTATGGATCACGCCCATAATGTGGGATATAGAGAGTCTGTCAAGGCCCATGCAGATAATATTCAAACTCAATCCGGTTTATTATCTGGTTGACGGATACAGGATGGCACTGCTTGGCAGGATGTGGTTTTGGGAACATTTTTATTCGACTGCGTATTTCTGGATCTTTACATCCATGATGTTCCTGTTCGGAGCGCTGGTATTTAAAAGGCTCAAGGTTCATTTCGCAGACATTCTATGAAGACTGCGGATATTGTGCGGACTTAATTCTCTGAGACAATATAAGAGGTAATGATGAGTGATGTCATAAAGATCGAGCATCTCGATAAAATGTACAAATTATATGACAGACAAAATGACCGGCTTCGTGATTCGCTGGGACTTACAAGGAAAAAGCTGTATCACGAGCATTATGCGTTAAAGGATGTGAACCTGACGGTCAGACAGGGCGAGACTGTCGGAATAATCGGAACGAACGGGTCGGGAAAATCTACCATTTTGAAGATAATAACCGGTGTTCTAAGTCCCACTTCGGGAAATGTGGAGATACATGGCAGGCTTTCGGCTCTTCTTGAGCTTGGTGCCGGATTTAACATGGAATTTACCGGTCTTGAAAATGTATATCTGAACGGTACGATGAGCGGCTTTTCAAAAGCTGAGATAGATTCAAGGCTTCAGAGCATACTGGATTTTGCCGATATCGGGGAATTCATACATCAGAAGGTAAAGACTTATTCGAGCGGTATGTTTGTACGCCTTGCCTTTGCCGTTGCAATAAACATCGACCCCGAGATACTGATCGTGGATGAGGCACTTTCCGTCGGTGATGTTTTTTTCCAGAATAAATGCTATCACAAATTTGAAGAGTTTAAGGATCAGGGAAAAACGATACTTTTTGTAAGCCATGATCTTACCAGCATTAATAAATACTGCGACAGGGTGATATTGCTTGATAAAGGAAAAAAGATCGGCGAAGGCAGGCCGAAGGAGATCATCGACATGTACAAAAAGGTCCTTGTGGACCAGATGGATTCGAAAATGTCGGGAAGCCTTGCGGAGGAAACCGGGAATGCTGGGGATGAAGGATCAAAAGACGGATCACCGGATAAATGGAAACACAGACTGTCCTTAAATCCCTCAAACGATTCCTACGGGAACGGGATCGCAAGGATAGATGATTTCTGCATGACAGACAGTTCGGGCAGCATCACGAACACTATTCTGAAAAAGGACCCTTTTACGGTAAAGGTCAGGGTGGTCTTTGAAGGCCATGTGAGCGAACCCATCGTCGCTCTTTCAATAAAAGACAGGATGGGAGTGGAGATCACGGGAACCAACACGATGTTTGAAAAGATCGCTACGGGTGAATATGAGAAGGGTGATGTTCTTACCGTTACTTTTACCCAGAATATGTTCCTTCAGGGAGGAGAATATCTGGTGTCTTTAGGCCTGGTCGGCTACAGGGAGGGGGATTTTACCGTTTATCACAGATTGTACGATATCTTCAGTATTCAGGTGGTATCTTCAAAGGATACGGTAGGATATTATGATATGGATTCAAAGGTGAACATGGAAAGAAGTCATGAGTGAAGCTGTTGAATTTATCGGAAAAGTAAAGCTTGATCTGTCTGATTATCCGGGAGAAGATCTGTACAGCGAAGGGGAAGCGGAAGAGATGCTTCTTGGGATCGTGCGGGAAAACTCCCCTGCGGAGTATAACCGGCTGATATCCGAAAATCCGTCATGGAGCATGCTGTATCATCTTTCGGATATACGTGAGAATATTCTGGATTTTCTTCCCATATCAAAAAATGACAGTGTACTTGAGGTGGGCTCGGGATGCGGGGCTGTCACGGGCATTCTTTCAAGAAAAGCCGGGAGAGTGACCTGCATAGATCTCTCAAGGAAAAGAAGCCTGATAAATGCCGAAAGGCATAAGGATATGGACAATATTCTGATAAGGGTAGGGAATTTCAGAGATATCGAAGAAAAACTTGAAGAAAGATTTGATCATATTTTTCTCATCGGAGTGCTTGAATATGCCGGAAGCTATATAGGTGACAGTGATCCCTATACGAAGATGATCTCAATGTTGAAAAGCCGCCTGAAGGAAGGCGGCAGTCTGGTCGTAGCAATAGAAAATAAATACGGGCTCAAGTATTTTGCCGGATGCAGGGAGGACCATACGGGAGATTTTTACTCGGGCATAGAAGGATATCCCTGTACGGATGAGGTGAGGACATTTTCAAGGGACGGGCTGTCAAAGCTTGCCAAAGAGGCGGGAATGACCTGCCGGTTTTATTATCCTTATCCGGACTATAAACTCCCGATCACTGTCTTTTCCGATGACAGGCTTCCGAGGATATCGGAGCTTTCGGGCCGCCAATGGAATTTTGACCGTGACAGGTTTGAGGCTTTTGATGAGGGAAGAGCTTTTGATGAAATTATAAGAGAAGGACAATTCCCCTTCTTTTCAAACTCCTTCCTTGCAGTGATGGAAAACGGGACACGTACGGAAGGCATGGCATCCCGCAGGGTGCTTTACAGCAGGCATTCTGTCGAAAGAAGAAGCGACCGACAGATACGCACGGATCTGGAAGAAACAAATACGGGTGAGAGGATCATATGCAAATACCCTGCAAATGACAGTTCCAGAGGTCATCTTGAGAACATGGCAAGGTCATATGAGAGGCTTTCCTCGGTTTTTTCCGGCACCAAGTTTCTCCCCAACAGGATGAAGAGGATAAATGACGGCGAAGGAAACCTGAAGAGACTGGAGTTTGAATATTTAAACGGTCCGACTTTAGAGGATGAACTGAATACATGCCGTGCGGAAAAAAAGACGGAGGATGCCCTGCTCGTCATTAAAAGCTTTTGCGATACTCTCCGGGGAATAAAGGACATGACCGATTTTGAAGAAAGCGAAAGATTTAAGGAAATCTTTGGCAATGTCGTATTTCCCGGGAAGATGAAATGCATGCCGGTCACGGACACAGACATGATATTTACAAACATCATATGTGACAAGGGATGGAATATCATTGATTATGAGTGGACATTTGATTTCCCGATACCTGTGGATTTTGTGATATACCGGGCAGTCTTTTATTATACAAGAGATCTGGGTGAGGATGCTTTTGACGGCAAGGATCTTTTCCTGGCAGCGGGTATAAACGAAGAGATGAAGGCTGTCTTTGCAGTGATGGAACACAATTTTCAACTGTACATCAAAGGAAACAGGGTTACGCTCCCGGAGATGTATTCCCTTCTGGGAAAGAATGTCGTGTCTTTGAAACGCGCCGTAAAGAGCGCATCGCTTACTCCGAATATTTACAGAGTCAAACTGTATCTGGACAAGGGAGAAGGCTTTAATGAAAATGATGTATGTTACAGCAATGTCTGCATGGATGAGGATAACAGGATAAGGTTTGATGTGACGATACCCGAAGGCTGCAGGATGCTTCGCATAGATCCTGCCGATTACAGATGTATCATGAAATTATATCATCTGGGAACCGGATCCGGTCAGACGGAGGCAAAGGTCAACGGTCTCGTTTTTTCGGAAGGCACGGTAATGTATGATACCGATGACCCTCAGATTCTGATAGAAAAAGTAAATCCGGGAATGAAGATCTTTGTGGAATATGCTCTCTTCATGATACCGGATGATATGTTTGATGATATGGCAGGCACTCTTTCGGGCGGCAGGAAAGGCGCTTCATATGTGAGCAGGCTCCGTTCGGCAAAAAAAGGCGCCTATGCAAGGATAAGCGGCAGATGAAAAAACGGAAGGGATTTTTTAAGGAAATACAGAAGGCGGAAAGACCTTACGAATTCTGGATGGAAGAAAATGAGGAATGGAGAGGTGACAGGAGTGATGCTGCTTCCGTCAAAGATTTCCTCAGACGCTTTACGGTCATAAGACCCCAAAATACCGTAAATGACCCCGACTGTGAGGCAAGGCTTTCTTATTACGAGGAGCAGGGAGAATATGATCTGATCTACTGTGACGATGATGTGGTAAGGGACGGCATCAGGACTGATCCTTTTTTCAGACCCGAATACGGACCGGAAACCTTCCCGGCATACAGCAGTATCCCGTGTCTATATGCGGTCAGGAATGAGATACTGGATGAATACGGTGACGATTTCTTAAGGCATATAAGAAAAGACCGGATATTGCATATTCCCGAAGTGCTGTGTCATTTTGTAAAGACAAGACCGGTCATAAAGAACGAATACGAAGAATCCCTTAAGACAGAATATGAGGCGCCGGTCTCCGTAGTGATCCTGTCAAAGGATCATCCCGAAATGCTGAAAAAATGCGTTGAATCGATCTTGAATTCGGATCCTCCTAAGGGTACGGAGATAATAGTGATCGACAACGGGAGCAGCGCGGAGAATAAAAAACTATACAGAAAGCTGCAGAAGGAAAGAGGATTCGACTATTATTCAAAGACCTGCGAGTTTAATTTTTCGAAGCTGTGCAATCTCGGGGCACAAAGGGGAACAGGGGAATTTCTTCTTTTTCTGAATGATGACATCGAAGTATCGGGTGTGGGCAGGCATTTCATCCAAAGACTTGAAGGACAGGCGATAAAAGAGCATGCAGGCGCGGTCGGGATGAAACTGCTGTACCCCGAAAGCAGGTGCATACAGCATTGCGGGATAACACTTCAACGAAGCGGGCCTTCACATAAACTCTGCGGTTTTTTGGATGAAAATGAATATTATTTCGGATATAACAGGAAAACGGTGAATGTGACTGCGGTAACAGGTGCCTGCCTGTGCGTCAGGAGGAGTCTTTTTGACAGGGTCAACGGATTTGATGAAAATCTTCCGCTTGCCTATAATGATGTGGATCTGTGCCTTCGTTTCATGAACC
Source organism: Lachnospiraceae bacterium (assembly GCA_024690825.1). GTDB lineage: Bacteria > Bacillota > Clostridia > Lachnospirales > Lachnospiraceae > NK4A144. The sequence goes on along the minus strand of JAILOK010000036.1, from coordinate 80,088 downwards.
GCGGTTTCTTTAACATATGTATAAATGATATATACCTGTATCACTGCGAATCGGCAACAAGAAAAAACGATCTCGACGACAGGGAGGCATACAGAAAACTGAAGGAATACAGGGACTATTTTGCCGGAAGGCACAGGCAGTTCGTGGAAAAAAGGGATCCTTTTCTGAATATCAATATCACGGATACGAGGGCTGATTTCGGGATTGATGTGATGCAGGACTGGGAGGAAAGCGGCGTACAGATAGAGGCTGAAAGGATCACGCAGGAGCCTGTGTATGTGAAAAAAGGCCTGATCTGCAATGCCGACGGCATGGAATACAGGCTGAGTGATGCATATTTAAATGAGGATTATTTTGAAGCTTTCGGATGGATTTTTTTTAAGAGAAAAAAGATCCGGGATTATACTCCGGCGGTTATCGTAAGCAGAGGTGACAGGAGGGTCCTTTTCAATGCCGCAAGAACCTTCAGAGATGATGTTGAAAAAACATTCCCCGGAAAAGAGAATGCGTGCATGAGCGGCTTTCATACAAGAATTTCAAGAAGAGCTCTTGAGATAGAGGGATTTTCGGGTCACATGAAAGTGACTCCGGTACTCAGGGATAAAAAAGGAAGGATATATACCGGTGAACTTGAAAATGGGTAAGGAAAACGATCCGGATCATTACAGAGATCTGTACGAAAAAGAAGTTAAAAAGAATGAAAAACTCATAGAAGAGATGGCCGATCTGGAAGCGGAATATGCCGAGCTGAAAAGAAAGACCGATCTGTTGAAAAACAGCTTTTTATTCAGAGTATCAAAGCCGTTAAGGAATGCCTGGGCACGTTTTAAGCACACATGCATCCGGGTGAAACGGTATGGCAGCATAAAAGAGATCATCAGAAAACTGCGCTCAAAAAGGATAGAAAGATCGGCTTACAGGCTTCACGGTACGGAAAGCTTTCCTTCGGAAGAGGATATTCAAAAAGCGCGGAACAGAAAATTTTCAAAGGACCATGTTTTTTCGATACTGGTTCCTCTTTATAATACCGACGAAAGATTTTTAAGGCAGTTTATTGAATCGGTGACCGGTCAGGTATATGAAGGGTGGCAGCTTTGTCTGGCTGACGGATCCGATCGGGATCATGCCGCTGTGGGAGAGATAGTCGGGGAATATATAAAAAAAGACGGCAGGGGAAGGATAAGATATAAAAAGCTCGATAAAAACGAAGGTATATCAAAGAATACCAATGCCTGCTTCGATCTGGCGGACGGCGATTTCTATGCCCTGATGGATCATGATGACATACTTCATCCCAACGCGCTTTATGAATTTATGTGTCTGCTGGAGAAGAAGGATGCGTGGTATATCTATTCCGATGAGGCAACCTTTAAGGGAAACAGCATTGACAACATGATAACCCTGCATTTTAAGCCGGATTTCGCTCCGGATAATCTGAGGGCAAACAATTATATCTGTCATTTCAGCGCTTTCAGGAGAGAACTGATCGATATAGTGGGAAGGTTTCGCAGTGAATGTGACGGTTCCCAGGATCATGACCTGATACTGAGGCTTACGGGGGAGGCAGTGCACCACGGTGACGGTGTGTGCCATGTGCCGAAGATCCTTTATTACTGGAGATCACACGCCGGCTCCACGGCAGCGGATATAAATGCCAAGAGCTATGCGATAGCCGCGGCAAAAAGAGCCGTGTCCTCATACCTTGGATCTCTGGGATTTAAGGATTTTGAGATAGAGAGTACCAGGGCTTTTGCAACAATTTTCAGGATAAGATACGCGCTTTTGGATAAACCGCTTGTTTCGATAATAATCCCGAACTGCGATCATGCAGACGATCTTGAAAGGTGTGTTTCATCCATCACCGAAAGAACAAGCTACGATAATTATGAGATAGTGATCGTGGAAAACAACAGTACATCGGAAGAGATCAGGGATTATTACGCAAAGCTCAATGAGAGAGATGACATTACCATAGCCGACTGCGGAAAAAGAGAAGGTTTTAACTTTTCGAAGCTTGTAAACACAGGAGCCGATGTCGCAAAAGGCGAATATCTGATACTCCTGAACAACGATACACAGGTGATAACGAGAAACTGGATAGAGGAGCTTTTAATGTATGCCCTAAGACCCGATGTCGGAGCTGTGGGATGCAAGCTCTATTACGGCGACTATACCATACAGCATGCCGGAATAGTGCTGGGACTCGGAGCCCACAGGACGGCGGGTCATACCCATTACAGGCTGGCAAAAGAAAATCTTGGATATATGGGGAGGCTTTGCTACGCGCAGGATGTAAGCGCCGTGACGGGCGCCTGTATGATGGTATCAAAAACGGATTTTAAGGAAGCAGGGGGGTTTGATGAGGAATTTGCCGTTGCTTTAAATGATGTGGATTTCTGTCTTAAACTCAGACAGAAAGGACTGCTGAATATCTTCACGCCTTTTGCCGAACTGTTTCATTATGAATCGGCTTCAAGGGGCAGCGATGTGGAAAAACCCGATGAAAAAAAGGCTGAAAGATATAACAGGGAAGCCGGATGTTTCAGGGAAAAATGGAAGGATGTGCTCTCGGCAGGAGATCCTTATTATAACCCTAACTTTTCCCTTGATCACAGCAATTATACACTGAAGGTTTCACCGGCACCGATGGTGGAATAGGAGCAGACGGATATGGTCCACATCTATTACGGAAACGGAAAAGGAAAAACCTCGTCAGCTGCCGGGCTGTGTTTAAGAGCTATTTCCTGCGGTGTCCCCGTGATATTTGTCCAGTTCTTAAAGGACGGAAGTTCCGGAGAAGCAAGATTTCTTGAGGAAAGGCCGAATGTTACGGTTCTGCATACAAAGGACCATTTCGGATTCTGGCGCCGGATGACGGACGCCGAGAAGGAGGAGACCGCCCGTCAGAGCAGGGAACTGCTGATTCAGACATCCGGGTATATCAGAAGACGGGAAATAAAAAACACAGATGCGGATATATCGGGGATCATTGTTTTGGATGAAGTTCTGAACGCCGTGGAATACGGTATTTTTGACGCCCCGGAGATAAGGGATTTCATAAAGGAGATTCCCTGCGGATACGAGGCGGTGCTCACGGGAAAAAATGCCCCTCAGGCACTTATCGAAGAAGCGGATTATGTTACGGAACTGAAGATGATAAAGCACCCATATGAGAAAGGTGTCAAAGCCAGATGCGGCGTGGAAAAATAGGGCGGATTGTGTTAATATACAGGTAGTATTCCATTATGTCATAAAGGAGGGTTTAAGAGTATGGATTTCATGGAAGTTTATAAGAACTGGACAGAGGATGACTATTTTGATGAGGAAACCCGGAAGGAATTAAAAAGCATAGAGAATGATAAGGCGCAGATCGAAGACAGGTTTTACAAGGAACTGGAATTCGGTACCGGAGGCTTAAGAGGCGTCATAGGGGCCGGTACAAACAGAATGAATATATATACAGTCAGGAAGGCAACCCAGGGTCTGGCAAATTATATAAAAAAGATGGGAACGGCTGACAAAGGTGTTGCAATTGCCTATGACTGCAGGAGGATGTCTCCCGAATTTGCAGATGTTACGGCACTCTGCCTTGCTGCAAACGGGATCAAGGCTTATGTGTTTGATGCCTTAAGGCCGACACCCGAGCTTTCGTATGCAGTCAGAAAGCTTCACTGTACCGCGGGAGTCATGATCACGGCAAGCCATAACCCTCCCGAATATAACGGGTATAAGGCATATTGGGAGGATGGCGCACAGATGACGTCTCCCAAGGATACCGATGTTATTGCCGAAGTGAGGGCAGTCGAAAAGTTTTCCGACGCAAAGACCATGAGTCTTGAGGAAGCCAAAGCGGCGGGACTTTATGAAGTGATCGGAAAAGAGATAGATGATGCATACATGGAAGAACTTAAGAAACAGATCATTCATCCCGAGATAATACAGAGCACGGCGGATGATATAAAGATCGTCTATACTCCTTTCTGCGGCACCGGAAATGTGCCGGTAAGAAGGATATTAAAGGAACTCGGGTTTAAGAATGTCTATGTAGTGCCCGAACAGGAAAAACCGGATCCGGATTTCAATACGCTTGAGTATCCGAATCCTGAGGATCCGAAGGCTTTTGAACTTGCGCTGAAGCTTGCAAAAGAAAAGGATGCCGATATAGTCATGGCGACGGATCCGGATGCGGACAGGCTTGGTATATATGCAAAGGACGCAAAGACAGGAGAATATATCGGATTCACAGGAAATATGTCAGGAATGCTGATCGCGGAATACCGTTTAAGGGAGCTTGCGGCTTTGGGCAGACTTCCCGGTAATGCGGCTCTGGTAAAGACAATTGTGACAACCAATCTGGCAGATCCGATCTGCGCCGATTATAACGTGAAACTGATAGAGGTCCTCACGGGCTTTAAGTATATAGGCGAACAGATCAAGTGGTTCGAAGAGAACAATACCTATGAATATGTATTCGGTCTGGAGGAATCGTACGGATGTCTGGCAGGTACCCATGCGCGTGACAAGGACGCCGTAGTGGCGGTCATGTGTCTGGCTGAGGTTGCGGCATGGTGCAGGAAGCAGGGTATCACGGTCTGGGATCAGATGATCAATATATACGAAAAATACGGTTATTATAAAGAGGGTATACATACCGTGACCTTAAAGGGGATCGACGGGGCCGAACAGATAAAGAATATCATGGCAAGGATAAGGAGTAACCCGCCGAAGGCCTTCGGAGATCTGGAAGTAAAGGAATTCCGTGATTATAAAAAAGGTCCTGAAGTTACTGGACTTCCCGTATCGGATGTGCTTTATTTTGACCTTTCAAATGATTCGTGGTGCTGCGTAAGACCTTCCGGAACCGAGCCCAAGATCAAATTCTATATGGGCGTAAAGGGTAATTCGCTTGAGGATTCGGAGAAGAAACTCGGTGAACTCAAGGAAAATGTTGTAGCATCCCTTTCATGAAAGAACGGATCCGGGAAAGAATAATAAAATTTTCGCAGTCAAAACCCTTTTTCATTTTGTTATTTGCAATGACAGGTTTTTTGGCTGCGATATCCGTATATGCCGGAATAAGAAATGCCGCAGTTTACAGCCAGGATTTCCAGTATGATGCGGCCAGGGCACTGTCTGCAGGAATCGATCCATACGACATAAGCCTTGCCGGAAAAAAGAGCCCGAAGATACCGGGCCTAACGGATTACTACAGCTATTATGAAAGCATCGGGGCGCCGCAGAGGATGGAAGCAAATCAGTTTCCTTCTCTGCTGTATCTCCTTTTGCCGTATACTTTTTTTGATGCCCATACCGCAAGGATCCTCTGGCTGATATCAAATCTGGTCTTTACGGCAATGATAACAGTGCTTCTTCGCGCTACTTTCATGAAGCAGGTAGAACCGAAGCTTTTTGCGGTTTTCATGCTGCTTATGACAGCGGGTCTGCCCTGGAGAAACCAGCTGGGAGTAGGACAGCATACACTTTTTTCGACCGCGTTCTTTCTGCTTGCCGTTTATCTTTCGACAGAAAAGGAAAAACCGGGGGCTGCTTCGCTGGCGCTGTGTATCTCATATTTCAAGTATACAGTGACGGTTCCGCTTGCGGTATATTTTGTTTATAAGAGGAAATGGAAGGAACTGATCTTAAGTATTCCCTTGCATATCGCGGGAACCGTGGCAGCGGCATGTATCCTTCATGAGTCCTTTTTTGACATGATAATAAAACCCTTAAAGGTTGCATCTTCCCTTTCATCCGAAGGAAGTATGGATATAGGTGCGCTTACCGGGGGCGGTCTGATCTCGGTGATCCTGACTGTGCTCATAATGGTCTTTTTGATCGTATTTGCCATTATGTGTCCGCCCAAGGAAGATAATCTTGTGATATCGTTATGCATCCTTTGGGGACTTATCATGACATACCACAGACTGTACGATTATTTTATAATGATCGCTGTATTAGGGTATTTTGCGGTAAAGAGAGAACGCTATGCAGATATTCTGTGCCTGTTGACCGTGTGTGCCGTGTTTTTTATACCGAGGATCTTTAATGAATCACGCGGGTCGATCATAGTAACACAGATCTTTTATTATGCGTTTACGATCTTTATGTCGTTTGCCGGGGTGAAAAAAATAACTGATCTTAAGAACCGGAGGGAGTAATGGATAAACTGTATATTGTTATACCTGCCTATAATGAACAGGATAATATTCGAAAGGTAATAAATGACTGGTACCCTGTGGTCTGTAAAGCCGGTGAAGGATCAAGACTTCTTGTGATCGATGACGGCAGCAGGGATGATACCTTTAAGGTGCTTAAGGAAGAGGCAGATGAAAAGGACCGGCTTACGGTAAAACAGAAAGCAAATTCCGGTCACGGTCCCACCATCCTTGCAGGCTACAAACAGGCTTTGAAGGAAGGCGCCGATTTTGTGTTTCAGACAGATTCAGACGGTCAGACAAATCCCAACGAATTTGAGGCCTTCTGGGAACTTAGGAATAAATATGACATTATCATAGGAGACCGGACCGAAAGGGGCGACGGTTTTTCGAGGATAGTAGTCACAAATGTGCTGAAGTTTGTGATCCTGCTTTGTTTTCATGTTTTTGTGAAGGATGCAAATACACCCTACAGGCTTATGAAGGCAGAAACCCTGAAAAAGGAGATTTCATATGTCCCCAATGATTATTTTCTGTCAAATGTGCTCCTTTCCGTGATATACAAAAAGCATCACCGTAAGATGAAATTCATTCCCATATCGTTTTTACCGAGGCAGGGAGGAGTCAATTCCATCAATCCGAAAAAAATATTTAAAATAGGAATAAAATCTCTTGTGGAGTTTGTAAAACTGAACAGGATAATCGAGGGGAGGTAGAAAATGGAAAAAAAGGAGAGGATTTTATTATTCATACCCGCCTATAACTGCGAAAAACAGATCGTCAGGGTTTTAGACAGGATAGATGCGTCTGTCATGCGTTATATATCGGAGATCATTGTCGTGAACAACAGGAGTACGGATGGTACCGAAAAGGCTGTCATCGATTACAGGGCCGCTCATTGGAGCATGCCGTTGAAGGTGCTCAGAAATGACGAAAATTACGGTCTGGGGGGATCTCACAAGGTCGCTTTTGACTATGCGATAAAAAACGGTTTTGATTATGTGATCGTGCTTCACGGAGATGATCAGGGAGATATAAAGGACTTTCTGCCTGTATTAAAGAGAGGTTACTACAGGAACTATGACTGCGTGCTCGGAGCAAGATTCATGATGCAGTCAAGGCTTGAGGGTTATTCACTTTTCAGGACCTTTGGAAATATCGTATATGATTTTCTTTTTGCTTTCGCCATAGGACAAAGGGTGTTTGATCTGGGATCCGGACTTAACATGTACAGCGTGTCCATGTTGAAGGACAGATACTATGAGAAATTTCCGGACAACCTGACCTTTAATTACTGTATGGTGATGGCATTAAAATATTACAATCAGACCGTCAGATTCTTCCCGATATCGTGGAAGGAGAGTGATCAGGTCTCAAATGTCAGGATGGCAAGTCAGGCAGTAAGCGTGCTTAAGATGCTCTGGTCCTTTATCCGTGATAACGAGAGCATCAGGGGCGATTACAGGGATAAAACCGTAGACAGATACAGTGCGGAAGAAATAACCGGATGATTAAAAGAACTGTTGACTATCTGAAAAGAAACGGTATTGCATCCACTTTTTTTGCGGCGGCGGAACATGCCGGGATGTTAATAGATGATCTCCGTTACGGGTTGTATCTCAAAAACGAGAGGACCGGGGAAAAAGAGCTTGATGAACAAAGACATGACGGGCACGGCGGTGTCAGGATAAGCGTGCTCGTTCCGGTTTATAAACCCGATCCTGTATATTTCAGGCAGATGGTCTCATCCGTAATGGATCAGACCTACGGGAATTTTGAGCTTATTCTTGCAGACGGCTCTCCGGCTGAGGAACTTCAGGCCAGAAAGATATCAAGAGAAGACGAAAGGATCAGGTATGTAAGAGGCAATCCCGGCGGAGGAATATCCGATAATTCGAATACCGCGCTTGGTGCAGCCGTGGGAGATGCTGTCGTTCTGCTTGACCAGGATGATATCCTTGAGCCGGATGCGCTTTACCGTGTGGCGGAATCCTTTGACAGGGGATATGATGTTGTATACACGGATGAAGATAAATATGTGACAGGAACGGGAAGATACATCAGTCCGTACAGAAAAGGGGATTATAATAAAGACCTTCTTCTTTCAAACAATTATATATGTCATCTTTTTGGGGTCAGGACGCAGATCGCCAGGAATGTTGGCGGTTTCAACAAAAGGTACGACGGGGCACAGGATCATGACCTCATAATCCGGTGCTGTGATGCCGTGGGAGAGGATAAAATAGCACATATTCCCAGGATACTGTATCATTGGAGAATACACAGCGCTTCGACTGCCGGAAATCCGATGGCAAAGGTCTACGCATATGAAAGCGGCAAGAAGGCAGTCAGGGATTTCCTGAAAGAAAAGGGACTCTGTACGGAGGTACTCGATACCGCGCACAGGGGGTTTTTCAGGGTTGTTTACAAAGACCCTGTCCCAAAGGACAGCTATGTTATCTTTGCGGACGGAAAGCTTGAGCCTCTTACGGACGGATATGAGGAGATCCTTTCATCATATCTTGCCAGGGAGGATATAGGCATTGTGGGGGCAAGGATAATCGGAAGGGATAACAGGATAGTTTCAAGCGGTTACAGAAAGGACCCTTCAGGCAGGATCGTATCTCTGTTTCACGGAAAAGATCACAGGCTTCCGGGGTATATGAACACCGCTGAGCTTGTAATGGATGTTGAGGCTGTTTCAAAATTTGCCTGTGTCATAAGGAAGGACCTGCTGTCATGCATGGATGGAAATTCCTACAGGATCTGCGAAAAGATAAGGAAGAAGGGATACAGGGTCGTCATAGATCCCAAGGTGCTTTTCAGGATAAGGTAATGAGCAGAGTCAGTGTTATCATACCGAATTACAACGGAGTAGAATTTATAAGGGGATGTCTTGACAGCCTTAAAGAACAGGACTTTGAAGATTTTGAAGTCCTGGTCATTGATAACTGCTCTACGGACGGCAGCGCGGATACGGTAGAGAAAGAATATCCGGATGTGACACTGAAAAGGCTTTCCGATAATTTCGGCTTTTCAAGAGCGGTGAATGAAGGATTGAAGCTTTCAAAGTCTCCGTATGTGATCCTTCTCAATAATGATACAAAGGCAGACAAAGCTTTTGTGAGGAGCCTGTATGAATCGATAAGTTCCGATGACAGGATCTTTTCGGTTTCATCCAAGATGCTGCAGATGAAAAGACCGGACCGGATAGACGGTGCCGGAGATCTTTACTGCGCACTGGGCTGGGCTTTTGCCAGGGGAAAGGGAAAGAGAGAAAGCAGATATGAAAAACCGTGCAGGATCTTTGCATCCTGTGGCGGCGCAGCTATTTACAGCAGAAAGATACTCGATGAGATAGGATGGTTTGATGAATTCCATTTTGCCTATCTTGAGGATGTGGACATAGGGTACAGGGCCAGGATAATGGGATATAAAAACATCTATTGTCCGGAGGCCAGAGTGTATCATGCAGGTTCCGGATCTACAGGCTCAAGATATAATGACTTCAAGATCAGGCTTTCAGCCAGGAATAATATGTATATTATAATGAAAAATATGCCCGCGCTGCAGATAATACTGAATCTTCCCTTCCTTCTTGCGGGTTTTTTCATAAAGATCGTGTTTTTTACCGTGACGGGACATCCCAGAGCCTATCTTTCGGGACTGAAAAGGGGGTACATCCTTTGCAGGGAGGGGAGAAAATATCCTTATTCGCCCCGCAATCTGAAGAACTATGTTCGGATTCAGCTTGAACTGTGGCTTAATATTTTCAAGAGGATCGTGGATTTCGTATGATCAAGGATAATCAAAGGCTTTTTAACAGACTGCATGTTGTGCTCGACGCGCTTGTGACAGCAGCAGCTTATATAGCTTCATATTTTATAAGATTTGAATCTCCCATTGCGGACAGAAAGATATACCATCTGCCCTTTGCGACATACATGGTCGCCCTTCCGTTTCTGGTGCCGGTATGTCTTTTGCTGTACAATCAGTTCGATCTGTACAGCTCAAAAAGGGTTTCGGGCAGAAAGAGGGAATTCATTAATATCTTTTATGCCAATGCGATCCTTCTCATCGCTTTTATTTCCGTATTGTATGTAATAAACCAGCCGGATTTTGCCCGTTCCATGATCGCGATATTTTTCTTTGTAAATGTCTTTGCGGAGACCTTTGTGAGAAACGCGGTCAGATACCTTCTGCGTTTTATCAGGAGGAAGGGATATAACCTTAAATATGTGCTTTTAGTGGGTTATTCAAAATCTGCAGAGGAGTATATAAACAGAATAAGGGTTAATCCGCAATGGGGCTATGTGGTAAGAGGCATTCTCGATGACAGGGTAGAGGCAGGGACCATGTATAAGGGAGTGAAGGTCCTCGGCAGCATAGGAAATCTGGATATAATTCTTCCCGAGAACAAGCTTGACGAGATCGCGATAACCTTAAGCCTTGATGAATACGGAAAGCTTGAAAGGATCGTAAACTTATGTGAAAAGAGCGGAGTTCATACGAAGTTCATCCCGGATTACAACAGGGTCATCCCGTCAAAGCCGTATATGGAGGATCTGGACGGACTGCCCATAATCAATATCAGACATGTTCCGCTTACCAATACCATGAATGTCATCGCAAAGAGGATAGTGGACATTGTGGGATCTGTTTTTATACTGATACTGTTTTCTCCGGTCATGCTGATATCGGCAATAGCCGTGAGGTTTTCCTCACCGGGTCCCATAATCTTTTCACAGGAGAGGGTGGGACTGCATAATAAGACCTTTAAGATGTATAAATTCCGGTCGATGGAGGTTCAAAGGCCTGATAAGGAGGCGAAGGCATGGACGGTAAAGGGTGATCCGAGAGTCACGAAGGCGGGCAGAGTCTTAAGGATGACCAGCATGGATGAACTGCCGCAGTTTTTTAATGTCCTTAAAGGGGATATGAGCATAGTGGGTCCGAGACCCGAAAGGCCGCAGTTTGTGGACGAATTCAAGGAAACCATTCCCAGATACATGGTAAAACATCAGGTCAGACCCGGGGTGACTGGCTGGGCTCAGGTAAACGGACTGAGGGGAAATACATCGATCAGACGGCGTATAGAATATGACATCTACTATATAGAAAACTGGACCATGATGTTTGACATCAAGATCATGCTGATGACGGTATTTAAGGGATTTATCAATAAGAATGCCTATTAGATCCTGTCCTTTTCAGTAGGCCTTAAGTTCCTTCCACATGGTCGAGAGGGTATCTGTTGTTTCCTGAGGCAGCATTTTATAGATCTCGCAGTTTTTCAGGCTTTCGGCCGGAGGCATGAGCGCATCGGACGCTTTTTCTTCATCTGTCAGGGATTCATTGATCGCTGTTATGGGAGAAGCATATCTTACTTCTTCGAAATTGGCGCGGGCTATATCCTCGCGGCACAGATAATCAAGAAATTTTTCGGCACTTGCCTTGTTCCGGCACTCCGTTGTGATCCCCCAGCAGTCTATCCAGATATTTGATCCTTCCTTCGGTATGCAGTACATCAGAGAACTGTTTTCTTCACAGGCTAAAAATGCCTCTCCGGAATATACAACTCCGGCTGCCGCGTTGCCTGCGAGCACCTCATCCCTTACTTCATCCACGAGATAAGACTGGACATCTTTCTTTTGTGCCATCAAAAGATCCCTGGCTTCTTCAAGTTCCTTTTCGTCAGTGGTGTTCAAGGAATGACCGAGATATTTCAGCGCTGCCATGAACGCATCCCTCATGCTGTTCTGCATTATGATATTTCCGGAATAACTCCCGTCAAAGAGTGAGCCCCAGGAATCGAGTATTTTTCCGGTTTTCTGAGGATCATAAAGGATTCCGACAGTCCCCCAGAAATAGGGCATCACATATCTGTTGCCCGGATCAAAATCGGCAGCCATTTCCCAGTATTCATCGCCTATGCCTTTTGTATTCTTCATGGAAGAAAAATCCACCTCTGCAAGTTCGCCTTCCTCGATGAGTCTTTGGAGCATATACTCCGATGTACACAGCACATCATATTTTATTGCTTTGGATTTATACTTTGTATAGAGCTCTTCGGGAGTCGGTACCTCTTCATAGATGACCTTTATCCCGGTCTCTTTTTCAAACTGCGTAAGCACATTCATGTCAATGTACATACCGTAATTGAGTACCGTGAGAACATCCTTTTTTCCGCCCGAACATCCGCACAATAAAAGAAGTGCCGCAATTACCGGTAACAGTTTAATAAAATTTTTCTTCATTTATGCATATCTCCGATCGATCATTTTTTCATATCTGTTAAAGTATACCATATCTTGTGGATTTGACAAACAGGATATAACAAGGTATAGTTTTCAATAGTTTTTTATGGCTTTATCTAAGGTAACGATTATGGCATCCGGCAGAAGTAGAAAAAGATCAAGAAAAAGAAAACAGCGGACGGTGTTGCTGGTTTTTGAGATAATCATATTTATCGGTCTCATAGCAGCTCTTTTTCTTGCTCTCAAATGGGACAGGATCGACAAGGAAAAACTTGCCGAGAGCGAGATCTACTATAACGAGGAACTCATAGCCAAGATGGAGGAACAGGAGGGGACGGCGCTTCCCACCATGAAGGGCTACAAGAATATAGCTCTTTTCGGCGTTGATGCCGGAGAAACAAGAACCGACTCCATCATCATCGCGTCGCTCAATCAGGAAAACGGCAATATCAAACTGTGTTCCGTATTCAGGGATACTTACTTAAATCTCGGAAACGATACCTACAATAAGGCAAATTCAGCTTACGCCTACGGCGGACCGGAGCAGGCCATAAAGATGCTCAACATGAACATGGACATGAACATAGATGACTACATCACCGTGAATTTCCAGGCACTTGAGGATGTGATAAATGATCTCGGCGGTGTGGAGATAGATGTGCAGGAAGTGGAAATACCCTTTCTTAACGATTATCAGACCAGTATCGTACAGGGACTCGGCGGAGGAAAGCCGACAGGTGAAAAGATCATACCGGTGACCACTCCCGGACTTCAGACACTGAACGGACTTCAGGCTACCGCCTACTGCAGGATCAGATATACGCGTGGCGATGACTTCAGGAGAACCGAAAGACAGCGTGCCGTGCTGCAGCAGATAGCGCTGAAAGCGAAAAGCGCTAATCCCGCAACATTAAATCAGATAATCAATGATGTGCTTCCCAAGGTTAAGACCAGCATGTCGGCTTCCGAATTTGCGGAATATGCCTCGAGAGCCGCAACACTTAATGTTGTGGATACGAGCGGATTTCCTTTCGACAGGGTTACGGGAAACATGGGTAAGGCCGGAAGCAGCGTTGTAGCGGATGATCTTGAAAATAATGTGGTACAGCTTCACCAGTTCTTCTTTGACGAAACAGGCTATATACCTACCGGCATCGTCAGGGAGATAAGCAATAAGATAAAGAGTGACAGAAGCAGTTACGGAGTATAATGCGAATGGATGAACGCGTCGATGTTATAATTCCGGTGTACAGACCGGACGCGGAATTTGGAGAAGTTGTCAGAAAGCTTGAAGCACAGGATATCAGACCTCAGAAGATCATCATCATGAACACAGTCGATAACGATCCCGCAGGCGTTTATGATCTGACTGAAGGCTGCGAAAGCGTTGAGATACATAACATAACAAAAGAAGAATTTGATCATGGAAAGACGCGGAATGAGGCGGCATCGTACAGCGATGCGCCTTATCTTGTATATATGACAATGGATGCGGTTCCGGCAGACGGGCATCTGATAAGCGAACTGATAAAACCCATGGCAGATGAAAAGACAGCCGTATCATATGCCAGACAGCTTCCTAAGGAGGACTGCTCCGTACTTGAAAGGATAAACAGAAACTTCAATTATCCGGAAGAAGATGCTAAAAAAAGCATAGAGGATATAAAAACACTGGGAGTAAAAACCTTTTTCTGCTCCAATGCCTGCGCATGTTACAAAAGAGAGGTGTTTGACTCTCTGGGAGGCTTTGTAAATGAAACGCTCTTTAATGAGGATATGATTTATGCTTCGAAGGCTGTAAGATCCGGATACTGCATTTATTATGCAAGCAATGCGCGTGTTTTTCACAGCCATAACTATACTCTTGCGGGACAGTATCACAGGAACTTCGATCTGGGAGTGTCTCAGGCGGAACATCCCGAAGTTTTTGAAGGGATCTCCTCGGAAAATGAGGGGATGAAGCTTGTAAGATCCAGCATCAGGGCGCTTGCGGAACAAAAGAAGCTTTATCTTGTGCCGGAATTTCTTTTATTCTGCGCCGCAAGATATACAGGGTTCAAAAGAGGACGGAAATATGAGAAAATGTCAGAAAAGGCCGTGCTGAAAGCTACGACCGACCCGGGATATTTTCTTAAGAAGTGGCAGAATCATATAAATGAGAGGTAAATGCTATGTGTGGAATAGTCGGATACGCCGGAAAAAAGGAAGCTGCACCCATCATACTTGACGGGCTTGCAAAACTGGAATACAGAGGATATGATTCGGCAGGCATGGCCGTCTTTGACGGGAACAGGTTAAATATCGTAAAGAGCGCCGGAAGGCTGAAGGTCCTGGCTGAACTTACGCATGACGGCCAGACAATGCCCGGATTTTCAGGCGTCGGACACACAAGGTGGGCCACTCACGGTCAGCCTACGGATGAAAATGCCCACCCTCATTTTAACAAGGATGAGACCATTGCCGTTGTTCACAACGGAATCATAGAGAATTACAGACAGATCAAGGAAAAACTGCAGAAAAAGGGATACGAGTTCAGATCGGAAACAGATACGGAGGTTCTGGTCCAGCTCATCGACTATTATTATAAGGGGAATCCCATTGAGGCCATAACCAAGGTCATGCACAGGGTGGAGGGTGCCTATGCTCTTGGAATAATCTTTGCCGGTCATCCCGGAAAGGTTTTTGCGGTAAGGAAAGACAGTCCTCTCATAGTCGGAAAAAATGAAGAGGGAGGTTTCATAGCATCCGATGTTCCCGCAATTCTGAAATATACGAGGGATGTCTATTTCATTGACAATCAGGAGGTGGCCGAGCTTGACGGAAATAATCTTAAGTTCTATTCGGTTGATGAGGAAGAACTTAAGAAGGAATCCGTTCATATCGACTGGGATGCGGAAGCCGTGGCAAAGGGAGGCTACGAGCATTTCATGATGAAGGAAATGCAGGAGCAGCCAAGAGCAGTCCGTGAAACCTATGAAAAACATCTTGAGGGAGAAGAGATAAAAATAGACGAGCTTAAGCTTTCCGATGAAGAGATAAAAGCTTTAAAGAGGATCCATATAGTTGCCTGCGGAACGGCTTATCACGCCGGAATCGCAGCAAAGTACATAATGGAAAAAATGGCGCGGATCACAGTAGAAGTGGATACCGCCTCGGAGTTCAGATACCGTGATCCTCTCATTGATGAAGGGGAACTTGTGATAGTGATATCACAGTCAGGTGAGACCGCGGATACGCTGCAGGCTCTGCGTCTGTCTCAGAAAAAGGGAGCAAAGGTTATGGGAATAGTGAATGTTGTCGGATCATCGATCGCGAGGGAAGCCGACAGCGTGATGTACACATGGGCAGGACCCGAGATAGCCGTAGCTTCCACAAAGGCTTATTCAGCCCAGCTTGTGGCACTTTATCTCATTTCCATGAAATTTGCGAAAACCAGGGGAACCATATCCGGTGATGAGTTCAAAGCTCTCCTGTCAGACCTTAAAAAACTTCCGGAACAGATCGAAATGCTTTTGGGAAACAAGGAAAGGATACAGCGTTTTGCCAACAGATATATTGCAGCAAAAAGCATCTTTTTCATAGGAAGGGGTTTGGACTATCCCCTGTCTTTGGAAGGTTCGCTGAAGCTCAAGGAAATATCCTATGTTCATTCGGAAGGTTATGCTGCCGGTGAACTCAAGCACGGACCCATTTCCCTGATCGAGGAAGGAACACTTGTCATGGCTGCCCTCACTCAGGAGGATCTGTACGGAAAGACAGTGAGCAATATCCGTGAGGTAAAAGCCAGAGGAGCATTTGTTCTCTGCGTTACAAATACTGGACATCAGGATATCGAGGCTGATGCCGATTACTGTCTGTATATTCCGGTAACAAACAGTTATTTTACAAATTCGCTGGCCATAATCCCGCTCCAGCTTTTTGCGTACTATGTTGCAGTCGGAAAGGGCTGTGATGTGGATAAACCAAGAAATCTGGCAAAATCTGTTACGGTAGAGTGAGTATTTTTAAGGTTTGGCATCAAAAGATCATAAAACACAAAATATATAAATCTTCTTCACATTTCGAACACATTTCAAAAATATACTTATCCCATAACAATAAAAAGACAGACCGGAATGCCGGTTAAGTCTCATATAAAAGAAGAAGGTGATATTTATGTATGAAGATGACAATGAAAGAAGAGAAGAAATGAATGAGAGTACGCCTGTAGTGCCGCGTCCCCATTACACATCCTACCAGTATACCAGCAGTCCCGGCGCGGGAGTGCACATTCCCGAGGGTCCTGCACCGGCGCAGGGACCCAAAAACAAGAAAAAGAAGCCCGGATTTTTCAGGAAAGCTCTTGTCAGCGTGGCGTTGGGTCTTATCTTC
This sequence comes from Lachnospiraceae bacterium, assembly GCA_024690825.1. GTDB lineage: Bacteria > Bacillota > Clostridia > Lachnospirales > Lachnospiraceae > NK4A144. Next base: position 63,305 of record JAILOK010000036.1, on the reverse strand, counting down.
GGACTTTGTGCGGGAGGAGCTTTTTATCTCGTAAATGTCCTGACAGATACAAAAACAGAGGCGGAAGCCGATATCCCGGTTTCGGGGAAGAAGGAGATCTCCGTTACGGAAACGACGGACAGGATCTCAAACGGAGATAAAAAGATCACAACTACAACGGCGGGTTCTGCGAAGACTACGGTGACGGATGTTACAAAGGTGGCTGCGGATGTTACACCTGCGGTTGTTGCGATAACAAATGACATGGTCATAACCGGAACAACATGGTTTGGACAGGAGATACAGCAGCAGAGCGAAGCATCGGGTTCCGGTATCATAGTCGGTGAAGATGATGATGAACTTCTGATCGTTACAAATGAACATGTTGTTTCCGACGCCACAACACTTTCAGTGCAGTTTGTGGATGGCAGCGTGGCGGAAGCTAATTTCAAAGGTCAGGACAAGGCTGCGGATATTGCGGTCATAGCAGTTGAATTTGACAGCCTTTCCCAGAATACGATCGATGCCATAAAGATAGCCACTTTAGGCGACAGCGAAAGCCTTGAAGTCGGGGAACCTGTTATAGCCATAGGAAATGCCCTCGGTTACGGACAATCCGTTACGACCGGTATCGTAAGTGCGCTAAACCGAACCATAGAACTTGACAACGGTGAGCATGCCCTGATCCAGACTGATGCCGCCATCAATCCGGGAAATTCCGGAGGAGCCCTCCTTAATATTGACGGTGAGCTCATCGGTATAAATGAAGCCAAGGCCGGCGGAAACGGCATAGAGGGAATGGGATATGCGATTCCCATATCCACAGCCAGGCCGATCATAGAAGAACTTATGAACAAATCCACTAAGAAGAAAGTGGAAGAGGGCAAACAGGCATATCTTGGAATTGCCGGTGTTGCAGTAGCGCGTGATGTGGCAGATACATACGATATGCCGGAAGGCATCTATCTTGCACAGGTGGAATCGGGATCACCCGCAGATGAAGCAGGACTGAAAAAAGGTGATATTATCACAAAATTTGACGGGCAGAGCGTCAGCAGCATGGAAGAACTTAAGGATCTCATGCAGTATTATGAAGCAGGAGAAGAGGTTGAGGTGACCGTGCAGACGCAGAAGGACGGCGGATATGCGGAAGAAAAGCATACCGTGAAGCTCGGAGCCAAATCCGAAACCTGAATGATGCGATATGTTTTGCGAGTATTAACACAGGCATAGTCATATGTGTTTTACTAAAAACAAGGCGGCATAGTCATATATGTTTTGTTCACGGCTCGGACAGTTCTAAGTTCACAAAACACATATGACTATGCCGTTTTACTTTCTTAAAACACATATGACTATATCGTCTTGTTTTTTTGTAAAACAGTAAAACATATATGACTATGCTGTCTTATCGAACAAAAAACACTGATCAATATGCCTTGTATCGATCATTCATCTTCATCATCACCGGTTTTATTATATGTAGCCCGGTATGTATTCACCGGCAGGTCAAAATTGACTGCCTGGTCATTAAGTATCTTTAAGAGTTCATCCACATTGTCTTTCGTGACATATACTCCGAATCCCTGCTCTAAAAGATCCTCCTCGGTTCCGTCATAACAGACAACCTGAATGATCTTTTCGCCTACTGCGGCATCGTAATGAGAGGTTTCGTAGTAGTTATTATAATTTAATGTCACATTATTAAAACCCGAAAAGTTCCAGTAATCGGAAACTTCCGCAAGTTCTTTCAGGAAAACAAGATAGCCGTTGTCTATATCCTTCGCATAGGTCATGGCATGAATGGGGTTTGTGAAAAACCTCAGATTGATATCATATTCTGCACAGAGCTCTTTTATTTCCCTTATCTCATCAAGTACTTCCTCTCTCGGATAATAATAATCCGACCACCACGCTTTTGCGCCGCTTGCGTTAAACTCCGGGATTATGTCCAGATTTTCCGTACCCGTATCCAGCATCCTTCGTGTGTACATGGGATCTTTGTAATTATTTTTTCCGAGGGCATCAAGAGAATCAAAAAGGGTCTTTAAGTCAAAATAACGCAGGTAAAAAGAAATCTTTTTTGACGGCTTTCCAAGCCACGGGAAATTAAGTCTGAAAAGCTGTCCCTCATGGATCTTCGGATCGACGAAATATGAGATATCATCAAGTCCTATGATAACATTCTTTGGAATGATGCCGCGGGATATCATAACCTTTAGATTGTCCAGATGCTCCGCCGGAAGACCTTCCGAGTAGGTCATGTCATAATAGGTTCCGTTATCCATCAGAGTCACATCCATAAAACCGACCCTTGAAGAACCGAACAGGAAGGAGTCAAATTTATCGGGATGTTCCAGAACATTTTTCATTTTCACATAATTTTTATTGGGTTCCACACCGTTCTGTCTCGGAGCGCGGGCATGAAAAATATTGTAGGGATCCACGCCTACAGCAAACGGAACAAAGATAACTCCCAGAATAAGGGCAAATAATATGCATTTCAGAATAAACTTCTTCATATCTTACACCTTGATGATCTTTTGCTAAAACTGGAAGTAGATAAACTGCTGTGAAGTGCCTCCGTTAAGAGCCTCGACTATGACAAAGGTCGTCAGAAGCACATATATTATCCATCTTACGGGGGTCTTCAGTTTTCCGAAAAGAACATAAACATCCTGCTTCAATGCAATAAAATCGACAGCCATAAGGATCACTATGTATATGAAAAGCCTTAGTACCATTTTGTTATAAAGGTTCATATTGTTGAGCATCATCAGATAGGAATTTACCGGATGTCCGAGTCCCCGGGCCATATGCGTTACGATATGGACGATGTCGCCTATGTTGTCGGCCCTGAAAAAACTCCATGCGAAGGAAACCAGGGCAAAGGTCAGGATGAAATGCCCGATATTCCATGGCACGGACCTTTTGATATCTTTTTCCTTCATATTTCTGTATTCCTTTTTGGAAAGGTGTCTGTGACAGAAGTTTTCGACGATCTGATATACTCCGTGAAGGGCACCCCACAGGATAAATGTCCAGTTTGCGCCGTGCCACATTCCCGACAGGAGAAAAGTCACCATGAGATTAAAGGCGTTTCTTTTTTCGGAGCACCTGTTCCCTCCAAGCGGGATATATACATAATCGCGGAACCATGTTGAAAGAGAGATATGCCATCTTCCCCAGAATTCCTTGACGCTCCTTGAAAAATAGGGACTTTTAAAATTTGTCATCAACCCGACATTGAACAGTTTTGCCGTTCCTATGGCGATATCCGAATATCCGGAAAAATCACAGTAGATCTGGAATGTGAAAAGTACTGCCGCCATGATGAGAGTCAGTCCGAAATATTCCTTCGGGTTGTCAAATACGACATCGACATAGCGCGTGAGAGTATCGGCTACGACAAGTTTTTTCGCGTAACCCCAAAGCATCTGCCTTAAGCCTTCAGAGGCCCGTGCCGGGTCAAAATGTCTTTCTGAATAAAGCTGCGGCATAAGATCCTTTGCCCTGCCGATGGGACCGGACATTATCTGCGGGAAAAAGGATACAAAAAGAAGGTATTTCAGGAAATTTTTTTCCGCTTTTACCGTGCCTCTGTATACATCGATCATATACCCCAAAGCCTGAAAGGTGAAAAAAGAAATGCCGGCGGGCAGCATTATCCTTTTGGTAAAGGGCTGCATGGGAATGGAAAGAACATTGCAGATTTTTTCAAATGTATCAAGGGTAAAATTGAAGTATTTAAAGAACCCGAGCACTGTTATGCAAAGTACCAGAGCGGAAATGAGAACCGCCTTTTTGACTCTCCTGTCATCTGTCCGTTCACTGAAAAGAGCGGCTTCATATGTGATGAATGCGTCAAACAGTATCAGAAGAACAAATGCAGGTCCTCCGAACATGTAAAAGATCAGAGAAGCCGCAGTCAGTATGATATATCTGTATTTATGCGGGACCGCCCAGTAAAGTAAGAAGATCACCGGCAGAAAAACCGCATATCCGAAAGAATTAAACAGCATTCCGTACTCCGGTTATTATTTTATTATAGTGGTTCCGGTATTACCTTCTATGGCATCTCTTGCCTTTGAAAGTGAAGTGATGAGGACTTTTGCCTCCGGTCTTTTTTCGAGAAAAGCTATGGCTGCTTCTATCTTGGGCTTCATTGTCCCCTCGCCGAACTGTCCCTCGTCGAGATATTTCTTTGCCTCTCCCGTATTCATAAGCGCAACGGATCTTTCAGTATCCTTCTTATAATCTATCTTTACTGAATCTATCCCGGTAAGGATGATCAGCATATCCGCTCCGGTATCCACTGCCAGACGCGATGCTATGCTGTCTTTTTCTATGACTGCGGATGCTCCTCTTAAGGCACCGTTCTGCTCTATCACCGGGATTCCTCCGCCGCCTGCCGCAATAACAACGGCGCCGGAATCAGAGAGGGTTTTTATTGCGTCTATTTCGACTATATGAAGAGGTTCGGGTGTTGCTACCACTCTCAGATATCCTCTGCCGGGGTCCTCTACAGTGAAATTACCCTTTCTTTCCTCCATTGCAGCTTCTTCGGCAGTCATATGCCTGCCTATTTTTTTTGTGGGATGATAAAAAGCATCATCATAGGCATCCACTGTGACCTGGGTCAGGATTGTCGCTACAGACTTGTCTATACCGCGTTTTAAAAGTTCGGCTTTAAGGGAATTCTGGATATCATATCCCACATAGCCCTGGCTCATGGCAGTACATACGCACATGGCTGCAGGCGTATAGTCGGGATAAAGCCTTCGAAGTTCCGTCATGGCCTTGTGTATCATGGACACCTGAGGTCCATTGGAATGAGTGATGATCAGTTCATAATCATCCTCAATGAGATCCGCAAGCGCTTTTGCGGTTTCCTTGACAGCATCCCACTGTTCCAAAGTTGTGATGCCGAGCGCATCATGTCCGAGTGATACTACCGCTTTTATCTTTCCCATTCCTTATAATTCCTTTTCTTTAAGATTTTGTATGATCAATAACAATGCTCCGGCAAATATCATAAAGTCGGAGATATTGTAAACAGTATTTCCGATCCTGATATAATCAGTCACATAACCCTTAAAAACCCTTTCATAAGTATTGGAAAGAGCTCCGCCGAGTATCAGTGAATATCCTAAGGCATCCTTCCCTCCGGATACAACTCCCTTAAACATGCCTGCCGAAAGAAGGACCGAAACTGCCGCAACAGCCTTCGGATATCTGTCAAACCTGTTATGTGCAAAGCCCCTGTTTTTTGTTATCAGGGGCTTCTTGATATTTGCCTTTATTATACAGTCAAGCGCAGCCACGGCTGCCGACAGACTTAAATATTCAACCGTTCGCATAACCTATCCGGGGCTGCACTTCCTGTTCAAGCCCTCTCATAACTATGTCCGGGCTTCCCTTTCCTTCGACAAAATCTCCGGTGATGACAACTCTTCCGATATTGTCATCTTTGGGAACCTCAAACATTATATCCAGCATAAATTCCTCGATAACAGCGCGGAGTGCTCTTGCACCGGTGTCCTTTTCGAGAGCCTTTTTTGCGATCAGGTGAAGAGCCTCGTCAGTAAATTCAAGCTTGACCTCATCCATCTCAAGCAATGCTTCATACTGCTTTGTTATGGCGTTCCTGGGTTCCTTTAATATCTTTACGAGAGCATCCTCATTTAATCCTTCAAGAGTGCATATAATCGGCATTCTTCCGACAAATTCGGGTATCATGCCGAAACTTTTGATATCCTCTACGGTTACCTTTGAAAGGATGTTTTTTTCCTTGTCCCATTTATCCTTAAGTTCGGCATTAAAACCTATGGAAGTTTCCTTTCGCAGTCTCTGCTTTATGATATCATCAAGATCGGGGAACGCGCCTCCGCAGATGAATAAAATATTTTTTGTATTCACCTTGGCCATAGGCACCATGGCATTCTTGCTGTTTGCTCCGACAGGAACTTCTACCGTTGAACCTTCGAGAAGCTTCAGCATTCCCTGTTGTACGCTTTCGCCGCTCACATCGCGCGTAGTGGCATTCTTTTTCCTGGCAAGCTTGTCTATCTCGTCTATGAATATGATGCCGCATTCCGCTTTTGCCACATCATTTCCCGCGGCGGTCAGAAGTTTGCTCACAACAGATTCGATGTCATCTCCTATGTAGCCTGCTTCTGTCAGGGATGTGGCATCGGCAATGGCAAGAGGAACATCAAGCAGTTTTGCCAGCGTCTGAACCAGATAGGTTTTTCCGCAGCCCGTAGGGCCGATCATAAGTATGTTTGACTTGTCGATCTCTCTTTTATTGGTATCGGAAAGATCGGCATTTACTCTCTTGTAATGGTTATAGACTGCCACGGAAATGACCTTCTTTGCCATATCCTGTCCTATCACATATTCATCAAGCATTTCCTTGATCTTGTGAGGGCGGGGCATTTTTGTCAGATCAAACTGTTTTTTCAGGGCATCGGGATCCTTCTTTTTGGCCTTTGGTTTCGGACCTCCCAGTCCCAGACTTCCGAAATCCGAAAGATTAAGGAACTGTATGTTCGGTATGCCAAAGAATCCGGTACCGGTATTTTCGGCTGTCTCTTCTTCATTATCCTCTGCAGGTTCTTCTTCGGGAACATTCTCCTCGACAGTGACTTCATCCGCTGAGGCTTTTTCCTTTATTACTTTCTTTTCCTGTCCGGCGTCATCGGACTTTTCCTGTTCTTTCTGTGCCGCCTGCACTCCGGCCCGGGCCGCAAAGGGATCCGCATAACCGATCTTTGTCATGGATTCCAAAGAGGATCTCATGCAGTCACTGCACATATTGATGCCGCCCGGCAGATGAAACATCTTCCCGGCGTCATTATCGCTTCTCCTGCAGATGGCGCAGTATTCTTTTTTATTATCATGTGTTTCAGGCATTTATTACCTCAAAAATCCGTTGATCACGGCAATCGATAAAAGCAGTTTTCGTTTTGGAGTACGCGTTTACTATATCATAATCACGGGATTTTGTCATTCGAGGATCTTTCGCGCAACATATACTCCGCTTGCGGATGCGTGCGAAAGAGAATGGGTTACTCCGCTGCCGTCTCCTATTATATAAAGTCCCTTGTATGCTGTCTCAAGGTTTTCGTTCACATCGACCTCCATGTTGTAGAATTTTACTTCCACGCCATAAAGCAGAGTGTCGTCATTTGCGGTTCCCGGAGCGATCTTGTCAAGAGCGTAGATCATTTCAAGTATCCCGTCCATTATCCTTTTGGGCAGGACCAGACTTAAGTCACCGGGCTCGGCCTGAAGAGTCGGAGTTACGAAGTTTTCCTTTATTCTCTTGGCGGTACTTCTTCTTCCCCTGATGATATCTCCAAAGCGCTGTACTATGACTCCGCCGCCGAGCATGTTTGAAAGTCTGGCGATGCTCTCACCGTAACCGTTGCTGTCCTTAAAAGGTTCTGAAAAGTGCTTTGCGACCAGAAGCGCAAAATTTGTGTTTTTTGTTCTCTTTTCCGGATCGTCATAGCTGTGACCGTTTACCGTGACGATACCGTTTGTATTTTCCGTAACCACGCTTCCGTAGGGATTCATACAGAATGTTCTGACCCTGTCTTCAAACTTTTCGGTACGGTATACTATCTTGCTCTCATAAAGTTCATCGGTAAGATGTGCAAAGAGAACAGCGGGAAGCTCAACCCTGACACCGATATCCACCCTGTTTGACTTGGTGGGAATGTCGAGTTTCCTGCAGGTTTCCTCCATCCATTTACTGCCTATTCTTCCTGCCGATACGATACATTTTCCGCAGGAATAATCCTTATCCTTTGTATGTATCAGAAATCCTTCATCCGTTTTGTCTATATCCTCCACCGGGGTCATAAAAAAGAAATCCGCCTTTTCCTTTAAATCCCGGTAAAGGTTTCCCAGAACAACATAATTGATATCCGTTCCCAGATGCCTGACAGAGGCATCCAGAAGCTGAAGCTTGTTCTGCAGGCATACCTTCTTAAGTTCCGTATTTGTCGTGGAATAAAGCCTGGTGCCTTCCCCGCCGTTTTCAAGATTTATCCTGTCCACATATTCCATGAGTTCGATGGCTGCATCGCGTCCTATGTGTTCATAAAGCGTTCCGCCGAAATCATTGGTTATGTTATACTTTCCGTCGGAAAAAGCGCCTGCTCCGCCAAAACCGCTCATGATCGAACAGCTTTTGCAGTGAATGCAGTTTTTTATCTTTACGCCGTCTATCGGACACTTTCTGTCCTCAAGAGAGTGCCCTGCTTCGAAAACAGCCACCTTCAGCGAAGTATTGTTTTTTGTCAGCTCGTATGCGGCAAATATCCCGCCGGGTCCGGCACCGATAATGATCACATCATAATCCATGGATGATACCTCCGAAAAAAGATGGCTCTATTATATTTCAAACAGCTTATTTTTACAATAAAAGGGAACTTTTGTGTTATGATAGTCTGAAATATAAAACGGAGAAATAAGCAGGTGTTTCACTTAAAGGACGGCATTAATACAACCGTAAGAACCGCAGGTTATCTCGGGAAGCGTAAAGTCAGGGGACTGATGTTTGTGTCGGTGACGGTCGCGGTTCAGAATATCATACTTAAGGCCACCGACGGGATCATACTCGGAAACCTTATAGGGACCGATGCTGTTTCGGGAACTGTTCTGGTGGCTCCGGCTCTGGCGCTCGGCGAGGTTTTCGGGATACTCATAAGCAGCGGGGCGGGGATCCTGTATACCCGCGCTGTCAGTAATTACGATGATACAAAAAGCCGGCATATACTTGGAATGGCCATGGTGACAGCCGTCATATTCGGCGCTCTTTTATCTGCGTCTTCTCTTATCGGTGGAGATCTTTTTCTCGACGCAACAGGTGCCGAAGGTATTGTCAGAACATATGCGGGACAATATCTGTCATGCTACAGGTTTTCATTTCTTATTTCTCCCCTGCTTGCTCTTTTGATGGAAATATCCTATATAGACGGGGATGAAAAACGGACTGTTTTTTCAAACATAGCTTTGTTTGCCGGTAATGTCGTTCTTTCCTATATTTTTGTCCTCAGAATGGGAGTGTTCGGAGCTTCTCTTGGAAGCGCCCTGGGAAAAGTCCTTGCGCTTGCCGTGATAGTATCTCATTTTTTCAGTTCACGGTACAAAAGGATACCCGGCCTTGTCTTTGATAAGGATGATCTGAAGAATATATTTCTGCTCGGCGGGGCAGACTGTGTTGAAAAATTATTTGATTTCATTTATGGGTACCTTGCAAATCTTTTCATCATAGATTGTCTTGGACACCGTTATCTTGCGGTACTTGGCATATCCTCCGTCGTATATGAGCTGATGGTGATAGGGGAAGGGATCAGCGATTCGATGAAGACGATGCTTTTGTCATACAGGGGAGACGGAAACAGTGAAGCGATGAAGGGACTTCTAAGATACGGTTCAAAGCTCACGCTTGCCGTGGGATTCGTGTTCATAGGGACAATATGGTTTGCGGCTCCGGTTTTTCCCATGATCTTCGGACTTAAAGATGATGCCCTGATGTCTTTTACCATATGGGCATGCAGACTGACATCTTTTTCTTCCATAGCCTGTCTTTTAATGTGGATATTCCTGGAGTATTATCTCGACATAGGGAAATACAGGCTTCAGATACTGGGATGGGCAATGGATTCACTGTTTGTAAGATTACCGTTGAATGTGGTCTTTTCGCTGGTCTTTGGAGCTGTCGGTTTCTGGATCGGAGAAGCCCTTTGCACATATGTCACTCTGACGATAATGATAATCATCATCTGTCACCGGTACGGGAGAAAAGCCTTTCCTTTTCTGATGGAAACGGATGAAAGAGATTCTCTGAATCTAAGCTGCATGGCAGAGCCCGGTCAGATAATCAAAACCAGGGATGACATGATCATCTATCTGAACGATAAAAGTGTTCCCGCATCCGCGGTTAATATCGCTGCGCTGGTTTTGGAGGAACTGGGAATGATCATAAAGGAACAATCCGGCGATGACCCCGAGCCTCTCAATATGGATGTCTTTGTTACCTGTTACAGAAACAGGCTTAATATGGTCATATGGTTTGACGGTCCGATGATCGATCTGTCAGATGTGGACAGTCTGTCTCCTTCCCTGCGCGTATATCTTTTATTCTCTCTTTTTTCAGGTTTTGATGAGAAGCATTACCAGCCCACGGCAGGATATAACAGGGCAGGTTTCGTTATACCCTATGAAAGGTCATTTCATTTTTAGATTTACCCCAAAAAAATAACTGAATATTCAGAATTATAGTAAGGGACCATAAATATTTTATGTTTGCTTATTATGTAAATCTGTGCTATAGTTTCACTATATGTTGTTATCAGGGTGGGGCAGACCCACGAAATATGTACTTTTCGGACCGTGACCGGATATGAAAGGTACTGAATGAAAAAGGGAAAAGATCCAAGGAGTTTATATTATGAGAAAAAAAAGAGTCAGATCGGTTTTGGCCATGGTGCTGGCGCTCTCGATGATATTCGGATCGAACACCATGCTGCTTGCGGATGAGGTTTCGGATAATATCGCACCGGTCGAGGAAGAAATGACAGAACCGTCCGCGCCTGAAGAGGCACAGATCCCGGATGAGACAGAGCAGGTGAGCGGTAACGGAGATGAAAGCCCGGTTCTGCCCGCTGATCAGGGACAGGAAGAGGAACCGGTGAAGGAGGAAATATCCGAAGATGAAATCGGGAATGTTCCGATAAGCGATGACCGGGTGACAGGTGATACCGTTTCGGATAATGAAGAACCGGTAAAGGAGGAGATCTCCGGAAATGATACCGAAGAAAATGCCGGAGCCGACGAGACAGTAAAACTTTATGTCAGCGGTGATACGGTTTCATATAACGGAGAGGATCACGGCATAACCATCAGTTCCAATATAAGCACAGGCGTAAGTTTTAACGCCTGGATAATAAGCGCAAGTGAAAATAAGGAACTGCATGAATATACGGAAGCTGATTATATAAAGGGAATATCACAGAATGACCTTTCGGTATCCTCCGATGCCGCTGTCTTTTATATAAGTAAGAACAGCGCGGTAAATGCCGGAACATACGCCATATCGGTAAATGCGGTAAAAAACGGTCAGATCAGTGCAAATGCCGTAGTATTCTTAAGCGTCAACAAGGCAGGCCCGATCTCTCTGTCCATAAACGGAAAGACCAAATATTATGACAGAAGCAATCTGCTGCCCGACGGAAAGGTTTATGAAGTCAACGGGAAAGAACTGTATACAAATACTATCAAAAATAAAAATGATATTGAACTTGTAAAGGTATCGGGAAGCCAGAACAATGCGGGTTCATCCTATATCAAACTCGATGTTTCCGAGATATCGCAGAACTATGTGATAGATTCCGTATCGGCCGGAAAACTCACCGTGCTTTCGACGAACCTCATCATCAGATCGAAGAGTTTTAAGAAAAACTATGACAAAAAGAAGATAACGGATGAGCAGAGAAAGGGATTCACCATCGAGGCTCCCGGAGCCGATGTGAAAACTCTTTCATCAAACCTGAATCTTACGGTTGATGATTTCACATGGGATCCCACGAGTCTCATCTCGGGAGACACGGTAACTGCCAGCCAGAATAAGTTTGTATTAAATGATCAGGGAAAAAATAAGATCTACGGCGCAGGCAATTCACTGTCAAAGAACTACGCATCAGTGACCCTGATCCCGGGAAACCTGACTCTGGTAAGGCACGACTGGACTTCGAACGATCTGACAGCTCCGGTCATCTCGTCCGTAAAGCTGAACGAAAAGGGTTTTGTCACAATTAAATGGAAAGAAGCGAAGACTTACAAGAATAAAGACAAGAAGGACAGCAAAAAGACAGCAGGCGAAAAAAAGATGGATAAGCCGCGGTATATGATCTACAGATACGATGATGTACATGAAGACTGGATCCTCTTAAACGGCGCCAATAAGACAAAGAAATCCGATAAGGAATCAGACATCAAATACGGCCAGACCGCAACAAAGTTTGTGGACAAACAGGCAGGCCGTGAGGATAAGAGTACATATATATACAAGGTCAATGTCATAGGCTATGACAGAAACGGCAAATACGGCATGGCGCGCGAATGGTCGTATAAAATGTGCGCGCCCATGGGGTTAAGTCTTTCCACAAAACAGCATGATACGTCAAGCCTTGATTTCAGATTTTCAAAGATAAGGGGAACAGGAACATATGTCATAGAAAGATCGCTTACAGGAAAGAAATCAGACTTTGATGAAGTGATGAGTGTTTCCCAGGACAGGATAGCCGGTTTTGAGTATTACGGTACAAAACTTGCTTCACCGCTTACCTATAAGAATAACGGCAAACCCGTAAAGGCAGGCGTGATCGTTCCTGCGGAGGGAGTGTATGTAACGCAGAACAAGCTTGATCCCGATACGCCTTATTATTACAGGGCTTATGCAAAGAGCAGCGTCGTGGAATTCGGCGAAGACGGAGCTGTGCTTGATCAGAGGAAGGAAGTGCAGTCTGCGGCATCAGACATACTGAAGGCAAAGTGCAAGCCTTATGCTCCGTATATCATATCGGCAGGTTCTGCCAGATATGACCGGGCTGCGATTGCTTTCGAAAGGCTTTCCGAGGATATCATACCCATAGGATCGGCAAAGAAATACAAAAAGTATAAGTATGAAATATTACAGTCCACAAATCCGGCATCCGGATTCAAGGTTGTGGCAACGATTACCGGAAAAGATTTAGGCGGCGAAGTTTCGGGACTGACGGAGGTGTCAAAAAATGCGCTGGTCAGCCTGAACGGAGTAAGGTACCAGAGAGATTATCCTTCATATATCTATCTCATCAAGGGACTGAAGCCGGAGATCACTTATTATTTTAAGGTCAGGGTGGTCCTTGATAAGAAGACCGGAGTCCAGAGTGATGCCCTTTCCGTCAAGCCGCAGATGAGTGATGTTTCATCAATATCGGCGAATGTGAATAATTACAATAAGGTCACGATAACCACCGATCATCCGACAGGCGCCAAACAGATGGTCATAACCTACAGGGCCACAATGACGCATAAAGGAAAGGTCCTTTCGGAAAATTCCAACAAGGATTCAAAGTGGAAAAAGAAAACATTTGATGTAAAAAAAGACAGCAACAATGACCCTATAACGAAATTTGCGATCACCGGACTGAAAAACGGATATACTTATATATTCTATGCGGAACCCAAGAACGGCAAGAAGCATGTGACGGCAAACCCGAAGACTGTCACGGCAACAACAAAGCTCGGAGCTCCGAAGATCACGACTACTCCGAAAGATATGGACGAGATATATGTGAGCTGGAATGCGATCAAGGGCGCAACAAAATATGAGCTCTGTATCTATGATGTGGAAAATGATAATGCCCTGGTATTAAAGAAGACTTTCAAAAAACCCGGAAGGCATACCTGGAGGGGAGGCTCGGGCGGAAGTCTTGATCCGAAGAAGGGAAAGACCAATAAGGACCTGGTAGGAAAACCTTACAGATTTGAGGTGCGCGCATTCAGAAAGGATTCGTACTTTCCTGAAGGACAGTGGGGTCTCACCGCCGAGAAGACGGATTCGGGCAGGCCCAGAGGCGTGAAGGATCTTAAAGTAGAGGTCAATAAGGTTAAGACTGATGATGGATATACTTATTATCCCGACGGCCACCTGACATGGAATCATTCCGCAGATTTCAGCCAGAGCACGCCGATGTCCTACATGGTTGAAAGAAAGGTGTATAAGTACAGAAAAGGAACGGACAATTCCTTTGAAAAGACCGGGACAACCCAGATACTGCGTACAAAGGAAAAGGCAAAGAGTCTCATCAAAAAGGATAAGGACGGAAAGTATACATCTTCAAAGGGCTTCAGGAATACCTCAACGAAGGTTCCTTTCTATCACGGTGACAAGGTGGTATATATCGTAACGCCGGTATACTATTCGGATACAGCGAAAAAGTACGGAAGAGGACCGGATAAGGACGGATATATTCTTGGTGTACCGAAGAAGGTGGTTTATATCACGCCCGCAAAGATCGTATTGGAGAGGACAGAGGTTACCGTGGGCAGCAGCAAAGAGGTTCCGATCTCCTACCTGCCCAAGAGTACTACAATAAAGGAAGTGGAATGGGGCATTTCCGCCACCGGACAGAAATACTTTACGCTTGAAGGATCGAAGGTAAAGGGCAAGACTGCGATGTCCAAGTGGAACAACGATGTTTACGTGAGGGCTACGGGAAGGATATCGATCAGCGGAAGCAGGATACCAAGCAACAAGGCACTGATCAAGGTTAACCCGAAGGGCATGACGGACGGAAAGCTCAAGGTCTGCATAGATGCCGGTCACGGAGGAAGCGACAGCGGTGCAACACATAACGGAATGCTTGAAAAGACCTGCAATCTGGACATGGCTTATGCAATGAAGTCGGAGCTTGAGGCTTACGGAGTGCCGGTTGTGATGACAAGATACGATGATACATACTTAAGTGTGGGCGACAGGCCGAACATAGCTTATTCCAACGGATGCAATCTGTTCATATCGATACACTGCAATTCCGGAGGAGGAAGCGGAACGGAAGTATGGAAATCCGTAACCGATTATCATGATGATACAATGGCCAACAAGATCTTGAGCAATGTAACTTCCGCGATCGGAACGGGCAACAGAGGCGTGAAGACACGTACCGGAAGCAACGGTGATTATTACGGAGTCATTCGCGGCGCCGCAGCTAATAAGATCACCGGCATGATCGTTGAAGTGGCTTTCATGGACGGAGATTACAGCAAGCTTAACAATTCAGCAAACCGTCAGGCTGCCGGAAAGGCGATCGCGGATGCGGTGCTTGAAAGTAAGGGATATAAATGATGAACCGGAAAATAAGAGCAGCTCTCATTTTTACCGCATTCTGCGTAATGATGTTTACGGGATGCGGAAAAAAGGAGCAGGAAAAACATCTGGGTCCGGCCGTTGAAGAACCGCAGACGGTGACCTTTGAGGATGGACAGGATGAAGGTGAACAGAAGGTGCCGGAATTTATAATAAAGGAAGAGGATGCCGAAAGGCTCATTTCCGAGGAATTATCCGGAACCGGCTGTACAACAGAGTTTTCGGAAAGTCTTGAGATTGACGAAAGCGGTTATTATACATATACTGTTAAGGATCCCGAAGGAAAAATAATGGATCAGATGCTTGCGGTTGACGGGTTTTCGGGAGATGTAAAAGTATATGACCGTGAAAAAAACAGGGTATCTGATTTCAGCGGGTTTGCTTATTATGAGAAATCCGATAACAGGTTCAGGGACATAAGCTGGGACGGCGTGTTTGTAAACAACGGTATCAGCATAGAACTGGTGCCTGCGGATGAAGCGGCGTTTGAGTTTACGATATCCCAAAAGGACAATACGCTCCTTGTGGGCATGGGGTCCGTAGAAAAAAATAAAGCTTTCTGGAAATCGGAGGATGAAAAGGAAACCATTGAGTTTGAGATGACAGACGAAGGTGAACTTGAGGTAACGGAAACCGGAGATCAGGATCTTGAGATATCCGGAAGTTATAAAAGAAAATGAGAAAGGAAGAAACAATGAGAAAACTTAAGAAAATTACGGCGATGCTTTTGTGTACGATGTTTGTATTTATGACAGTATCGCATATTCAGACAAAAGATGTACAGGCTGCGGGCGCGTCAATGAAGGGAACATGGGTGTCATTTCTTGATATCCAGACCTTCTTAAAGGGCAAGCCGAAGGCGGCTTTTGACCAGAGTTTTCAGTCGATATGCGCAACTGTAGCGGCAAACGGCGGAAACGCGGTATTTGTTCATGTGCGTTCTCATAATGACGCAATCTATCCTTCATCAGTCTATCCGTGGAGTTCACAGATGCTTAACGGCGCAGATCCGGGCTTTGATCCTCTTGCGGATATGGTTCAGATAGCTCATGCATCGGGGCTGAAATTCCATGCATGGATCAATCCTTACGGCTACAGAAACGGAGCCTATGCCGGTAATGCCGCTCTTGCAAATAATGCAAACATAGTAGCGGGTGTGACAGAGATCGTAACAAAGTATCCTGTGGACGGAATACATTTTGATGATTACTTTCCTCCGATCGGAGCAGCAAACATAAATTCGATGATCGCTCAGGTTCATGTGGTCTGCTCCTCGAACGGTAAGATTTTCGGCATATCCCCCCAGGGCAATGTTGAGAACAATCTGAAGATGGGAGCCGATATTACAAGCTGGCTTTCGGTACCGGGATATATTGATTATATAGCGCCTCAGATCTACTGGACCGACAGATACGGAGCAGTGGGAAATACTGCCATGTCTTCACAGCGTCTGGCTCAGTGGAGGGAGCTTAACAAACTCGGAATACCCATGTATGTAGGCATGGCTCTGTACAGATGCGGCACTGTCGTATCTTCCGATCCGGGCTGGGCAACGGCAAATAACAATCTGGCATTGCAGGCTCAGAAAGCCGCATCACTGGGATACAGCGGATATATATTGTATAATGCGGCAAGTGAAGTTCTTCCGAATGCGGGACAGAGAGCCGAACTTGCAAACCTTAAAGCGGCATGGTAAAGTAATAAAAGCATTATAAGCATGAACAAAGGTGTTCACGAGGCTTAAAGAGAGTCTGTGGACACCTTTTTAGATTATTCAATATCTATTCTTACGAGGAGGTTCATATGGGTAAGTACAAAAAAGAAGATGTTTTCAGATTTGCCGAAGACGAGGATGTGGAATTTATCAGACTTCAGTTCACGGACATGTTCGGAAGAATGAAGAACATGGCTGTGACCGCGTCCCAGCTCCAGAAGGCTGTGGATAATAAGTGCATGTTTGACGGATCACTCATAGAGGGGTTTGCAAGGATCGAAGAATCGGACATGTATCTGTATCCGGATCTTGATACATATGTAACCTTTCCGTGGAGACCGCAGCAGGGTAAGGTCGCCAGGTTTATCTGCGACATATACAGGCCTGACGGCAGCAGATTTGAGGGCGATCCCAGATACATCCTGCAGAAGGTAAGAGATGAGATCCGCAAAATGGGTTATGAACTGTGCGTGAATCCTGCCTGTGAATTTTATCTTTTTAATACCGACGAAAACGGACTGCCCACCGTGGATACGAATGAACATGCAGGATATTTTGACCTGTCTCCGGCGGATATGGGTGAAAATGCGAGAAGAGATATGGTCCTGGCCCTAAGTGATATGGGCATAGAGGTAAACTGTTCGGAACATGAAAGGTCCAGAGGACAGCATGAGATAAATATTGCTTCAAGCGAGGTGCTTCTTGCGGCAGATAATATCCAGACATTCAGATTTGCGGTGCGTACTCTTGCAAAAAGACACGGACTGCATGCGACATTTATGCCGAAACCCCGGTATGATCTTTCGGGATCGGGTATGCATCTGGGACTTACATTAAAAAAGGACGGGAAGAATGTATTTTATGATCCTGCTTCGGAAGACGGTCTTTCCGATGAAGCGAGATTTTTCATCGGCGGTATGATGACACATATCAATGCTCTTACCGCAGTCACGGATCCGATCGTAAACTCCTATAAACGTCTGGTGCCCGGATATGAGGCGGCACCGGTATATACGGCGTGGTCCTTTACCAACAGGACTGCGCTTATCAGGGTGCCTTCGCATATGAAGGAAAATACCAGCATTGAATTCAGAAGCCCGGACTCCTCTTCGAACCCTTATCTGGCACTTGCCGTGATCCTGGCTTCCGGAATGGAAGGGATCAGAAAGCATATTAAGCCGGCAAAGCCTGTTGAAAAGAATATTTTTGAAATGACAAGAAAAGAAAGAAATGAAGAGGGAATAGATAATCTGCCAGGAACTCTGGGCGAAGCGATAGATGCTCTGGAAGCGGATGATTTCATAAAAGGTGTTCTCGGAGAGCATATCAGTGAGAAGTTTATCAGTGCTAAACGCGAGGAATATGCGGATTACCGGGCTCATGTAAGCAGCTGGGAGCTTGATAAATATCTGGCTAAGGTCTGATCATACTTCGAGGTATCTTTTGTGGTAAATATCATCGTTCTATTTTCTAAAACCGATGATGCAAAAGCGATAAAAAACCTGCTCGTCCGGACAGGTTTCAATGTCGTGGGATCAGCCCAGACCGGTGCATCCGCCATTGCCCTGGCAGATGAACTCGGTGAGGGCATACTGGTCTGCGGTTACAAATATCCCGACATGATGTATAATGAACTCAGGCAGGATCTGCCGGAATATTTTGACATGCTTCTTCTTGCGGGACGTTCCAAATGGGTGGACAGTTCTGAAAACGGCATAGTGTATGTCGAAATGCCGTTAAAAACGGCCGATCTGCTTGATACCCTCAATATGATGGTACGCACCGTCGAGCGAAGGAGAAAGGCAAAACGCAACGGACCGAAGATCAGGAACGAAAAGGATGCAGCGATCATAAGGCGTGCAAAGGAACTCCTGATGGAAAGAAACAACATGTCTGAGGAAGAGGCGCACAGGTATATTCAGAAAACAAGCATGGACAGCGGGACAAACATGATAGAGACAGCGCAGATGGTTCTGGAATTATTTTAACGGTCATTGTAACTAAAAATCCGGAGAAATGCCGCGTGAGCAGGAGGGAATATGTTTTTTACTAAAATGCAGGGCTGCGGAAACGATTATATTTATGTGGACGGAGCAAAGGAAAAAACGGAAAACAGACCGGAACTTTCGGTAAGACTGAGTGACAGACATTTCGGCATCGGCTCGGACGGGATCATATTCATAGATCCCTGCGACGATGCCGATTTTGAGATGCACATGTATAATGCCGACGGATCTGAGGCACAGATGTGCGGAAACGGCATAAGATGTGTGGCAAAGTTTGTATATGACAAGGGTCTGACAAAAAAGGACACGGTAAGCATCAAAACAGGCGCAGGGATCAAGGTGCTGAAGCTTTTTGTGAAGGATGGAAAGGTCTTTTCCGTAAGAGTGGATATGGGTATCCCCATAACAGATCCAAAGCTGATACCGGTTGATCTCTCCGGAGACAGTATAGTGTCAAGACCGGTCATGATAGGAGATAAGGAATATGATATCACCTGTGTATCCATGGGCAATCCTCATTGTGTTGTGTTTACCGATGATGTGAGGAGCATTGATATTGAAAAGACAGGGCCTCTTTTTGAGAATAATGTGATCTTTCCCGAAAGGATCAACACGGAATTTGTTCATATAACAGACAGGAATAATATAGAAATGAGAGTATGGGAGAGGGGATCCGGAGAAACCCTTGCCTGCGGCACAGGGGCCTGCGCCAGCGTTGTTGCCTGTGTTATCAATGATTTGACAGATAGAAAAGCAACTGTTAAACTTACCGGTGGTACACTTGATATAGAATACGCACAGGACGGACATGTATATATGACGGGTCCGGCCGTAACGGTTTATGAGGGAGAAATATGTTTAAAGTAAATGAAGATTATCTGAATTTAAGAGGATCATATCTTTTTTCAACTATCGCAAAAAAAGTGGCGGCATACAAAGAGGAAAATCCCGGGAAGGATATCATAAGCCTGGGGATCGGAGATGTGACAAGACCCCTTTGTCCCGTGATAATAAAAGCCCTGCATGATGCAACGGATGAGATGTCGAAGCAGGAGACTTTTCGCGGATACGCTCCCGATCTGGGCTATGAGTTTTTAAGAAGTGCCGTCGCGGAAAATGATTACAGAAAACGCGGCTGTAATGTTGATAAAGACGAAATATTCATTTCAGACGGTGCAAAGAGCGATTCGGGAAATATACAGGAGATTTTTTCCAAAGATAACAGGGTGGCAGTCTGTGATCCCGTATATCCTGTTTATGTTGATACCAATGTAATGGCGGGAAGGACCGGGGAATTTGATGAAGAGAAGATGCAGTGGAAGAATGTGATATACATGCCCTGTACGAGGGAAAACGGCTTCAGTCCCGATATTCCGGATAATACTCCCGACATCATTTATATCTGTTCTCCGAACAATCCCACAGGCACAGCCATGAAGAAGGATCAGCTTCAGAAATGGGTGGATTATGCCAATGAGAAAAAGGCTGTCATCATATTTGATGCAGCATATGAGGCATATATAAGCGAGGATGATGTTCCGCATTCCATATATGAATGCGAAGGGGCGAGGACATGCGCAATAGAACTTCATTCTTTTTCAAAAAATGCCGGATTTACAGGCGTAAGGCTTGGGTATACAGTGATCCCCAAAGATCTGAAGGATGAAAAGGGAAACATGCTTCACTCGTTGTGGGCGAGAAGACACGGCACGAAATATAACGGCGCCCCGTATATCCAGCAGAGGGCAGGTGAAGCGGTGTACAGTGAAAAAGGACAGCAGGAGATCCGCGGACTTGTTTCTTATTATATGGAAAATGCAAAGACGATATTGTCCGGACTGAAAGAGTGCGGTTATGAGGTGTATGGCGGAGTTAATGCCCCGTATATCTGGCTGAAGACACCCGAAGGGATGAGCAGCTGGGATTTCTTTGACAGGATGCTTACAGGTGCAAATGTAGTAGGTACTCCGGGATCGGGATTTGGTCCCAGCGGAGAGGGTTATTTCAGACTGACCGCTTTCGGAACGCATGAGAATACAAAAGAGGCCTTGGAAAGAATACGGAGACTGGGGTAATGAACATAGAAATAAACCCGGGCAGCAATGATGCCCTGTATACGCAGGTTCATGATCAGATCATACTCGGGATTGCAAAGTCACTTCTGCGTGACGGTGATCATCTGCCCTCCGTCAGGAGCCTTGCAGACGAGATCGGCATAAACATGCATACCGTAAACAAGGCATATGCTCTCCTTCGGGATGAAGGCTTCCTTAAGCTCGATCCGAGGCAGGGGGCTGTGGTAAAGGTGAGCCGGGATAAAAAAGTAAGGCCTAAAATTCAGACAGAATTGAGGATATTGACAGCACAGGCAATGTTAAAAGGAATATCACGTGCCGAGATGCACGATCTCCTGGACGGCATCTGTGATGAGTGGAGTTAGACATGTTTCAGGAATATACAGAACAGGCAAAAAAGGCTCTTTCGATCGCGAAGAAAAGTTCGAAGGAACTGAATCAGAATTATATAGGATGTGAACATATCCTTCTCGGTCTTTTGAGGGAAGGAACAGGGGTTGCGGCACAGGTGCTCCTTGGAAACAATGTGCATGAGACCAATATACTGGAGCTTATACGACAGCTGATCGCGCCCGAGGAAGAACAGCTGACAACTTCCGTTGCGGAACGGGATGGAATGACACCCAGGGCAAGGTATGTGCTGGAGCAGGCAGGAGAAATTTCGGAAAGATTTTCAGCGCCCGAGATAGGCACGGAACATATTCTGCTTGCCATGCTCAGAGAAGGTGAGAATGCAGGCGTGAGGCTTTTAAACACGCTGGGAGTGAATATACAGAAGCTCTACATGGATACTATCGCTGCCATGGGTGAGGATCTCGGAAAGGCAAGGGAGGAAGCGGGAGCGTATTACAGAAATAAACAGGATCCTGCTTCAAAGAACGGTACACCCATGCTTGACCAGTACAGCAGGGATCTGACTGAACTTGCGCGCGCGGGAAAACTGGATCCCGTTATCGGCAGACAGGATGAGATCACAAGAGTTGTACAGATATTAAGCCGCCGTACCAAGAACAATCCGTGTCTTGTGGGAGAACCCGGCGTAGGCAAAACTGCAATAGTGGAAGGCTTTGCGGTAAAGATCATAGAGGAAAATGTTCCGCTTACGATGATCGGCAAAAGAGTGGTGTCTCTGGATCTTTCGGGAATGGTCGCAGGCTCGAAGTACAGGGGCGAATTTGAGGAAAGGATCAAAAAGGTTATAGCGGAAGTAACAGCCGCCGGAAATATCATTCTTTTTGTTGACGAGCTTCATACGCTGATAGGCGCCGGAGGTGCGGAAGGGGCCATAGATGCATCAAACATACTTAAACCCTCGCTTGCCCGCGGTGAGCTTCAGATGATAGGCGCCACCACAATAGACGAATACAGAAAATATATTGAAAAGGACGCTGCACTGGAGAGAAGATTTCAACCGGTGACAGTGGAAGAACCTACGGAAGCACAGGCGGTGTCCATACTGATGGGGATCAAGGACCGGTATGAGGAGCATCACTCACTTGTCATAAGCCCTGAGGCTGTCGAGGCTGCGGTAAAGATGTCATCGAGGTATATAAATGACAGATTTCTTCCGGATAAGGCTATCGATGTAATGGATGAAGCGGCATCAAGGCTTCGTATTTCCAGGATGACGGTTCCTCCCGCTATTGACAATATGAAAAAAGAACTTGAATCCATGGAGGAATCCAAGGAAAGAGCGATAAAAGCAGGTGATTTTGTTCATGCCGGCGAGATACACAGGGACCAGCAGAAAAAGCAGGCGAGATTTGAACGCCTGAAAAAGAACTTTGAGAATACAAATAAGGAGAAGGATCTTATTGTCACGGAGGATGACATAGCGGATGTTGTCTCCCTTTGGACGAAGATACCGGTAAGCAAGCTTACGGAAAAGGAAAATGAGAAGCTGATGAAGCTGGAGTCTATCCTGCATAAGCGCGTAGTAGGGCAGGATGAAGCCGTATCGCTTGTCGCAAAAGCTATCAAAAGGGGCAGGGTCGGCTTAAAGGATCCTAACAGACCCGTAGGTTCGTTCTTATTCCTCGGGCCTACCGGAGTGGGAAAAACCGAGCTTTCAAAAGCGCTTGCTGAGGCGCTTTTCGGTTCGGAAAACTCGCTTATCAGGGTTGATATGTCGGAGTTCATGGAATCTCACTCGGTTGCAAAGATGATAGGGTCTCCGCCCGGATATGTCGGATTTGAGGAGGGAGGACAGCTTGCCGAAAAGATACGGAGACATCCGTATTCCGTAGTACTTTTCGACGAGATAGAAAAAGCGCATCCCGACATCTTTAATGTGCTGCTCCAGGTGCTTGATGACGGGCATATCACCGATTCAAAGGGAAGAAAGGTCAGTTTCAAGAATGCCGTGATCATTATGACTTCAAATGCGGGAGCCCAAAGGATAATCGATCCCAAGAAACTCGGGTTTGACAGCGGGGACGATGCCGAGGGGGATTACAAAAAAATGAAAAGCGATGTGATGGATGAGGTTAAAAGGATATTCAAACCGGAATTCATCAATCGTATAGACGATATCATAGTATTCAGGACTCTTGATAACGATAATATGAAGAATATCGTTACGCTTCTTTCGCAGAATCTTGTAAAGAGGGCTAAGGAAGAACTGGATATAACATTAAAGATATCTCCAAAGGCCAAGGAATTTATTGTGAAGGAAGGCGCGGACAAAAAGTACGGTGCCAGACCCTTAAAGAGGATGATCCAGAACATGATTGAGGATCCTCTGTCGGAAGAAGTATTGAAGGGTAATGCAAAACAGGGCAGTACGGTTACCATTTTATGCAGGGACGGAAAACTGGTACCGCAGTGCAAATAAACCGGAAATGTGGTAGAATAAAGTATGCCCTTTGGCATGTTTATCCCACCGGCGAAAACCGGTTAAAAATGAGATGAGAAGATTTTAGGAGGGTGCGAAGATGTCAGTAGTAAAGGATCTGCTTCACGGTGAAACAGACGGCAGCCTGAGTTTCGGAAATCATGAACTTCAGGCAAAAGAGAAGGTCGAGGACTTTAAGTTTAAAGGCAGGATCCTCAAGGTTAAAACCTATAAGGATATCACAAAACTTGAAGCCGACGGAGAACTGGTGTATGAGTCGGTTCCGGGTACGAGCGTCAATAATCTTGTCGTCACGGAAAACGGGATGAAGTTTAAGGTGGAGGGCGCTGTAGATGCGCAGATAACGCTGGGACTTAAACCCGATACCGAATATGAGGTTCTCGTTTCCGGAAGCGACGCCGGGAAGATGAAGACAAATCTTGGCGGAAAGCTTTCGATGAGCGTTGAACTTGAAGGCTGCGGAGTTGTCGGTGTGGAAGCAAAGGAAGCATAAGATATAAAAAAGAAAGGAAGAGAGCCGTGCCTGCAAGACAGGTACGGCTTTTTTTGAAGAGATTATGGCAAGATCAAAGGAAACCGTGTTTTTTTGTCAGAACTGCGGATTTGAATCCGCAAAATGGCTGGGTCAGTGTCCCGGATGCCGTGAGTGGAATACCATGACCGAGGAACCTGCTCCCAGGAAAGAGAAAAATAAGCAGAAACAACATACTGCCGGAACGGGCAGGGTGAAGCCTGTTACCCTTGATGAAATAGAAAATGATGAAAGGCAGAGGATTCCTTCGGGCATAGAGGAACTGGACAGGGTGCTGGGAAACGGTATCGTGAGAGGATCTCTTGTCCTGGTGGGAGGTGATCCGGGCATAGGAAAATCTACGCTTCTGCTCCAATTATGCAGGAATTTAAGCAATGACGGACATAAACTGCTGTATGTATCCGGTGAGGAATCGGCTTCACAGATAAAGATGCGGGCGCGAAGACTCGGAAATTTCGGGACTTCGCTTTCCATACTGTGCGATACGGATCTGGATGATATCTCAGATGTGATCGAGAAGGAAAATCCCGAGGTTGTTGTGATAGATTCGATACAGACCATGATAAATGAAAATGTCAGTTCGTCAGCCGGATCCGTATCGCAGGTCAGAGAATCAACAGGCGTGCTGATGAGGATAGCAAAGCAGCTGGATATTACGGTATTTATCGTGGGCCATGTGACAAAGGAAGGCGCGGTTGCCGGTCCTAAGGTTTTAGAGCATATGGTGGATACGGTTCTCTATTTTGAGGGAGATATCAGGGGAAATTACAGGCTGCTGCGCGCTGTGAAGAACAGATTCGGATCTACCGATGAGATAGGTGTTTTTGAAATGTATGCGGACGGATTAAGACAGGTTTCAAATCCTTCCGAATACATGCTGTCGGGCAGGGCGGTAAAGGCAAGCGGAAATGTGGTGACCTGCGTCATGGAAGGCACAAGACCCCTTTTGATAGAGATACAGGCGCTTGTCTGTGATACAAGTTTCGGCCTGCCCAGGCGCCAGACCACCGGGATCGATTATAACCGTCTCAATCTCCTGATGGCGGTTCTTGAGAAAAGGGTAGGTCTGCGTCTTGCACAGTCGGATGCATATGTAAATATCGCGGGAGGACTGAAGGTAAACGAGCCTGCAACAGATCTGGCATTGATCATGGCTGTAGTGTCATCGTTCAGAAATCAGCCGATAGATGAAAAGACAGCGGCTTTCGGAGAAGTCGGTCTGGGAGGGGAAGTAAGGGCTGTAAGTATGTGCGATAAGAGGATAAATGAAGCAAAAAAACTTGGCTTCAGCCGGGTGATAATACCAAAGGCCAATCACAAGAATGCTGTTGGAATAGAAGGTATAGAAATAGCGGAAATAGGGGCTGCAGAGGAAGTTTTAGACATTATGTAAACAAAGAAACAAATTATGTAAACCTACAAATTGAGTTATGTAAACAAACAATCCGTTATTCTTTGATCAGATAATAAAGGAAATCGACAGCCTGCGAGGGATGTTCCGAATTATACATGATACTGTACACGGGATAGGCTCCGCGGTCGACATCGAAGTATTTTTGATTGATACCGTTATTATCGATAAAACCTGATTTTACAACAGGTGTATCCGTTATTATCACCCCTATCGGAACATCTGTTATCGTATTTGTGTTAACATCTGTTATTTTTGTGTAATAATAGCTGTATCCCGACTCTTTCAGACGCTCCTGCAGTTCTTTTGGGAGGATTTCCCTCATATCCGTAAAGCATTCGCTTGCCTTGTACTTTTCCATTATCGCGGGTGTGGTTATCATTGCGTCTATGGTTCCGACCGTGAGCATGGCTGTAACCTTCTGATCTGTTGCGATGGCCATGTAATCACCGCCGTTTGTATCGACATAGCAGTAGTCTCCGGTCATCTGCTGTTTTCGGGGATCGAAGTTTTCGGCTGAAGATCTGTAGTTTTCGAGCAGATCCCCGGATCCGTCCAAAGGCACATTTGAATTTATTACTTCAAGGAAAAAGACATTCTCCTTTTTTGTAAGCTGGTTTATCATAAATGAAGTGAATGCCGCAAGGATCACAACGGCTATGATGATGTACCATTTATAATAGTATATGATGTAGCCGGCCTTTTCTTTCGCGCTCATATCTTTCAATTTGCGCTGCTGCTGTCTGATCTCGTCCGATATCATCTGATTTCCTCGTTTACAATATATTTTTTCGTGTGATATGATGTTAGAGTCATAAATGTGATTATACAACATAATGAAAAAAGGAAGAAGGATCGATTTATGGATGATCTTTATGTTGAGTGTCTGGTGGAAAGAAAAGCCACGCCCCTGCAGCCGCTCATAAGAGGAGGCGTTTACGGACTGACAGCGGTGTGTTTTGCTGCAGGACTGATCATAAATCCTTTATTCTTTGCAGCGGCTGTTGCGCTGATCCTGGTTATATGGCTTGTGCTTCCCGGGCTTAATGTTGAATATGAATATCTGTATGTTTCAAAAACACTGACGGTAGACAAGATCATTTCGAAGGAAAAAAGAAAGAAGGCATCGGAATATGATCTTGAAAAGATGGAGATATTTGCCGAAGAAGGTGCGGTACAGTTAGATCAGTATAAAAATGTGAATGCCGTTGTACGGGATTATACTTCTCATTTTGAAAACAGACCCCTGTGGGTTCTTATTGTAAGGAACGGAAATGATGTGGAAAGAGTTCTTCTTGAACCTGACGAGAAACTGATCCATGCGATGAAAAGCTACTTTCCGCATAAAACATTTTCAAGACCGTAACCCGTAAAGTTTCTATATATAAGGAGTGAATGATGAGCAGGATAATAGGAGAGGGAATAACTTTTGATGATGTGCTTCTGGTGCCTTCATTTTCGAAGGTGATCCCAAACGAAGTCGATCTTCATACCCGTCTGACGAAGACCATCAGGCTCAACATCCCGTTGATGAGCGCAGGGATGGATACCGTTACCGAAAGCCGTATGGCGATAGCGATGGCAAGACAGGGCGGAATAGGGATCATTCACAAAAATATGAGCATCGAGGATCAGGCTGACGAAGTGGATAAGGTAAAGAGGTCGGAAAATGGAGTCATAGCCGATCCTTTCTTTTTATCTCCGGAAAATACCCTTAAGGATGCCGATGATCTGATGGGTAAATTCAGGATCTCGGGCGTTCCGATAACTGAAGGAAGAAAGCTTGTCGGTATCATAACGAACCGCGATCTGAAATTTGAAGAGGATTTCACAAAAAAGATCAAGGACTGCATGACATCGGAAAACCTCATCACCGCCAAGGAAGGGATCACTTTGGACGAAGCAAAAAAAGTGCTTGCGAAAGCAAGGAAGGAAAAACTGCCCATAGTAGATGATGAGGGAAACCTTAAAGGTCTTATCACGATAAAGGATATAGAAAAACAGATAAAATACCCGCTGTCCGCAAAGGATGAAAAGGAGAGGCTTTTATGCGGAGCGGGCGTTGGTATTACCGCCAATGTACTGGATCGCGTGGATGCTCTGGTAAAGGCGAAGGTTGACTGCGTGGTGCTTGATTCCGCGCACGGTCATTCCGAGAATGTTATCAAAGCACTGAAAATGATAAAGGATGCTTTTCCGGAACTGCCCGTCATAGCGGGAAATGTGGCTACCGGTGAGGCGACGAAAGATCTGATTGAAGCCGGAGCCGATGCCGTTAAAGTCGGAATAGGTCCGGGATCTATCTGTACGACCAGAGTCGTTGCCGGTATCGGCGTACCTCAGATCTCGGCGATAATGGACTGCTACGAGGTTGCCAAGAAATATGATGTACCGATAATCGCTGACGGCGGAATCAAGTATTCCGGAGATATAACAAAAGCGCTGGCTGCAGGCGGCTCGGTATGTATGATGGGATCGATATTTGCCGGATGTGATGAGGCACCGGGAGAATTCGAACTATATCAGGGAAGAAAATATAAGGTTTACCGTGGAATGGGATCCATCTCGGCGATGGAAAACGGAAGTAAGGACAGATATTTCCAGGAAGGCGCAAAGAAACTGGTACCGGAAGGTGTGGAAGGAAGAGTCGCCTACAAAGGATCCGTGGAGGATACCGTGTTCCAGCTTATAGGAGGCCTTCGTTCGGGAATGGGCTATTGCGGAGCAGAGAATCTGGTCAATCTCCGCGAAAACGGAAGATTTGTGAAGATATCTTCTGCAGCGCTTAAGGAAAGCCATCCCCACGACATACATATTACAAAGGAAGCACCGAACTACGCGGTGGACAGTAACGGATGATAAGTTATATAAAAAGTGAAGTAAAAAATGCGCTTAAAAGCCGATACAGCCGAATTTACCTTGTCGGAATAGCGTTAGTCTGCATTCTTGCGAATCTTTCAATGGTCGCTTTCAGGGATATTATATACGGCACCAATGACGGCACGCAGGCATATAATCTTATAATGTTTGCGGGGAGTTTTTTCTGGATTCCGTATTATACAATGATATTTATAGCGGATATGGTCTTCGGAAAGACATATCCGGATCCGTACCTGAGAAACAGGTCGAATATCGGCCTTAAACGTTATCAGCAGTATTTCGGGAAACTGATCGCGGGTTTTCTGATGCTTCTTATATTTGTGGCTGTGGCTTTTGTGCTGTTTATAGGAATATCATTTCTTTTTCAGATAAGCGCCGGCGCCATGTCGGCTGCGGTAATAAGCGATTTCGCGCTGACGCTTTTGCTCTCGATACCGCTTTTTACGACAGGACTGATCTTTGCATTTATGTTCCTTTTTATGTTTGAGAATAAAAAACTTGCATTTGCTGCATTTTTCATTCTTGTGGCCGGTATCGAAAGGCTCATTATGATACTGGGATCGGAGCATGTGGGAATAGGTGTTTTTGCGTGGATCAGGGAAAACATGCTGATCACGCCACAGTTTACGACATTACAGTTTTATGCTACAAGGGATGTTCCCAAGGTATTTATCACATCAATTGTATATATCGTTGTCGGATCAGCCCTGGGCTGTATATGTTTTTTGAAAAACGATACAAGGAAAAGACGCGGAAAGGACAAAATTTAACGAAACATCATGCTGCTTGAAAGAAACGGCCCGTGCTGGTGCAAAAGCGGGAAGAAATACAAAAACTGTCATATGGAGTTTGATGAGAAGATAGCCGGATTTAAGAGGAAGGGAAAAAAAGTCCCAGGGCACAATCTCATCAAAACCCCGGAGCAGATAGAGGGAATAAAAAGAAGTGCAGTCATCAATATGGCCTGTCTTGATTATGTGGCAGAGCATATCGGACCGGGCATATCCACGCAGGAAATAGATGACTGGGTCGTGAAGATAACAAGAGAAATGGGAGGCATTCCGGCTCCGCTTAATTACGAAGGTTTTCCCAAGAGCGTGTGTACATCGGTAAATTCACAGGTTTGTCACGGTATTCCGTCAAAGGAAGACATCCTCGAGGAAGGGGATATCATAAATGTAGACTGCTCTACTATCCTGGACGGTTATTTTTCGGACAGTTCCAGGATGTATATGATCGGAAATGTAGATGAAAAAGCGCGGAAACTGGTGGAGGATGTAAAAGAAGCGGTACAGGTAGGACTTGCGGAGGTCAAACCGTGGAGGTTCTTAGGCGACATGGGAAATGCCGTGAATGAATTCTGCAAGTCAAAAGGGTATTCTGTTGTCAGAGAGATCGGCGGACACGGAGTAGGGCTGGAATTTCATGAGGAACCATGGGTGAGTTATGTTTCAAAGCCGGGTACCGAGATGCTGATGGTGCCGGGTCTGTGTTTCACGATAGAACCCATGGTAAATATGGGGAAAGCCGATATCTTCATAGATTCAGACAATGACTGGACGGTCTATACCGATGATGACAGCCTGTCTGCCCAGTGGGAGGTGCAGCTGGTGGTGACGGAGGACGGATACGATCTGCTCTCGTGGTAAAGGTTTAAGTAGAAAGATCATACATAATAAAGGAGAAATAAAAATGTCTATCATCATACCTGAGGGGTATAAAAGTTCTCTGAATATAAAGGAAACAGAGATCGCAATTAAGGAAGTCAAAGACTATTTTGAAAGAGCGCTGGCAGCCGAACTTAATCTGACGAGAGTATCGGCTCCTCTTTTTGTCACGCCCGCTTCCGGACTGAATGATAACCTGAACGGCGTCGAAAGGCCTGTCGGTTTTGATATAAAGGAGTCCGGTGAATTTGTCGAGATAGTCCAGTCTCTGGCAAAATGGAAAAGGATGGCGTTGAAAAGGTACGGATTTGAGTCCGGCGAGGGACTTTATACAGATATGACAGCCATCAGAAGGGATGAGGATACGGACAATCTCCACTCGCTGTATGTTGATCAGTGGGACTGGGAAAGGGTGATCAAAAAGGAAGAAAGAAATACGGAAACTCTGAAAAAGATAGTTACTCTGGTATATGAAGCACTGAAAAAGACGGAAAGGCATATGCATAAGCATTATTCTTATATCGAACCTGTCCTTCCCGAAGAGATAACATTTATCACCACTCAGGAACTTGAAGATAAATACCCCGGAAAGACGCCCAAGGAAAGAGAGACCTTAAGTGTAAGGGAGCATGGGGCGATCTTTCTGATGCAGATAGGAGATCTTTTGAAGTCCGGACAAAAAC
The DNA here is from genome assembly GCA_024690825.1 of Lachnospiraceae bacterium. Taxonomy (GTDB): domain Bacteria; phylum Bacillota; class Clostridia; order Lachnospirales; family Lachnospiraceae; genus NK4A144. The sequence continues at coordinate 32,578 of JAILOK010000036.1, read as the reverse complement.
ATGACGGCAGAGCACCGGATTACGATGACTGGAGCCTGAATGGCGATATTATTGTCGATTATCCTCTTCTTGGGGGTGCCTTTGAGGTATCATCAATGGGCATAAGGGTAGATGAGGAGGCGCTGAAGGAACAGCTGAAGAAGGCTGGATGTGAGGAGAGGGCTGAACTTGAATTCCAGAAAGCGCTGCTTAACGGAGAACTGCCTTATACGGTTGGTGGAGGAATAGGCCAGTCCCGTATCTGCATGTATTATCTGAGAAAGGCTCATGTCGGCGAGGTTCAGTCATCTGTATGGAAAAAGGAAGACGTGATAAAAGCGGAATCGGCGGGAATAAACCTTCTATAGAAATCTCTGTAAGACATCTTGTGGAGTTCATACTCCGCGGAGGAGATATAGATAACAGGCGTCATGTTAATATAACAGATGCTATGCTTGAGGGGGCCAGAGTTCACAGAAAAATTCAGGGAAATCAGGGAAGCGACTATGTTTCCGAGGTCCCGTTAAGCATCAATATCAATTGTGATTTTTATGATATCACAGTGTCCGGGCGGGCTGACGGGATCATAACCCGTGTGGATAAAATAACAGTGGATGAAATAAAAGGGATGTACGCGGATGTGGAAAAACTGTCGGAACCGGTTCCCGTACATCTGGCTCAGGCCATGTGCTATGCTTATATTTATGCCAGACAGGAGAAGCTTGACAGGATAAGCGTACGCATGACCTACTGTTCTCTCGGTAAAGACAGTATACGTTTCTTTGAATCGGATCTTTCATTCGAATATCTTTCCAAATGGTTCAATGATCTAATTGAAGAATATAAGCGGTGGGCTGAATTTGAGATCAAATGGGCAGTCTGTCGTGACGATTCGATACATGCGGCAGTTTTTCCCTATGATTACAGAGAGGGACAGAAAGAACTTGCCGGAAATGTCTACAGAACGATAGTTCACAAAAAAAAGCTGTTTCTGGAGGCTCCGACGGGTGTCGGAAAGACGCTTGCCGTCCTTTTTCCTTCCATAAAGGCGGTTGGCGAGGGAAAAGCAGGAAAGATCTTTTACCTGACCGCAAAAAATGCCGGTGCCAGGGTTGCAAATGAGACTTTCGGGCTTTTCAGGGAACGGGGCCTTAAGTTTAAGACCGTTAATCTGATCGCTAAAGAGAAGTACTGCATCAATGACTGCTGTGAATGCAACCCGGAAAAATGTCCCTATGCCGAAGGACACTTTGACAGGATAAATGACGCGCTGTTTGAACTTCTGACCGGATACGATGATTATACTGCCGGTATGATAAGAGATCATGCCCGGAAATATAAAGTTTGTCCTTTTGAAACAGCATTGGACCTTTCGCTTTTCTGCGACGGGGTTATCTGTGATTATAATTACGCGTTTGATCCGAGAGCACGCCTGAAGAGATTTTTTTCCCAGGGCGCGCAGGGAGAATATATTTTTCTGGTGGATGAAGCACATAATCTTGTTGACAGGGGCAGGGAGATGTTCAGCGCGGATCTTCGGAGGAAGGATATAGCGGCAGTAAAAAAGAAGATCAGGGGCCTCAACCGTGCTCTGACCCGCCATCTGAACGAGCTTGACAGGTTATTGAAGAAAAGGGAAGAGGAAACAACGGGAGAGTACAGGCTTTTTCCCGATACGGACGATATTGCCGTCAGCGCCGGAAGATTTGCCGGAATCTATGAGGATGTGACAAAAGATCATCCCATAGATGATGATGAGGTGCTGCAGTTTTATTTTTCCGTGAGATCTTTTCTTGATATCTACGAGGTCCTGAACGAAAAGTACAGGATATATGGGAAAAATGAAGGGAGAGATGGGTTTGTATTCAGACTTTACAATACCGACCCTTCGGACAATCTGGGACTGTGCCTTGAAAACGCGGTAAGCACGGTATTCTTTTCCGCAACGCTGCTGCCCGTCAGATATTATATGGAGCTGCTTTCGGGAAAGGAAGATGACTATGCCGTGTATGCCAGATCCATATTTGACCCGAAAAAACTGGGAGTATTCATATCCGGGGATGTGAGTTCGAAATATAACAGGCGTTCTCAAAGTGAATATGCAAAGATCGCAGCGCAGATAAATGAGATAATAAATATCCACAACGGTAATTATATGTTATTTTTCCCCTCGTATGATTTCATGGAAAAGGTGTATGAAGCTTTTGCAGTGATCTGCAAAGATGATGTGAAATGCATGGTACAGGACAGAAAAATGACAGAAAGTGAGAGACTGTTATTTTTGGATGCGTTCGATAAATACGGCGGTTTATCCGATACTGAAAGTGATATGATAACACATGTCGATGAAAGGTGCTCTGACATACAGAGTAAAACCGCGGATGACCGGGATAATAAAATAACACTGGTGGGATTCTGCGTTCTGGGTGGTGTTTTTTCTGAAGGGATAGACCTTACGGAGGAGAGTCTTATCGGGGCTGTTATTGTGGGAACCGGACTCCCGATGGTATGCACGGAAAGAGAGATACTTCGTGAATATTTTGAAAAATCCGGGCTTGACGGTTTTGATTATGCATACCGTTTTCCGGGGATGAACAAGGTTCTCCAGGCATCGGGAAGGGTGATAAGAACCGAAAACGATACGGGGATAACGGTTCTGATGGATGAAAGATTTAATGACAGGTGTTACAAAAATCTTTTCCCGAGAGAATGGGTAAATATCAGGTCCGTTTCAACAGGAAAAATGACCGGGATAGCAGATTTCTGGAAGGGCGGCGCAACTTGACAAGGTCTTAAGCTTACGGCTAAATTAAGACATTGGGTAAAAGGAAAGGAGACAGTTGAAAAATGTGGGCATATGAAAGCGTGTTTTATCAGATATATCCTTTGGGAATGACCGGGGCACCATACGAAAATGACGGGGTTTTGCAGCACAGGATCCTGAGGGTTCTTGACTGGATACCGCATCTTAAGAAACTGGGTATCACGGCTGTATATTTTTCACCCGTATTTGAATCGGATACACACGGATATAATACCAGAGATTATTCAAAGATAGATGTGAGGCTTGGAACAAACGAAGATTTTAAGAAGGTTTGCGACGGACTGCATGCCGAAGGAATAAAAGTCGTACTTGACGGCGTGTTCAATCATGTGGGAAGAGGCTTCTGGGCTTTTAAGGATGTGCTTGCAAACAGGGAAAACTCTCCATATAAGGACTGGTTTAACATTAACTTTTCCGGAAATTCCAATTATAATGACGGTCTCTGGTATGAAGGATGGGAAGGAAACTATGATCTGGTGAAGCTGAACCTTCGTAATCCTGCCGTTTATGACCATATCTTTGACAATGTGAAGAAATGGGTATCGGAATTTGATATAGACGGACTGAGGCTCGATGTGGCTTACTGTCTGGATCTTGATTTTCTGAAAAATCTGAGAAATACCGTAAATTCGCTGAAAGAAGACTTCTTTCTGGTGGGTGAATGCCTGCATGGCGATTATAACCGCTGGATGAATGATGAAATGTGCCACAGCGTTACAAATTATGAGTGCTACAAGGGGCTGTATTCCAGTTTTAACAGCATGAACATGTTTGAGATCGTACACTCGCTTAAACGCCAGTTTGGGCCTGAAAACTGGACATTATACAAAGGAAAGCATCTGCTGTCCTTTGTAGATAACCATGATGTTACAAGAGTTGCCTCGATACTGCAGAATGAAAAGCACTTAAAGCCCATATATACGATGCTTTTCGGTATGCCCGGGATCCCGATAGTATATTACGGGAGCGAGTGGGGCATAAAAGGCGATAAATCCCAGGGAGATCCGGCGCTGAGGCCTGATATAGAAAAGCCTGAGTGGAATGAACTGACTGACCATATAGCAGGCTGCTCAAAGGCCAGACAGGGATCGAAAGCGCTGTCGTACGGTAATTTTACGGACCTGGTCCTTACAAACAGGCAGTGTATTTTTGAAAGAGAATGTGACGGAGACAGGGTGATGGTAGCCGTTAATGCGGATGAAAACGAATTCAGAGCCGATTTTAACGCAAGAGCCGGACGGGCCCACGATCTGATAACCGGAGAAACCGTGGACTTCGGCGGAGGGCTTGTAATACCTCCCTTTACGGGATATATTCTCCAGCCGTATTGATGATATATTGATGTTTATCGACTTGTGGTTTACATAAATTGAAATCATGATCAAAATTATTAATGATCCGGGACAATATGATTACGAGATCCATTCTCTGGCAAAGGCTTTCTATCCTGAAGAAGAGATACGGGTGGTCAGTGAAAAAAGGCAGGAAAACGAAGATCCCTGCCTTATTTTCTGTTTTGAAAACGGCAGGGAAGAACGACTTTTTGTATCGATGACGGGGAGGGATGAGCTCAAAAGGAGCCTGTATCAGGGTCTGACGGAGCTCACAGGAAAAGAACTGCCGTGGGGGTCGCTTACGGGCATCAGACCGGTAAGACTTGCGATGCGCAGACTTGATAAGGGCATGAGTGCCGAAGAAACTGTGGCGTCTATGAAAAGAGACTATCTTTGCAGCCCCCAAAAGGCCTCTCTTGCAGCAGATATCGCCTGCAGGGAGAGAAAGATACTGGCAGGTCTTGATAAGGACGGATACAGCCTGTATATAGATATACCGTTCTGTCCCACAACCTGTCTTTACTGCTCTTTTACATCCAACAGGATAGGAAAGGACAGAGAAAAGGTCAGAAGGTATCTTTTGGCCCTTTACAGGGAAATGGAGGCTGTATCGCGATTATTTCAGGGAAGAGCACCGGAAACGGTCTATATAGGAGGGGGTACTCCTACAACACTTGAGGCATCCGAACTGGAAGACCTTCTGAAAAGGCTTGAGGGATGTTTTGATTTATGTAAACTGAAGGAATTTACGCTTGAAGCGGGACGTCCGGATACGGTAACACGCGAAAAACTGCGGGTTATGCGGGATCACGGCATCACAAGGATATCGATAAATCCCCAGACAATGAATGAGAAAACCCTTGAGGTGATCGGACGCAGACATACAACGGAGGATGTGATACGGGCTTTCCGTGAGGCAAGAGACGAGGGTTTTGATAATATAAACATGGATCTGATCCTGGGTCTGCCGGGAGAAGGGATGAAAGAGCTGGAATATACATTCGACTGTATCAAAGAACTGGATCCCGATAACCTGACAGTGCACTCTCTTGCGATAAAAAGGGCATCCGCCATGAGAGAGATCGTGGAGGAAAAGGGATATTTCCTGTCGGAGGATATGCCCGGGATGATGGATATGGCAATAAAAAGGGCATATGAAATGGGACTTCTGCCGTATTATCTTTACAGGCAGAAAAACATGTCCGGTAATCTGGAAAACACCGGATTTGCAAAAGAGGGAAAGTTTGGGATATATAATATCCTCATTAACGAAGAGGTTCAGGACATAGCTGCTCTCGGTGCCGGAGCGATAAGCAAGAAAGTGGACGAAGACGGAACCTGCAAACGAAGCGCAAATTTCAAAATGCTTGACCAGTACATCGCAAATGCCGATGAAATGGGCCTCCGCAAGGAAAAACTGTTTGGAAAAGAATAGTTTACATAACACAAAAAGCCTGTATAGCATGTTTACATAATATGTGGGCTGTAAAAAGCGGATGATGGGGCGCAAGACATCCGGTGGATGTCTGCTCTGCGCCGACCGGAGCGGAGCGCAGACCTCGAACCATGGGCTCGAGGTCTTGCCCGCTTACAAAAAACAGCCCCCTTAAGGGGCTGTTTTTGTAAGCGGATGATGGGAATCGAACCCACGTGTCCGGCTTGGGAAGCCGGCGCACTAACCATTGTGCTACATCCGCGAAACAACGAAATCAGTTTAATGTAAATATATCATACTGTCAAGAGATCCCGGGACGGCGTCTGAAGCCTGCCGGTATATGTAAGTTTTCTGTTTAAAAAATCCCTCTTAAGTGTTAAAATACAATTCCAAAGCATTTTTTTGAAGGAGGTATTCTTATGGATTTTTTGAAATCAACAGCCAAGCGTGAGATTTTCTTTGCCATTCTTTATCTGGCACTGGGTATTTTCTTTGTAATGATGCCCGGACTGGCGTTTATTACCATCGGAAGAGTTTTTTCGATCGCCATCCTCATAATCGGCATCATCAGTATCTGTAATTACTTTTCCGAAAAGAATTTCATTGGCGAACAGAAGAACGGCCTGACTTACGGTCTTGTTCTTTCTATACTTGCAATATATTTTATGATCAGACCTGATTTTATTTCCACGCTTATAGGAGTGATCATTGGTTTCATGATCATAGTTGCCGGTATAACCCAGCTGCAGAATGCGATAGATCTCCTTCATTTTAAGGAAAAGAACTGGCTTTTCATGCTGATAAGCTCAGGCATACTTATTATTCTCGGTATCATCTCACTGATAAATCCGTTCGATACCGACAGGACGCTTATCTTTGCGACGGGCGTGTTCATCATAATCAGTGCGGCAGTGAAGCTTATATCCACATTTATGCTCTTAATGGGAGCAAGGAGCGTAAAGAAAGCTGACTCCGATGATATCGTTGACGCGGAAGAGGCTGTAGTGACGGATGCAGATGAGACATCCGCAGAAAATACGGAAGAAAACGCAGAAAGCAAGACGGAAGATAAAGAAGAAAAGAAGGACGAAGCGCCGGTCTTTAATGAGAATATCTGATATTCTGAAATTTTGAGGAGAAGATTATGAAAGAATTATCCAGCCTTCTGGGCTACAGAAAAGAGATCAAAGTCGTGGATGCCACGCTTCGCGACGGTGGTCTGGTGAATGATTTCCATTTTGAGGATGACTTTGTAAAAAGCCTTTATATGACCAATATCAGAGCGGGTGTTGATTATATGGAGGTTGGATATAAAGCCTCCAAAGAGATCTTTGACCCGAAGAAATTCGGTAAATGGAAATTCTGTAACGATGAAGACATACGGAAGGTGATAGGGGACAAAAATCCGGCTATCAAGCTTGCGGCAATGGCTGATGTGGGGCGATGTGATTACAAGCACGACATAAAAGACAGGAAGAGTTCTCCGCTTGATGTTATCCGTGTTGCAACCTATATCAATACGATCCCTGCCGCGATAGACATGATCGAGGATGCAAAGAAGAAGGGCTATGAGGTCACCTGCAACATTATGGCCATTTCCAACGCTCAGGAGGGTGATATAAAGGTTGCCCTTGAGATGCTCTGCCAGTCTCCGGTGGATGTCATATATATCGTAGACAGCTTCGGTGCGCTGTTTCCCGAACAGATCCAGAGAATAGCGCATCTGTACAGTGAATACTGCACAAAATACAACAAGGAGATGGGAATACATACCCATAATAACCAGCAGCTGGCTTTCGCAAACTCGATCGAGGCTATAGGAGACGGCGTGAACTGGGTAGATGCCACCTATGCGGGAATGGGGAGAGGCCCGGGAAACTGCTCGATGGAGAATCTTTTGGGCTTCCTTCGAAACCCCAAATATAACCTGTTTCCTGTGATCCAGTTTATAGAGAACTATATGATACCGTTAAAAGAGAGCGGAACGATGTGGGGATATGACCTGCAGTACCTGATGACGGGCATCCTGAACCAGCATCCGCGTACTGCCATCGAATTCACAAAACAGAAACGAAAAGATTACATAGAATTTTACAGAGAGATAATGGCTCAGGATTAATCCTGAGCCATTTTTTTGTCGTTTTTGAGCACATATTTTAAGCAGATCATGGTCAATACCGTGATGATCAGGCCTATGATGAGACTTACAACCGCATTCTGGACAAATCCCGCTATAATATATGTCACAAAGGACAGGCCCGCTGCGGTAAGCGCATAGGGGAGCTGGGTGGATACATGGGCTATATGGTCACACTGGGCTCCGGCGGATGACATTATCGTCGTATCCGATATCGGAGAACAATGGTCGCCGCATACGGCTCCTGCCATACATGCCGAAACACAGATGATGGATATGGGATTTCCGCTCTCGAGAGGAAATACATTCAAAGTGATGGGTATCAGGATACCGAAGGTTCCCCAGGAGGTTCCGGTGGCAAAAGCAAGGAAGGCTGCGATCACAAAGATGATGGCCGGAAGGAAGCTTAAGAGAGAACCTGCGCTGTTTGAGACAATACCTGCAACATACTCTGCCGCACCCAGCGAGTCCGTCATTGCCTTTAAGGTCCAGGCTAAGGACAGGATGATTATCGCGGGGACCATCGCCGTGAAGCCTGCCGGGATGCAGGTCATGCATTCCTTGAACGAAAGAACCCTTCTGATAAGGTAAAAGATCAAAGTGATGAACAGTCCCACGAAACTTCCGAGAACCAGTCCGACGGAGGCGTCACTGTTTGCAAAGGAATTCACAAAACTCTCTCCCTCAAAGAAACCTCCCGTATAAATCATGCCCACAACACAGCATATTATGAGTGAAATTACGGGAAGGATCAGATCAACAACCTTTCCTTTTCCGTTCACGCCATTATCGACAGAGTCCTGTCTTCTTTTCACAGTAAAAATATCCCCCTTAAGGGCATTTTCCTCATGCCTTGCCATAGGCCCGAAATCTAACTTCATAACGGCAAGAAGAACCATCATGACTATGGTAAGCAGTGCGTAATAGTTGTAAGGTATCGCCCTGATAAAGAGCATCAGTCCGTTCGTTCCCTCCGGCGCAAAACCCGAGACTGCTGCGGCCCATGAGGATATGGGAGCGATGATACATACCGGGGCGGCTGTTGCATCAATAAGATATGCGAGCTTTGCCCTGGAGATCTTTTTGTTGTCGGTGACCGGTCTCATTACGCTTCCGACCGTCAGACAGTTGAAATAATCATCGATAAATATGAGACATCCCAGAAGAACGGTCGAAAGCTGCGCTCCCACTCTGGTCTTCACATGTTCTGAAGCCCATTTACCGAACGCGGCCGATCCGCCTGCCTTGTTCATGAGACTTACCAGGATCCCAAGGAATACGAGGAAGATCAAAATCCCCACATTATATGAATCGGAAAGCTGCGCGATCAGTCCCTCATTGAAGATGTGGACAAGCGTTCCCTCAAAAGAAAAGCCCGAATAGAACAGACCTCCCACTATGATCCCGAGAAACAGGGAACTGTAAACTTCCTTTGTAATAAGTGCCAGCGTTATCGCAACGATCGGCGGGATCAGAGCCCAGAATGTTCCGTACATTTTACTACCTCCTGATATAATTGAAAAACAACTCTCGATTTCCGTTTATCTTTATGCTATTGTTTTCGTGTTTGAAAAACAACATGTAAATCATACCTTATAGATGCGGGGATTTCAATTGAAGATAAATGAAAAAGGGAAAAAACTGATATATGTATTCCTTCTTGTGCTGACAGCATTTATCTGGGGCACGACCTTTGTCGCGCAGAGTGTCGGCGCGGATGTTGTCGGAGCGTTCACTTTTCTTGCAGTCAGAAACTGGATAGCGGTCGCCGCCCTGCTTCCGGTCGTTTATTTCCTTGTAATAAGAAAAAAGGGAAAAGGTGCGATAACGATGTATTCCTTCAGGGCAGGGGCTGTCTGCGGCTTTTTCCTCTTTACGGCCAGCGCCGCCCAGCAGATCGGCATAGCTGACACGACTACCGCGAAGGCAGGATTCATCACGGCAATGTATGTGGTACTGGTCCCGCTGATATGCCGCGCTGCCGGTATCCCCATCCCCCAAAAGATATGGTTTTGCGTCCTTTTGACGGCAGCCGGCCTGTACTTTCTCTGTCTGACAGAAAACCTGACCTACGACAGGGGTGATCCGCTCATTGTGCTCTGTGCCCTGCTCTTTGCATTTCAGATCATATCGGTAAATCATTATGCTTCAAGGACGGAACCGGTGCTTATAGCCTGGTTTGAGTTTTTTGTTACAGCTGTGCTTTCAAGCATCTGTATGTTCATATTTGAAGATACCGCAAAGGAGGCTCTGCTTGCCGGGATGCCGTCGATACTCTTCAGCGGTTTGCTGTCAAGCGCGGTTGCGTACACTCTTCAGATCGTGGCCCAGAAGAATATCCATCCTACGGTGGCCAGCATCATAATGAGCCTTGAAAGTGTCTTCGCGGCCCTGGCGGGATTTGTTGTCCTTCATGAAGCGCTGACTCTGAGGGAACTGTCGGGCTGTTTAATGATCTTTGCAGCCATAATAATATCCCAGCTGCCTCAAAGAAAAAGCTGAAAAGCTTTTATTCCACGCCCGTCAGCCTGTCACCCTTATAGGTAAGCTTCATAAAGATGCCGGTTTCTCCGGATATGAGCCGGGGAAGAAAAAGCCTGTCGCCCTCCCACAGGTTAAGGTTCGGGATATCATCTTTTCTGATCCACTTCAGGTCCCCCTCATCACACGACTGCAGACTGCCGGTGAAAGAATCGGAGGTGAATAAGTGCATGTATTCGGTTTCGTTCTCATTATAGATGAAAGTGACTATGCCTCTGAAGGAGAAGGATGTAAGAGTAAGACCCGTTTCTTCTTTTACCTCTCTTAAGAGACAATCCTGCGGACTTTCGCCTTCTTCAAAATGTCCGCCGACACCTATCCATTTACCCCTGTTCACATCATTTTCTTTTTTATTGCGAAGGAGCATCAGATAGCAGTCATCTTTTTCGATATAGCAAAGAGTAGTATTTTTCATATCTGTAACCTCGTTTTTTCCTATTATACAGCAACGGAACGGTTATATCCAAATAAGGGCCGGTGTTACTTACTTGAGAAAAAAGTCCAAATGCGGTAAAATATAAGGGTCTGTGCAAATGGGCAGGGCAATTAATCCGCCTCACAAAACATGGAGGTAATGATGAGTAAATATGTTATCAGCTGCAGTTCGACTGCGGATCTGACAAAGGAACATTTTGAAAGCCGGGACATATCATATATCTGCTTTCATTTTTACCTGGATGGAGTGGAATATCCTGATGATCTCGGACAGAGTATCTCGTTTGATGAGTTTTACTCAAAGATGGAAGAAGGAGTGATGACAAAGACATCCCAGATCAACTCGGATGAATTTGAGGATTACTTCAGAAAGATACTGGATCAGGGTAAGGATATCATTCATGTAAGCCTGTCTTCGGGTATCTCGGGAGTGGTCAATTCCGCTCTGATAGCAAAAGATGTCCTGTCACAGGAATATCCGGACAGAAAGATATATATCGTTGATTCGCTCGCGGCATCCTCCGGATATGGATTGTTAATGGATAAGCTTGCCGATCTTCGGGATGAGGGGAAGACTGTTGATGAGGTATATGATTTTGCGATGAAGAACAGACTCCGGCTGCAGCACTGGTTCTTTACAAGCGATCTCACATACCTGGTGCGGGGCGGAAGAGTTTCGAAGGTATCGGGTTTTGTGGGAACAGTGCTCGATATCTGTCCTCTGTTGAATGTTGATAATGAGGGACGTCTGATCGCCAGGGAAAAGATCCGCACCAAGAAAAAGGTTATAAAAAGGATCGTGGAAAAGATGGAGGAAAACGCCGAGGACGGCACTGATTATTCGGGTAAATGTTATATCTGCCAGTCAGCCTGCATGGAGGACGCGAAAGCGGTTGCCTCGCTCGTTGAGGAAAAATTTAAGAAACTCAACGGCAGTGTTGAGATATATAATATCGGAACTACGATAGGAAGCCATACGGGTCCCGGTACGATCGCTCTCTTCTTCTGGGGCAGGGAAAGGGTTGACTGATTTGCAAACCACAAGATGTTGTGGTATCGTATAGTTATTCTTATCTTAAAGGAGCTTAATATTATGAAGAAATTATATGCAATACTGGCAGTCGGACTTGCAGGAATGATGATGCTTTCGGGCTGCGGAAAAGAGGAGGAGCCTGCAGCAGAGGAACCTGTGGCAGAACAGCCTGCCATGGTAGTCCAGGAAACGACCACGCCTCAGCCGGAAGCGGCAGTTGAAACACCGGCATCCGTAGTTGATGAAGAAGAGCCCGACACTCCGCCCGACGGAATGTGCGCAAACCAGCTTACCGGTGAGTGGATCGACATATCGTTAAAGGATCAGAGACCCATAGCTGTAATGGTAGATGATGAGCGGACTGCGCTGCCGCACTTCGGCATCTCAACATCAGATATAATGTATGAAATGGTGAACAGTACCATGAACGAAGGAGTAACGAGGTTCATGGTCATGGTTAAGGACTGGGGTTCGATCAAGCAGCTGGGATCGATAAGAAGTACCAGACCTACAAATCTCCAGATCTTCCCTGAGTGGAATGCGGTCCTGTGTCATGACGGAGGACCTGAGGTCTGGAATTCGATCTTCTATAAGAATGTATTCGTGGAAAGATTTTCGGGAACCTTCTCCAGAGTTGACAATGGAAAGGCAAGAGAGTTTACCGAATATATACTTTCGGGAGATGTTGAAAAGAATTTCAAGAGCAAGGGATATTCACAGACATACAATGAGTACTACATGGGTGATCATTTCAAGTTCGCAAGAAGGGATAACCCGAATATGCTGACCCAGTATCCCGATTCGGTCGAGTGTACAAAGATCACTCTGCCCTTCCATCACAATAATCCATGGCTTGAATATGACGCGGCAGAGGGAGTTTACAAATACTTCCAGTACGGTCAGAAGGAGATAGATGCCGGAAACGGGAACAAGCAGATCGCTTTCAAAAACCTTCTCATCCAGAATGCAAGGATGAAGCAGTTAGACGATCACGGATATATGATGTATTATCCTTCCGAGCTTGACAGGGACGGTTACTACATCACAAACGGAAGAGCGATCCGTGTGTCCTGGCAGAAGAACAACGACCTCGATCCCACGAGATATTTTGATTCAAACGGAAACGAGATAAAGATCAATGTCGGGAAATCATATATCGCTCTGATACCCGAGAAAGAATGGGATAACATAGTAATAGAATGATCATCCCGAAAAGTGCCTGCATCAGGTTGAAGGGTATCTCGGCAGCCGACAGCGTAACAGCTGAGGCAAGGGCAGTCCTTTCGGAACCGGTATTGATAAAGGACAGAAAGATAATATTATAAAGGAAATAACCAAGCGTCATTACAAGCTCAGCCGCTACAGACGGCAGCAGCAGGTAAAGGCGCTTTGTTTTTGTCTCCCTGTTTTTTGTAAGTAAGGAAAAAAGTAACGATGCGGTTGCGGCTGTCAGAAATTTGATCATAAAGGTGGCCGGAGCCCATGAAGCATAACCTCCGATAATATCCGAAAGAGCAGATCCGAAACCTGCCGCAAGCCCCCCCGCAACGGGACCCAAAAGCAGCCCGGAAAGCAGAACAAAACCGTCTCCGATGTGAATATATCCGAAAGTGGGCGTCGGGATCTTTATAACCGTTGTTGAAATAAAGACCAGGGCGGACAGCAGAGCCGCCGCAACAAGAATCCTTGTGGAACTTAATAATTTCATGGCCATACCTCCTGAAAATTATAACCTATAAAACCGATAGGTTATTCTACAATAAAGTATCCAAATAGTCAAGCAGGATATGTTGTTATCGGTGTCAATGGATACCACAACATATGGGAAATGCACATTTTATGCGGTTTTTTAAGCTTTTTTGGTTTATTTTCGATGGCTTTTTGTGATATTATGGTGACAAGGTTAAAAAGTATAAATCCGATTTCGTTTGCAAAAAGAGGATCTGAAACTTGTTCTTTACATCAGGAGGAATGACAATGGCGGAAAGCTTATTGACTCCCGAGCAGGTAGACACTCTCGGAGAGATAGCAAATATAAGTATGGGAAATTCGGCAACGACATTAAGCATGATGGTCCAGCACAAGGTGGATATCACAACACCAAAGGTGTCGGTTATCAAAAAGAGTGAAGCGCTTGATGATTACGACAAGACCTGCATCTTTGTAAACATCCACTATGTTAAGGGACTGACGGGAAATAATGTATTTATTCTGAAGGAACCGGATGTTCTTATCATGACGGACCTGATGATGGGCGGAAGCGGACAGAATGTACAGGGTGAGGTAGGAGAACTTCATAAGAGCGCTATCTCAGAGGCCATGAACCAGATGATGGGTACGGCTGCTACATCCCTTTCAACCATGCTGAACATAGCAACGGATATAAGCACGCCTACAGTTGAAAAGATCGATGTCAACAGTGTGAAGATCTTTGAAAAGATGTTTGATAATCCGGCTGATCTTTTTGTCAAGATCGCGTTTGACATGCATATCGAAAACCTGATAGACAGCGTTATGGTACAGCTTTATCCTCTTGATTTTGCTCTCAAGATGTTCGAACTCTTTAATTCACTGAAATGATCGGACAGGGGTACAGACGCATCGGTCTCTTACCCCAGAAGGTACTGCCTTACCGAGGTGACGGCATTTGCACCGTCGGAAACGGCAGTGACCACCTGTCTCAGATTCTTTGTTCTGACGTCTCCGGCTGCGAATACACCGGGGATGTTTGTCATACAGGTCTCATCGGCTATGATATATCCCTCTTTGTCGGTATTGACACTTGCGGAAAATAAAGCAGAGGCCGGGGTGATGCCTACCGCGACAAAGATACCGTCAACCGACAGATCACTGACGCTGTCACTTTTGATATCCCTGATCTTTAAGCCTCTTACCTGTTCATTTCCGTAAATCTCATCGACTCCGCTGTTCCAGAAGATCTTGATATTATCCGCTGCAAACAGTTTATCCTGTAAAAGCTTATCTGCACGAAGAACATTACGCCTGTGTATGATACAGACATTTTTACAAAGACCGGATAAATACAGAGCATCCATGGCGGCCGTGTTGCCGCCTCCGATGACGGCGACATTTTTTCCTTTAAAAAAAGCTCCGTCGCAGGTTGCGCAATATGAAACACCGATCCCGGAAAACAGATCCTCGCCCGGAACACCGAGTTTTCTGTGAGTGGCGCCGGTAGCGATGAGACAGGACCGGGTTTCGTAGATCTTGTGTTCCGCCGTGAAGATCTTTTTGACGCTGTCATTTAATACGGCGGAGGTCACGGTATCGTCAATAAAGGAGTCACCCGCAAGCTTCCTTGCATGCTCCTCCATTCTTGCCGCAAGCTCGGATCCGGATATGGCAGGGATGCCGGGATAGTTATCGATCTCATAGGTGTTTATTATCTGACCGCCGGCAAGATTTTCCTCAAGGATGATAAATTTAAGACCGGCCCTTGCCGCATAGATCGCGGCACTTAAACCTGCGGGACCACAGCCTATGATCACAAGATCGTACATCTTTTATTCCTCCTGTAAGCCTGTAATAAATTCGTCATACTGACTCTGATCCTTCGGAACGGTAAGTATTCCCGAAGCAATATCCTTTCCGATCTCCAAAGCCCTGTCATATACATCCTGGGAAAAATTGTCATGGACGGAACTGATGCCTACCGCGTGTTCGGAAAGACCGAAATCAAGATTGATCCCGTTAATATTATCATTGAGCATATACTGGACCGAAACATTTTCGATGGCGATGGAAATGTTTTTGATGACTGAGGTAAGTACATTTTCGGGAGCAAGGTAAGACTGGTCCCGGTCGACGCCTATAACATAGTATCCTTTGCCCGCTTCTTTGGCAGCTTCTATAACTCCGGTCCCTGTGGCACCTGCCGCGTGAAAGATCACATCCACTCCGTTGTCGTACATTTCTTTTGCAAGAGCATAACCCTTTTCATGATCCGTAAAAGAACCGGCGTAACTGACATCAATGGTAACATCTTTTGAAAGTTCCTTGTTGGCGTAAGTGGCGCCTGCAAGGTATCCGTACTGAAAAGCATCAATAGTATCTCCGCCTGAACCTCCGATAAATCCGATCCTGTTTTTCTCGGAAACCGCAACGGCGATATATCCTGCCATGAAAGAAGGCTCCTCAGCGCGGAAGGTAACACCTGTCAGATTGTCGACAGTCTCATCAAAAGCATAATCAATGACGGCAAATTTGACATCGGGGTGTTTCAGGGCTTCTGCTTTTACGGCATCCGCGCTTTCATATCCGATGCCCCAGATGAAGGAATAATCTTCACCGATAAGACTTTCCAGACAGTTGGTATAATCGGAATCATTTTTTATTCCAAGATATTTCACATTTGCTCCGGTGTCGGCATTGAGCATTGTCAGTCCTTCCCATGCAGCCTGATTGAAGGACTGGTCATTTATGCCGGCGGTATCGGTTACCATTGCGACTTTGTACGAAGAATTTCCGGGAAGCTCTTCCGAAGACGGATCATGCTGTGACGAATCTGTTTGCGCTGGATCAAACGCAAGATCTTCTTCGGATACATCGCCGGTGATCTTTTGCATGGCATTTTCTATTACTGCTTCTTCGGCTTCGGGACTTTGATCGGCAGATTCCGCAGTTTTATTTTTTCTTGAAAAAGTGCTTCCTGCTTTTGAGCAGGACATGAGACTCAAAGAACATGTCAGAATGATAAAAACAATAAAGCATTTTTTCATAATAAAAACCTTTCGCTAATAAGGATGATAACAGAACAATTATAACAAAAATTAATATAAAAAAAAGAAAAAAATCCGCCGGCTCAACTTAATGCCGGCGGATCTTTTATCAACGATCGGTAATTAAAGAACTTTATTGATGTTCTTTACAGCATCCTTCAAGGCTTTTTCAAGAACTTTGATACGAGCCTTTAATGCTGCATTTTCAGCCTTGAGTTTTTCCTGTGCTGCGGGAACCTTTGCAGGAGCCTTCTTTGCAGGAGCTTTCTTTGCGGGTGCCTTCTTTGCTGCTGCCTTTGCAGGAGCCTTCTTTGCGGGTGCCTTCTTTACAGCGGGTTTCTTTGCTGCCGTCTTTGTTGCAGTTGCAGTTTTTGCTGCTGCAGTTTTCTTTGCTGCCATTTTTTCTCCTCCTAAAAATGTTTGAACGATCGGACGAACAGTAGTCCTTTCAACATATTATTAACAAATATTTTTATACTTGTCAAAAATGATTATAGGACATGACTTATGAAAGGTCAAAGGAAAATGATCATTTCCGGAAAATTTTATCCATAAGCTTCTTAAATAAATAAGCCAGCGGTATGGAAGGAATGATGATCGCAAGCATGTAAACAAAGGGATTTTTTATATAAAATACAGGCTTTACCCCTTCCTTTATAAAAGCAAATGCAAAGATCTGAACAAAAAACGGATGGACGAGATACAGTTCGAGAGTAAAGGATCCGAGAAAATGCAGGACCCTGTTTCCTATATGTATCTTCATTCCGAGAAGAATGAGCATGATTACAAATGTGTAAGCGGATATCATCTGACAGGGACCTTCAAGAAGTTTATGCACGATCCCGTTATATGGTTTGTGCATGACAGTGACGATCGCAGGATAATAATTTGCGGCGATAAAAAATACAACAGTCATAAGAATATATGCAGTAAGTTTTACGGGATATCCTGTTTTTAGTTTTTCAATTCTTTTTTCTTTATTGCCGGCAAATCCTGCGCCGACGGCAAAGAGGTGAACGGTATTGAACCACCAGGTCCCGGGAGAGAAAAGGAGAGCAAGAATTATATAAAGAACAGTTCCGACCCACAGCATCGGCATCCTGAACTTATCATTTCTGATCAGATGAAAGCTGATATAGAACCAGATATAAAGATAGAGTATGGCCGGGATAAACCATATATAATCATAAACATTTATCCATAAAGGCGGGTCGACTTTTACGCCTCGTATCTTTTCCGCAGCAAAAAACACAAGCCAGATTATCACGGCAGGACATATTATCGGAAGAAGTCTTTTCTTAAAATATCCTTTGAAAAAGTTTTCTTTTGTGCATGCAGTCCGCATACCGTAGCCTGAACAGAACAGAAATGCGGCCACGCAGAGATACCCCACATAGACAAAGAGATCAAGACCATGCGTGATGTACTTTGGGTTGAGCCAGCCGGCGCAGGTTTTCTGGGAGGCGTGATGGAACATGATCAGTATTGCCGCATAACCCAAAAACGCCTTGGTGTGTTCAAACGAAAGAACCTCGTTGTTCCATTCTCCCTTCTTCATCAGCTTTGCCCCTGCAAAAAGGAGGACAAGAAGGGCAGGATAAAATATCAAAGACAGCATATTCATTTTTTTACCTCAAATGGATTATCAATATTTTTTTCAAAATTCAAAAGACCTATGCAGGCATTGTTTATCATATCGTACACGGTACGCTCCGTATAGAAAGCCATGTGCGGTGTAAGAAAAACATTCGGCATGGAAAGAAGTATGGCGCGTTCATCATTGTCAAGTATATCTCCCGACCGGTTCAGATAATAAAGACCTGCCTCGTTTTCAATCGTATCAAGAGCTGCAAAGCCGACTTTTCCTGTCTTAAGAGCGGATATGAGAGCTTTACTGTCGATAAGGGATCCTCTTGCACAGTTGACTATGATCACATTGTCCTTCATGCTTTCGATCGCTTTCTGATCGATCATATGGTAGTTCTCCTCGTAAGCGGGAACATGAAGAGTTATGATATCGGACCGGGCATAAATGTTTTCCTTTGAAGTATAATTTCCGTATACCCGGAGTTCATCCTTTTCATAAACATCATTCATAAGTATCCTGCATCCGAATCCCGACAGGTGTTTTACAACAGTTGCGCCAATATTTCCGGTACCGAGTACACCTATGGTTGAGGAAGATATCTCCCGGCCGATCTTTCCCTCAAGGGAAAAATCCTGAACGGCAGCCTTGTTCATGATATAGGGCATCTGCCTGCAGGCGATCAGCATCATCATGATGGTATAGTCGGCTACCGATTCGGGAGCATAGGTAACATGGGCGATCTTCAGGCCGATGCTGTACGCATGGGCAACATCTATATGTTCATATCCGATGCTGCGTGTGGTGATATATCTCACTCCGATCTCCTTCATGCGGTCAAGCATTTCAGAATTCAGAGGGTTGGTTATTATCGATACGCCTTCATAGTCCCGGCAGAGATCGAGATTATCCATATCCGGATATTCGGAAGTAAATCCATATTCAAAACCGTATTTTTCGGAACATTCATCGAGATAATGTTTTTCATCGTAATCTCTTAAGGCATAAAAAAACAGTTTCATTTTGTCCTCCCAAAATGATTTTTTTAAGCGGTCTGTTTTTGATTATAGCATACCCTGCTATTCTTGTGGAAGTTCCGAAAAAATGGTACAATCATAGGACAATTGTGCATGTTGGAGGAAAGGGTTTGAAAGGTATTCCGCCGGTAACGGTTCATAATAAAAACAACAGAAGTATAAGCATAGTTTTGTTTGTCGTTACGGGCATCATCCTGAATGTCGCACCGGCTTATCTTGCTGACAGATATGATATCCCTCTCTTTCTGGATATGACGGGAACGATCCTGGTGTCCGCTGTTGCGGGTTATTTTCCCGGCATAGTGACTGCCGTATTTTCAAATGTGATCTGCACGGTCTTTAATGAAAGCGCTTTGTTTTTTTCCTTCATAAATGCCATCGTAGCCTTGTTTACGGTGTGGTATACAAAAAGGATAAAACAGAACCGGCCTGTAGCGATCGTGATATTTGTTCTTTCTATCGCATTTATAAGTGCGGCTTTAAGCGGCCCGGGACAGTGGATGGTTTTTGGGAAACCCCAGAACAGAATGATAGAGGAAATGTCTGTGTCATTTTCGCAGGCGATGGGAATGGGGATGCTTGCCTCCTTTATGCTGGTAAATCTCCTGCTCAACATAATAGATAAGGGTTTGTCGGCAGCACTGGCCGTTGTCCTTGAGATTCTGATGCCGAAAAGCCTGGTCGAAAAGATCAGAATAAGGAACTGGAGACAGAGGCCGCTTTCCTCATCCGAGAAAAAGTCATTAAGAAAATGGAGCAGAAATGTCAGGATCTCCATTGCAAAAAGAACCTCCATCGCAATGGCATGCATCCTTCTCCTGTCTGTATTTATCATGGGTTTTGTCGGTATCAGATTTTATTTTGAAAACGAAAAAAAAGACCGAACCCGGAATGCGGTAAATGCCGCCACCCTGGCTGCCTCGGTGGTTGCACCTGACAGGATAGATGAATTCATACAGGGCGGAAAGAAAACTCCGGGATACAGCCAGACAGAGGATATGCTCTACAGGATCAGGGACAACGAACAGGATATCAAATATCTTTATGTGATAAGGATAGAAGATAAAGGATGCCGCGTGGCATTTGATCTTGAAACACCAGATACTCCGGCAAGTGAACCGGGAGATATCATGGAATTTGAGGAGACCTTTGAGCCCTTTTTACAGACCCTTTTTGAAGGCGGAGAAATAGAACCGGTGGAATCAAAGGATAAGTACGGATTGCTTATCACGGTATATAGGCCGATTAAGAATAAAAAAGGTGAGACAAAGGGATACGCCTGTGCGGATGTCTCATTGGATTTTCTCACAAAACAGATGACCATTTTCATCATAAGCATGATGATGGCGCTGGGAGGTTTTTTCATCCTGATAGTCGCGTTCGAGCTTTGGATGACCGGTGTATTCAGCGTATATCCCATAGCGAGTATCGCATCCTGCGTGGAGAATTTTTCAAGATCGGGAGACGACCAGGCTAAACTGGATGAAAATGTAAAGAGCATCAGAGCCTTGGATGTGAAGACCGGAGATGAGCTCGAGAAGCTCTATCATTCGATCTGTGAGATGTCCCTCGAACAGACGGAGCAGATGCGCTCCATCAGATATTTTGCAGATACGACAGCCAAAATGCAGGACGGTCTGATCATAACGATGGCGAACATGGTTGAAAACCGTGATTCGGATACCGGTGCCCATATACAGAAGACGGCGGCATATGTGAAGGTGATCGTTGAGGGCCTGAAAAAGAAGGGATACTATCCTGAAAAGATCAGCACGAAATTCATATCGGATGTTGTCAGATCCGCCCCCCTGCATGATGTCGGAAAGATAAATATCTCCGACCGCATACTGAACAAGCCCGGCAAGCTGACTGATGAAGAGTATGAGATAATGAAGACTCACACGACTGCCGGAAAAAAGATACTTGAAGATGCGATCAGCACGACCAGCGGTGGCAACTACCTGAAGGAAGCCAGAAATATGGCAGCATACCATCATGAACGATGGGACGGGAAAGGATATCCCGAAGGACTGTACGGCGAAGTCATACCGCTTTCCGCGCGTATCATGGCTGTTGCGGATGTATTTGATGCGCTCACATCTCCGCGCGTCTATAAACCTGCATTTCCGCTGGAAAAGGCTCTGGAGATACTGGAGGAAGGAGCCGGCAGCCAGTTTGACCCGAAATGTGTGGAGGTTTTTATCGATGATCTTCCGGAGGTCAAAGTGATATTGAAAAAATACAACGGACAATAACTGCTCCACGGTATGGAGATAATCAATGATCAGAAAAACAAAGACATTAAAATACATATCGTTTGTGATCGTTTTGGCA
The DNA here is from genome assembly GCA_024690825.1 of Lachnospiraceae bacterium. GTDB lineage: Bacteria > Bacillota > Clostridia > Lachnospirales > Lachnospiraceae > NK4A144. The sequence continues at coordinate 11,165 of JAILOK010000036.1, read as the reverse complement.
TATTGTTTTGCGGCTTCAGCCCTGACCGCTGCGGCAACGGGCAACCCTCCTGTTTCGGGAATGGATGATGTGATCATGCAGTCTGTTCCGGAAACAGATCCAAAAGGAGAGGAAGAAAACCGGACCGGAGGCGGATATGCCGTAACGGATCAGATAGAGGGAGTCGGATATTCAAGCACGATCTATGATGCGTCAAGCGGACTTCCCACTTCGGATGCAAATGTTGTCCTCGGATCAAGTGACGGATGTATCTGGATAGGCGGTTACAGCGGGATCATATGTTATGACGGTTCGACCTTTGAAAGGATGGATACATCAGACGGTCTCACAAGCGGACGTGGTCTTTTTGAGGATAGTCTTGGGAGGATCTGGGTCGGAACGAATGATAACGGTGTAGTGGTATTGGATGGGGATGAGAGAACGCATCTGACATACAGGGACGGTCTGCCGTCCTCCTCGATACGGGTTTTTGCGGAGGACAGGGACGGGAACATCTACATCGGGACAACTGCCGGAGTGTGCTATGTCGACAATAATATGAAGGTCAATATCATAGATGATGACAGATTCAACACCGACAGGATATTAAAACTTGATTCCGACAGATCCGGCAGGATATACGGGATGTCAAAGAGCGGAGATGTGTTTATGATAGAGTCGGGTAAGGTCACGCAGTATTACCGGAGCGTTGATCTGAAGACTAAAACGATAACGACCATACTGGCAGATCCTGAAAATGAGGGTATGATTTATTTAGGAACGGAATCTTCAGACATTTATTATGGAAGATTCGGGGATACGGCAGAGAGACTCAAAAAAATAGATGTTTCTCCCGTGGAAAACACACACTGGATGAGTTATGACTGCGGAAGAGTATGGATCTCTTCCACGACAGTTATGGGATATCTGGACGATAACAGACGCTTCCATAAAGTAGACAACATACCTATGAACAGCGCGATCGAGATGCATACTTCGGATTATCAGGGAAACATCTGGGCGGCTTCCTCAACGCAGGGAGTGATGAAGATAGTAACAAGCAATTTCTGCGATCTGACACTTCAGAATAAGCTGGCTCCCGATGTTGTGAACGCTACATGTCTGCATAACGGCGGAATCTACATAGGAACGGACAGCGGTCTTCAGATCATCGGCGTGAACGGGAAGCCTGTCCGGAACGAACTGACCTCATATCTTGAAGGTGCCAGGATCCGGCACATCATGGAGGATTCCGATAAAAATCTGTGGATCTGCACATTTTCAAATGAGCACGGGCTCGTAAGATATACTCCGGATGGTGATATCAAGAGTTTTACTACAACCCTGGGACTGCCGAGTAACGAGGTCAGATGTGCCATTGAGAGTAAAAACCATAAGCAGATACTTATAGGGACAAACGGAGGTCTTGCCGTGATCTCGGGCGGCAGAGTGGTAAAAACAGTCGGTGCTAAGGAAGGAATAAAAAATACCGTGTTTCTTACCCTCGCCGAGGCTGATGACGGAAAGATCTATGCGGGAACCGACGGCGATGGGATATATGTGATCGACGGTTCCGATATCAGTGTGATAGGACGCGACGACGGTCTGACAAGTGATGTTGTCATGAGGATACGCAAGGATGAGGACCAGGGGCTGTTCTGGATCGTCACATCCAACTCCATTGAATACATGAGGGACGGAATGATAACCAATGTCAGATCATTTCCGTACAATAATAACTACGATGTCTGCTATGACGACAAGGATAACCTGTGGGTGCTTTCATCCTTTGGCCTGTACTGCGTTTCAAGGATAGAGATGATCTCCGACACCGTCAGCGATTACAGGCTCTATACCACAGCGAACGGACTGCCCAGCGTACCCACTTCAAATTCCTACAGTGCGCTTGACAGCAGCGGGAATCTTTACATCTCCTCCAGAACAGGGGTAAGCAGGATAAATATAAATGACTTTTTTGAAGAAGCCTCAATGATAAAAATGAAGCTCGGCTCGATCGTTTTTAACGATGAACCTGTGCTTCCTGATATTGCAGGCATTTATACTATACCGGCAGGACCCGGACGTCTGCAGATAACACCGGCAGTCCTTGATTATTCCCTGACAAATCCCACAGTACGGGTGTTTCTGGACGGAAGCAGCGATAAAGGCATCACCGTGGAAAGAAACAGACTTTCCACACTTGAATATACGGGTCTCAGTTACGGGAATTATATACTTCATATACAGATACTGGACAATGCAGCAGAAAAAGTCATTCAGGAAGAAACATACAGGGTTGTCAAAAAACCCATGTTTTTTGAACTGCTCATAGTCAGGATACTGATCGCAGCCCTCGTGGTGCTGCTCGCGGGAGTTATAGTCTGGAGAGCTCTTCGGGGAACGATCATTCGCAGACAATATGAAGAGATCAGACTTGCCAAAGAGGAAGCGGAACAGGCAAATACAGCCAAATCAAGGTTCCTTGCAAATATGTCCCATGAGATCAGGACACCTATCAATACCATCATGGGGATGGACGAGATGATACTGCGTGAGGATGCCACGGATGTGCCTCAGGGATATTTCATGTCGATCATCAATTATGCCCTTGATATCAGAGGTGCTTCCGAATCACTTCTCAGTCTGATCAACGATCTTTTGGACATTTCGAAGATCGAATCCGGAAAGATGCATCTGGTAGAGCAGGAATACGATGTGGCCGACCTTATGCGGTCGATAGTATCAATGATACATGTCAGGGCAGATGAAAAGGATCTGTTCTTTAATATCAGTATTGACGAAATGCTTCCTTCAAAGCTTTACGGGGATTCGGGAAAGATAAAGCAGATCATATTGAATCTTCTGACCAATGCGGTCAAATATACCGATATGGGCGGATTTACTCTGTCCGTGACGATGGAGGAGAGAGAGGATGAAAGGTGTGATCTGAGGATTTCGGTAAAGGATACCGGTATAGGAATAAAAAGCGAGGATCTTGATAAACTCTTTTCCGCGTATGAAAGACTTGATGAGGAAAGAAACAGCGCTATACAGGGAACCGGTCTCGGGCTTGATATATCAAAAAGATTTGCAGAGCTCATGGGCGGAAGACTTTGGTGCGAGAGTGTTTACGGAGACGGAAGTGAGTTTATCCTTACCGTTTCGCAGAAGATCACAGATGCCGCACCAATGGGAAAATTTGAGGAGCGGGAGGAAACAGAGACACAGGGACCCTATGTGCCGAGATTTGTTGCGCCCGATGCGGATGTCCTGGTAGTTGATGACAATCCCATGAACCTGGGAGTGATCAAGGGACTTTTGAAGGCGACAAAGGTTTTTGTGACCACTGCATCCAGCGGAGAAGAATGTCTTGAAAAACTGAAATACGGAACATTTAATGTGGTTCTTCTTGATCATATGATGCCCGGAATGGATGGAGTGGAAACAGTGGCAAGGATACGCGAGACGATGCCGGAACTGCCTGTATATGCGCTCACAGCAAATTCGACTGCGGGAGAAGAGTTCTACATTTCAAAGGGCTTCAACGGATATCTGTCAAAGCCTATAGACAGCAGGACGCTGGAGCTTGCCATCATGAAACATATTCCGGAGGAGATCATGATGAAGGCGGAGGCTTCGGATATTGTAAGCGAACCCGAAGAACTGCCGGAGGATCTGGCGTGGTTAAAGCAGGTTGAAGGAATAGTGGCAGAGGACGGCATCAGAAATTCGGGAGGGGTGTCAGGTTTTTCAAATGCAGTCAGGATGTTTGTTCAGACAATAGAAGAAAATGCAAAGGTGATCGAAGATGCATTGAAGCAGGAAAATATCAGGCTCTATACGGTAAAGGTCCATTCGTTGAAGACATCGGCCCGGATCATCGGTGCAGGTTCTTTGTCTGCACTGGCTGAAAAACTGGAGGAAGCAGGCAACAAAAATAATGTGAGCTTCATCCGCGAGAACGCCGCCAGGCTTCTTGAGGATTACAGAAGTTTCAGGGACAGGCTCGGAAGGATAATCAAAAAAGAGGATGAGGCTGAAAAAGAACTGATCCCTGAAGATGAGATGAAGGATGCGTACGATGCATTAAAAGAACTGATACCGCAGATGGATTACGATTCTGTTGAGATGATACTGGAGCAGCTGGGTGAGTACAGGCTTTCTGCGGAGGACGAAAAGAGAGTGGAAAGACTCTCGGTGCTGCTGAAAACATTTAAATGGGAAGAAATGGAGGAGATCATAAAAGATGTCGGATAATAATCGTGTTTTATTTGTAGCCGAAAAGGAAACATTCCTGGTACGTGCCGTGATAAAGAAAATACGGGATGAAGAGATGGAATGTACCTTCATACCATTCAGCGTTGATGAGATAAACAAAAACTGGGATGAAAACGCTCTGGTGACTTTCTTTTCGGAAGAATTCGGCAATACAGAAAGTGAGGTGCTCCATTATCTGACCGACCGGATAGAGGAGAGCGATAACCGTATGATCCTCATCTGCGAAAAGAGCGATGCACCGCATATATTTGATCAGATCCCACACGACCTGATATATGAAACTTTCACAAGGCCGCTTGATAATGAAAGTTATATGAAAACTGTAAGGGAATATTGTGAAAAGGCTGACGCGGGGGAACTGAGAAAAAGCATCCTAATAGTGGATGATGATCCCAATTATCTGGCACTTGTCAGAGACTGGCTGAAGGAAACATACAGGGTTTCCATGGCAAATTCGGGATTGCAGGCAATCAAATGGCTGGGAAAGAACAAGGTGGATCTGATCCTTTTGGATCACGAGATGCCGGTTACGAGCGGGCCACAGGTTCTTGAGATGCTCAGGAGTGAGAACGAGACAAAGGATATACCGGTAATGTTTCTGACCGGCAAAAGTGACAAGGAAAGCGTCATGGCGGTAGTCGCACTGCGTCCTGAGGGGTATTTCTTAAAGACTATAGGAAAAGATGAGCTTCTCAATCAGTTAAAGGATTTTTTTGTACTGCACAAGTAGATAGATCATAACAGGGAGATACCGGAAAGATGATGGTTTTTTTTGCTGATCATCAATTGAATATGATGCTGGCTCTCAGCGGGATATGTGCAACGCTGTCCATTCTGATCATCATAGCAAAAGCTCTGACAGTGCGCAGAAGGGCGGTACTGGTGACGGTGGAGCTGACGGCTTTCGGACTTGTGACCTTTGACCGTCTGGCATATATCTTTTCGGGACAGGCAGGCACTGCCGGATATCTCATGGTGAGGATCAGCAATTTTTTTGTATTCTTTCTGACTTCCGGCATGGTACTTGCTTTTAATATATACATAGGCGATCTGCTCATGAGCGAAGGGCAGCTGGAAAGCCTTCCAAAGAGGCTGAAACTTACCATGGCCATGGCCATGACAGGGATGCTGCTGATAGTGTTATCACAGTTTACGGGCCTCATTTATTATATTGATGAAAGCAACATTTATCACAGATCGCCCATGTTTATTCTGTGCTATGCTGCTCCGGTCATTGCACCGCTCATACAGCTTTCGGTGATAATACAACACAGGAAGCGTTTTAACCGGTCGATTTTTATTTCCCTGGTCCTGTTTATTGTTGTACCCATAGTCACGGGTATAGTCCAGATATTTGCCTACGGGCTGTCTCTGGTCAACATGTCTATGGTACTTGTTGCTCTGACTTTGTATATATTTGCATATTTTGACATCAATGAATCCGTCGAGAAAATGCATAAGGCCGAAATGTACGATCTGGACAAGGACAGAAAAAGCAGCAGACGTCTTTTTGAACAGACAGCAAAGGCACTGGCGGAGCTTTCCGAAGAAGGAGACAGATCAAAAAAGGGACAATCGGAAAGGATCGCACAGAAGGCTGAGCAGATCGCGAGGGCTTCCGGAAAAAACGGAGAGGAATGCGAAAGCATTTATTTTACAGCTCTCCTGAGTGATGTGAAACCTGATATTCTTTCGGAGATTACCGAGTACCCGGATCTGAGCAGGAATGTGATGTACAGCAATGAATACTATGACGGTACGGGCTCTCCTGAGGGAAAAAAAGGAAACCAGATACCGGATGCCGCAAGGATCGTTGCTGTGGCCAGAAGATATGAAAACATGGCAGTTTCCTGTCCTTTGGCCATGATCAGAGAGGAATTTGTGAAGGAAGCAGGTCTGAAGTATGATCCTGACTATTCGAGGATCCTGGTGGAACTGATGGATGAGGAGGCAAAATCGAAGGCTCTTTCTGAAGCGGACAATAGAACTGTTGTTTCTGACCTGGATTGCAAAGAATACAGGGACAGTTTTTCGGGCGGGATCGAGATCACATCGAAGGTAAAAAGGATCTCATTTAACTGCAGTCCTTCCCGGGATGAAGGTAAAAGGGGAATGTCTGCCGTGGTACTGTACGACTCTCTGGATGGAAGTGTACATGACAATATACACACCATTAAAGCCTATGATTATATTGAATACGGCGAGGCATGGTTCGACGGGCATATGATATGTACCCGCGCCAGAAATATGGAGATCAAGACACTGCAGGATAAAGCATATGAAGAGACCGGGACCGGTGAAGATCATGAGATAACAGCGGAAAGATATGAGGATCATCTGAGACTTGTGATGAAGTGTTCCGGTAAAGAGCACATCATCATCGTTGCTCTGCCTGATGCCACCAGATCCTCGTATCTGGCTCTTACCGGGCAGTGGTGTCATATAAGTGATATCAGGGAGGAGTTTACCGGAGAGGAAACAAAAGAAGGAGATATCAGAAGGATAGCAGATGCGATAAGCTACATCGACAGGATCGAAAGCGATGTTCCAAATATACAGATCGACAGGAACAGATCGGCTTCCACTGCAGGAATACAGGTGACGGATCATCTGACTCTCAGATTTCATTCGAGAAGCCTCCCTACGGCAAGTCTGGTATGGCACTGCCCCTACATACTTTTCTTTTATTCAGATGATATGAAGGTGGAGGGTCCCGGATACCGTGAGTATGAAATGATCAAGCTCAACGGTGAGAACAATGGCTCCAATGAATTTGCCGATTGTCATTTTATTCTTAAAAAGACTGACTTTGATGGATGGGATGCCTGGATGGAAAAAAACCGGTCCGGGTTTGAATGTGAGATTCTGATTTCAAGGAGAGGAAACCGTATAACCATGACGACAGTCAATATGGGTATTTCGATACAGGAAACGATAACCATAAAAGACCCTGAAGATAAGGTATATGTAGCTCTTACGGGAGATCAGTGTGCGCTTACGGATATCAGAACGGAGGAAAATTGAAATGTATATCACCATGAAAAAAATGCTGAGGATTCTGTTGATTGCAGTCATATGCGCTGTGTGTTTTTCGGGATGCGGGAAAAAAGAAGATGTTCCGGAGCAGACAGTGAAGGAGGAAGTGACTGAAGAGAAGACTGAAGAGACTGAGGAAGAAAAAAAGGAAGAAGCAGAAACGAAGGTAGAGGAGGATAAAGAAAAAGAGTCCGGACCTGAAGAGTTTGATCCCGCAAAGCTTGCTTTCCGGGACAGATTTCTGGCAGGAAACAGGAATATTTATTTTATAGATGATGATGAGAGCACAAACCAGGTACTGCGCTGTACGGAGGATGATGAGAGGATCGTCTATGCCGGGGGAGATGAGAAGTATTATTATGTCCTTTTAAATGACGGAAAGATGAACTATACCCTTTATTACTGGGTTGAGGGTGAAGAATACGGAAGCACGGAGCTGGAAATTGATAAGGATATAAGTGTCTACCATATGGGTGTATATGAGGATTGTTTTTATTATGACTATTATGACGGCAAAAACGATGAATACCCCATATGGAAATATGATCCAAAAAAGGGAGAGACAGAGCGTGACCGGAATATGGAGAGGATGAAGAAATATATTGATTCATACAAGGGAAAGAATCTGACAGGCATTGATTATATGAGTTTCATTCCCGGGGATTTAAGAGATACAGGCCACATGTTCGGAAGAAATGCCGACGATGGGACAGTTACGGTTTTTGACAGTGACGGAAATGAGAGCGGAAGCTTTAAGCAGCAGTCCGAAAACGGAACCTGGAGTCTGATGAATGATACATACATTTTCCAGGTTAATGAAGATTATGCCGGAAACGGAAGATCAGGAGATGTAAGCTGCATATCGTATAATATAAAAACCGGAAAGAGTCATATCATATGGAAGGGGAAGAACGATAAGGAGGAACTCGTGCCGGTAGATATTAAGGACGGTTACTTCTATTATTATATGGAAGAAAAAAGTCCGGACGGAGGAGTGGCATCAAGGAAGTATTACAGGGAAAAGGAAGAAGAACTGGAAAATGACAGTCTGAACGGGCAGCTTCTTATAGATATCCCCGAGTGGAGCGGCGTGATCCCGGGATATATCCATGAGGACGGTTCTGTTCCGGACGGCTTTTGCGTCAGGGGGAGGAGAGCTTATTATCTGTGGTTTGATGATGAGGCGGAAAGCCCGCACCATGGAGATATCAGCTGGAGAGCGCTTGACATGGAGAGGACCGGTTTTGATGATGACACTGTCATCACCGATGCTGTGGAGCGCCATGAAACCTTTGCTGATTTCGGATATATAGAAACCGACAAGGAAGCCGAAACGGAAAAGGATTTCAGATATTTCACTTCAACAAGAGACAGATTTTATTTCCATGACAGCATTAAAAACGCTGCGAAAATGAATGAGTTTTTGCAGCAGAAGTATGATGAGAACACGGGATACGCAAAAGATACAAAGGAAACCGCCCACAATGACATATTCGGAGAAGAAGAGGTATATGACCTGGATGATCCGGATGCGTGGGCTCCGTCCTACAGTTATGATGTGAATCTGAGCGGCCTTGAAAAGATCGGATCTCATTATATCGAGGTGAGTTTCGGTGATTATGTATATTACGGCGGCGCGCACGGAATGCCCGGCGTGACAAACTATCTCTTTGATACCGATACGGGAGATACTGTCACGATAAAGGATCTTTTCCCGGGAAGTGAAAACGAATTTAAGAACATAGTCGTGCAGTACTCCATGGATGACTGGAAGAACAGCGGCGAATACAAGTATTACGAAAGCTATGATCCGTCGCTTGAACCGGAGAAAAAGAAGGAATTTGAAGAACTTGCAGGTTTTAATATGATCATTGATTTTGCGCAGGACGGGATCAATGTCGGATATTCACCTTACGCGGTGGGACCCTTCTCTTCGGGATTCATAGAAGTGTTCATACCCTATGATGCGCTGAATATAAAGATGGAGTGACCGGTCCGGGACAGCGGGGCATTATTACAGGAAAGAGAAATGAGAAGATATCAGAGAAATATCCTGAATGAAATGATACAGACCCTCTGGGAAGCTGCCGATCAGACAGTAAAGCAGGTACAGTCGGGTAATAAGGACGCCGCGAACGCTCTGCTGCAGCAGTCGCAGGAGTGCGCCATCTCCATGGGAAATACCATAGAAACCCTGGAGGGAGAAGGCTTTATAACCGTATCAAGATTGGAAAGTTTTTGTGAAACGCTTTTTCAGATCGCACAGATGCTTTCGTCCGAAGATGGGTCTGATGCCGCAAAGATCGGCAAGATGCTCCAAAAGTCACTTATTGCTGTGGAAAACAGTATGAACAATGATATCCATGTGACCACGGAGACGGTCTTTCTGCCCTACAAGGCAGCAATGTGGGACAGCCTGGAGTCTGTATGGCTGAAGACAAAGGAAGATCCCGATGATACCTCATTTGTGATACCGATCCCTTATTATGAAAAAAATCCCGACGGGACCTTTCGGGAGGAGTTTTATGAAGCGGATATGTATCCGGAGGATGTGCCTGTAACCGGTTACAGGGAATACGACTTTGAGAAGAGACATCCGGACAGGATATATATACACAATCCCTATGACGACGCCAATTTCGTAACAAGCGTCCATCCCTTCTTTTATTCAAAGAACTTAAAGAAATTTACGGATGAACTGATATATATACCCTATTTTGTGCTTGACGAACCGGATCCCGATGATAAGGAAATCCTGAAAAAACTGGAGCATCTTGTGGCCATGCCCGCGGTGATAAACGCAGACAAAGTCATCGTTCAGTCCGAAGCCATGAAAAAGGCCTATGTCAATATAATGACTGGTTTTGCAGGAAAGGAAAGCAGGCCGTACTGGGAAAAAAAGATATCCGGAGAGGGATCACCCAAATTTGACAGGGTATTAAGGGCTTCGGCTTCAGAGCAGGAAATACCGCCAAAATGGCGGGAAAAGACCGACAATCCGGACGGCAGCAGAAAAAAGATCATCCTTTACAATACCGGGATCCAGGCAATGCTTGATAACGATATGAAGATGGTCGAAAAGATAAGGGACGCGCTGCGTGTTTTTAAGGAAAACAAAGACACGGTGACACTCCTTTGGCGGCCTCATCCGCTCCTTGAGGCCACGATCAGGTCGCTTCGGCCGGATCTTTGGAAGGAATATGAGGAGATAGTGAGGCAATACAGGGAAGAGGACTGGGGAATATATGATGACAGCGCGGATCTTGACCGCGCCATAGCGGTAAGCGATGCGTATTACGGGGATCCCAGTTCGGTCGTGGAGCTATACAAAAAGACCGAAAAGCCGATAATGATACAGAATGCGGAGATAATAGAAAAAGTGCGGAAATGATGTGAAAAATCATTGAAAAAGTGCAAAATGGAAGACAGCTATAAAGAATAGACGGATTCCTGACGATACAGATAATAGTATAGTATCACTTGGGGATCCGTCTGCACTTTTTTCGGATCCGTTCGTATAAAGAAAAGAGAGGCATTGTATGAAAAGAAAAATAACATGGCTGTGCATACTTGCTCTTTTAGTAAACAATATATGGTTTTTTGAACCGGTTAATATCCTTGCCGAAGAGGAGATCACGGAGGCTGCGGAGACTGCAGGAGAATCGGAAGAAACCGCCGAAGAAGGAGAACGGCCCGAAGGCGTGGAGCCGGTGATGGTGCCTGTGGAACCGGTAGAAAACGATGGTGAGCGGCCTGAAGGCGTAGAGCCTGTCATGGTGCCTGTTGATCCGGTCACTCCGGAAGAAAACGGCGACCGCCCCGAGGGTGTGGAGCCTGTCATGGCGCCCGTTGAGCCTGTTCCCGAAGGATCC
>JAILOK010000025.1 GCA_024690825.1 Lachnospiraceae bacterium | reverse complement strand
GTGGTGGTGGATCCTTCTCCTGATCGCAGCGATCGTAGCATACAGCATCTACAGATACAACAAGAACAGAAAAAATCAGGAAAATGCATAATTTCAAGAAGTAATAATCATAATTCTCTCTCTTTTCAAAAGGGACTTCCCATAAAGGAAGTCTCTTTTTTCCATTATAGGATCCAATCAACAAACCCTTATCCACGTCTTTTTCAAGTTTAGGAAAATACCGGCTCAGCCGATCAAATATCTCTGATACGACAAACTCGTGTCATATCCTTCAATTAAATCTCCGGTTGCGGTCACTTAGTCAACTAATACATTTCCTATTTTCATGGACTATGAAACCTTTCTGTTGACTATTCAGAGAAAAACAGCAAATACACAAAATGGAATATATATTAGTTTACTATACTTCCACATCGTTTGTAACCCTGAAACTTCACAGTATCTCCACAGTCAGTGATACATTCTGAAATAGAATCAGATACTTCTAGTCACGACATAAACACACCGAATCAGAATCCATATTAATATCAGATTCCAGGTTATGGCAGTCATATTATCAGCAAACCACATGATGATGGCAAAACTTCCCAACGCTACCGACGCACTTAGCAGATCGCCAATTCGAGTGATATATAAATATACCAGGAGGCCAATCCCGCCAATTCTGATTCTGTTAACTGTTAACAGTTCATATTTATCGGAAAAACATCGTAAAGCATTGATTATTATGGTATCATATAAACACGGCATCGACGATACCGGCTATCGTATTCTGACGATTATGATTTGGCTTTTTGGAGGTCAGGGCGAGAAAGACCTTAATAATATTCGTCAACGTGATCATTATTTCATCCATATTGATCTTTGTTGCGCTTTATTCCGGATATGAAAGCAAAGCTGCTTACAAGAGACAGATAGAGCATTTTGAAAACATAACGGTCACAATGGAACATGTGACGAAAAACTATCTGGAAGGCGAGCAGCGTATTTGTGATGTATGGGCGAATTATATCAACAATAAAAATATGACTATAGAGGATGCGGCGGATTATATCCGTGCATCCCATGTTCTTGCAAGTACTTCGGCGCATCTTATTTTTCTCGAAACACTCACAGGCTTTTCTACACGTCCTAAACAGGGCACATCAGATGATTATGCTGTTTCTTATGAACGAGTGGATCTTCTTGAGGATGTAAGCTGGATTGATGAGATCGGGAAATCGATAAACGTCACCCGCACTTACACTAATCCGATGAACGGCGAACAATCGCTGGCTTTTTGCAACAGAATCACACTTCGAGATCCTGAAAAGGAGACTTCTGTGGCGGCGCTTCTATTGCGCGTAATACCTGTCTCAGAGCTTGAACAGAAATGGGTCTTTCCGCAAGTAGAGTTTGTTAATGCCGAGTATTCCATGATCGATGCTGACGGAGATTATATCATCAAAGGATATAGTTTTAAGAATTCCAGTTTTTTTGAATTCTATAAATCATATAATACGACGGACACCTCATCAACGAAGGAGTTGTTTGATAAGATCACATCATCGACAGACACAATCTCAATGCTGGATTCACACGGACAGGAGCGTATACTTGCTTTTACCCCTGTTGCTTCTACCGCCGGATGGACACTGCTGAGTCTTGTACCGTCAAAGGACCTCAATGTTGATATAGAAAACTGGTTTCTGGTCGGAGTCATCTCTGTGGGGTTACTGATTCTGTTCGTACTTGACCTGTTTCATATGCTTTACCTGAACAAGCGTCTTGGGATTGCAGCCCGGGAAGCAGACTTGGCAAATAAGGCAAAGACTGATTTTCTATCCACCATGTCACATGATATTCGCACCCCCATGAATGCCATCATAGGGCTTACGGCCATTGCTGAGAAAAACCTTCCGGAAGTGGAATCAACCGCAGAAAGCCTTCGGAAGATCGGCCTTGCCAGCAATCATCTGCTGACTCTGATCAATGACATTCTGGATATTTCCAAGGTGGAAAGCGGGAAATTGAAGCTGAGTCCCATGACATTCTCCATTGTTGAGACTGTCGAAAACCTTGTAAATATATCGCAGCCGATGATTAAGGAAAAGAATATCGAGTTCAGTTTTCATATTGACCATATGGAAAAGGAATACCTGTATACGGATCAGCTCCGCCTGAATCAGATTTATATCAATATACTCTCCAATTCCATCAAATATACGGAACCGGGCGGAAGAGTCAGTGTAGATATGCGCAAGGAAGCAAGTACCGTTCCCGGCTGCACAAAGCTGATCTACATTGTGTCTGATACAGGCATCGGAATGAGTCCGGAATTCATAGAGACGATGTATCAGCCGTTCTCGCGCCAGACAGACAGCCGTGTCAACAGTATTCAGGGAACCGGCCTGGGTCTTGCGATTACCAAGAAAATGGTTGATCTGATGGGCGGAACTATTGAATGCGAAAGTGAGCAGGGGGGAGGGAACCACCTTCACCGTCGTACTTGATATTCCCGAGGCCGAAAGGCAGCTTGAAGAAATCCGGCTTGACCAGATCGATGCTCTGATTGATGATGATGATGATATTACGCTTCAAACGACTGTCGACGAGATTGAAGTCCTGGGTTCTGCAGCAGAGCAGGCACATAACGGAGCAGAAGCGATCAAAATGATAACCGGCAGGCATGAGATCGGAGGTTAACGCAGATATTCCCATACTGCTGATCTCTGCATACGACTGGTCAGATATAGAGGATAAGGCAAAAGATGCAGGTGCAAACGGTTTTGTAAGCAAACCGATCTTCCGGTCCACTCTCTATAATAAGATAAATGAGCTTATCGGCGCAGAATCCAAATCCGTTGAACCGCAGGACGATTATTCCGATCTTAACGGTATCCGCATTCTTATTGCAGAGGATATAGATATTAACTGGGAGATTATATCCAATATGCTCAACATGCATGGCATCATATGCGAGCGTGCGGAAAACGGGCGTGTATGCGTGGACAAGTTGAGCTCAGCCCCGGAAGGCAGCTATGATCTTGTGTTCATGGATGTGCAGATGCCGATAATGAACGGACTCGATGCAACAAGAGCGATTCGAGAGCTGGAAAACTCATGGGCATCATCCATTCCGATCATCGCCATGACTGCAGACGCGTTCTCTGAAAATGTCACAGAATGCCTGGAGGCGGGGATGAACGGACATATTGCAAAGCCTGTTGATATTAAGCTTGTATTCAGGGAAATACGAAGGCTTAAAGACAGCGTAAAGTGAATAACTGAAACAGAAAGGAGACCCCTTATGAAGAAAACAATGTATGTTTTTGCTGCTGTAATGATGATCCAGTGCCTGACAGCATGCGGCTCTGTAACGCAGGAGTCAAAGACAGAGGACATCTTTCGACCGACTCTTGATACTTCAGGTAAATGTCATATCAATGTTGCAGGCGGTTATGATAACTTTGAGGCACTGGAAACAGAATTTGACCGTTTCAACGAGTATTATCCCGATGTGGAACTTGTATACACCAAAATTGATGACTATAACAACATGGTTGGTACAGTCCTGAACGGAAACGATGCTCCGGACATCTACGTTAACAATTCCTGGATGTATGGTCGTGAACAGTATAAGGATTCAATAGATCATGCCGAGAATCTTGCTGACCCGGCACTGGGTCTTGATCTTGGCTGTATCCGAAGCAATATCCTTCTGAAGACGGATGATGGCACACTTCCAATGGTCCCGGTTTTCTCGAGTACCTACGGAATGCTTGTAAATGACGATCTGTTCAAAAAGGAAGGTCTTAGCATTCCTTCGACCTATAAGGAGCTGGTTTCCGTGTGCCGCGAATTCCGAAAAAAAGGCTATGAAAATCCCATGATGGGCTATACCGCTCAGGAAAAAACATCGCTTTACACATTGATCAGCTATCCACTCTTTTGCTCGACCGTGGCAAATGACGCAGAAGCTGTAAAAAACTGAATGATCTTGATCCTTCAGCCGGTGAATATATGAGACCCACCCTTGAAAAAATGGAGCAGTTTTTAAGCGACGACTGTGTGGATATCAATGCCTGCAATGCCATCGAAAATAACTATGATGCGGTGATCCTCCGCTTCTTTGAAGGGGATGTTCCCATGATGATCTGCGCCGGAGATGCCGTTTCCGGTACCAGGAAACGCGAAAGCGTTTCTGAAGTATTTACAGAAAAACCATTTAAATATACTTTTGTCCCGGTCCCCATGTCAGACGAAGGTGCGTACTTCCTTGACATACCTAATCTTCAGTTTTCGGTCAACAAAGACAGTTCAAATCTGGACGTTGCCAACGAATTTATGCGTTTTCTGATCACTTCGAGGGAACTGAACGAGATGGCAGGAAACAAAGGCCTCATGTCACCGACAAAAGATCTGTCCGTTAACAGAATGTATGCTGCGTTCGGAAGCATTCCGGCATCCCGGGTCCTGTCGCCGGAAGAGTTCGGACTCACAGATGACGCAGTCGTACAGTTCAGGATGGCAGTTTACGGATTTGCAACAGGCGAACTGACCATAGACGAGGCTGTTTCGGCTTATGGCTCCTTTTCCCAATGAGGAGCCATAAGTTCCTCTCAAAAGTCAGAACTGTCCCCGGATAGTGCTTCTAAAATTCCTCCATGGATAACTTCAGCCCACCGCCGGGAGGATCGTTTCAGCAATCCTTGAGAGTTCCGCACTTAAACGCGCAGCCATCTACCATATAGCAGCTGTGAACTCCTCCCGCAGCCGCCTTGAGAGCCTTCTCATCAATCTCAAGGTCTGAAAGTTCCTCCATATAGCTTTCAGCCTCCTCCTTCGTCATATCATATCCCTCGGCCTTTGCAAGCTCAAGCAGTTCATCAGCCGTCCGGCACTTCATTGCCTTCTGCACCATTTCCAAAGTAAGCTCGTTTTTATTGACCGATGCCATAATAAACCTCCGTTTTTTCCGACCCGCAGTCAGATATGCGTTCATATTTTCTGTTTATTATACCGTATACCCGAAGCGGCAGTCAAAAAGTTACGCTTTTCTTTAAGCCTCTCTAATCCAGCATGGTGTGCTTCTGACAATCCTCCATATAACAGATACCGCCGGCAACGGTTTTTAAGTTTTCCTCATCAAGTTCCAGGTCTGACAACTCGTCAAGATACGCTTCTGCTTCCTCCTTTGTGATATCAAAGCCTTCTTTTTTTGCCAGTTCCATAAGCTCATCCGCACCTTCGCATTTCAGCGCACTTATGATCTGATCCTTTGTCAGTTCATTTTTATTGATACTCATATTATTTCTCCTTTCTCATAAATCCTTTATCCTTATATACGAACCGGACACATTTTGGTCCATTTTTTTGCCGGACAGGGACTGCCGTGTTTTAAAAGTTACTCGTCAGTGTATATATCATCTCCGGCAGAAGCTGTTTCTTACGGCTCATCACGCCGGGCATATCATAAACCCTGTCACCGATCTTATTATAAGGCAGGTACTTTTCCGGCCTGTAACCGGTAGTCAGAAGGACACTGTGTTCTTTTAAGACATTCGTGATCATTATGACAGCCCAGTCAAGACCGTTCTTTTCCCTCACGGTCTCAAGACATTTCAGATAATCCTTAAGGTAGTTGTCTATATCCTTTAATGTTGTGACCTCACACTGCCCTATGCCGATCTTTACACCGCTTTCATTATATTTCTTAAAGTCGGAAAGTATGGCATTTTCGGGATCTCTCTTTGACAGACTCTCCACATGCGAGAACATCTCGCTTCCGAACCCTTCCGTCGTAACCTTGCATATCCGGGCAAGCGCTGCAGCCGTCTCCCTGTCGATATGTGTAGTCGTGGGGCTTTTTAATATAAGCGTATCGGAAATGAGTCCTGCAAGCAGTACACGCGCCGTATATTCATCGGGCATCATGCCGTGCCGCAAAAAGAGCTGATAAACTATGGTACAGGTGCTGCCCAGAGGTTCCGTATCGATAAAGATCGGCAGATCCGTCTTTGACGCATCGAACCTGTGATGATCCACTATCTCGATCACATCGGCGCTTTCTATCCCGGGTATCGACTGTCCGGCCTCATTATGATCCACCATTATAACCTTGTATGATGGCGCCTTTAAGAAACACCTCCTCGTGACAAAGCCCGCAAACTCTTCTCCGTCAAAGACCGCAAGGCCTCTCTTTTTTGAACCGGAAAGAGAAGCCTTGGCATCTTCAAAAAGATCCGTGATCTGAAGCGGATCGCCGCCCTCACGCAGAAGTTCGCCAAGCATCGGTATATCCTTTATCTGCCCGGCAGATCCGAGCTTCTGCATGAAATAATAAGTGATGTCATCGACGCTTAAAAGACCGGCAAATCTGTCCTTATCAAATACCGGCACCACGGAAGGATTTGATTCGCTGTACTCTTTTGCAAGTACCGTAAGCGGCATGTCCGCCCTGTATCTTAGTTCAGGCACGAGCATCACATCCGACACCTTGGGATAAACATTCCTCATATATACCGGAGGTTTTATCCCGAGCGCCGAAAGGATCGCCTTGTTGCTGTCGCTTAAATGCCCCGGACGCACCGGAATATAAGCCCTTGTGCTGTCCGTATTCTTTTTCAGGACAGCATAGCCGCAGGCGCTGCATATGCTGTCAAGATCAGGGTTTCTGTGCCCCGTAATAAATACCTTTTCCATTACCGGGATCACTTCGCGATATCTATATTCTCGCCCGTAAGACCGACATAAGCGCCGTCCTTTGCTTCAGCTGACTCTGCATGAGCGATCAGCCACTTGTTCCTTGCCCAGAGAAGCCTGTCCTCATCATTTACGGGATCACTTATACGGTAGTCGGTGTTTGTATCCTTGGGAAGACCTACCGCAACCCTGAATCCCTTATTCTCATCCACATGGCAGGGCGCATAGTGAAGAGCTGTCGCATATACCTCGACAACTGCCCCGGCGGGAGCTTTAAAAGCCTTTACCTTTGCAGTGTCAAGTTTTCCGTCCTTTATCTCTTCTCTTTTAGCTAAAAGCAGAACGAAATCCTCCGCACCGATATTGATCTCCGAATCACGGTGATATTCGAGACAGTTGAGCTTTGTATTGTGTCCCCAGCACATGCCAAGTTCCAAAGGCATTCCACCGTAAGCCTTGTCCTTAAGTTCCGCAAATATCGGCTCCTTCTCAAGTTCCGGAATTCCCGGTTTGTAATCAACGCCTTCGGCAGGCAAAGGTATCGCATTCATCGCCGCGATAAGCCCCGCAGTATCATACCCTTTAAGAACCTGTCCGTAGTTTGCAAATTCCTCGTCAAATACCGAATAGATCTTCATTTTGTAAACCTCCTTTATAATAAAAGTTGTCACCAGAACCGTCCCTCTGTCATCTTTTGTGACAGAGGGACGGTTCTTCTGTCATCTTTTTTACAGATCGTAATACATTGAAAACTCCGCCGGGTGGGGCAGACGCGATATCATGGCATCGTCCTTCCTGCGTCTTGAGATATACTGTGAAAGCAGTCTCTCCGGGAAGACACCTCCTTCCGTCAGATAATCATGATCCTTTTCAAGCTCGTCAAGCGCTTCGCTTAAGGATGAAGGCAGACCCTCTATCTTCTTCTTTTCTTCATCGGAAAGATCAAAGAGATTGAAATCAAAAGGACCCCATCCCTTTGTTGACGGATCTATCTGCTTTTTGACACCGTCAAGTCCTGCCATCAGGATGGCAGCATAGGCATAATAAGGATTGCAGGTCGCATCGGGATTTCTGAGCTCGAAGCGCTTGCTTTCCGGAGTTTTTGCGTATGCAGGGATCCTGATCACTGCGCTCCTGTTTGCCATTGCATAGCCGATGGTGACCGGTGCTTCAAATCCCGGTACAAGCCTTTTGTATGAATTTGTGGAAGGATTTGTTATGGCGCAGATCGAACGCGCATGCGTCAAAAGCCCGCCCATGAAATAGTGAGCCGTCTTACTCAGCTGCGCATAGCCGTCCTTATCATAAAATACCGGCTTGCCATCCTTGAAGAGCAGCATATGCACATGCATGCCGTTACCTGCATCCCCCGCTACCGGCTTTGGCATAAGGGTCGCGGTACAGCCGTCAAGCATCGCTTCATTTTTTATCACATACTTTGCGGACATGGTATCATCGGCAAGCTTGAGCATGTCGCCGAGCTCCACCTCTATCTCCATCTGTCCGCATCCGCCGACCTCGTGATGATGATACTTCACATCGATCCCCCACTCAGCCATCGAAAGGCACATTCTGCTCCTGAGATCATTATTTATATCCATCGGAAGACTCATATGATAGCCTGCTCCGTTTCTGATCTGGTAGCCGTTATTATTATCATAATCTCCCGAAGCCCAGGCCGACTGTCTTGCATCGATCGTATATCCGCTGTTGTGCGGGTCGAGGTTGAAAGACACATGGTCGAAAATATAAAATTCGTATTCGGGTCCGATGATCATCTGATCGGCAACTCCGATCTCCTTCATGTATTCAAGCGCTCTCTTGGCCACATTTCTCGGATACTGGTCAAAAGGTCTGTTATTCGGCAGATCTATGACCTGCACATCGCCTATCATCGAAAGAGTCGGAATCTCGGCGTAGCGGTCGATGACTGCCGAATCAAGCACCGGTATGAAAACCATGTCGGAATTTTCAACCGGAGCATATCCGTAGTTTGAACCGTCAAAACCTATGCCGTGCTCCATCGTACCCTCGGTAAGTCTCTCGGCCGGTATCGAAAGATGTCTCCACCTGCCGTCAACATCGGTGAGTTTGAAGTCAACGATGCTGATGTCATTTTCTTTGATAAAATCCTTGATCTCCTGCAAAGTTTTTGCCATCTGACAACTCCTTTCAAAAAGAAATTTTCTACCCGTATATCATCGTAAATCACAGCCACGGATTTTACAAGAAAAAGGTGACAGAGGAGGTGACAGAGGGACGGTCCCGGTGACAACTTTTCAAAAAAAAGTTGTCACCGGGACCGTCCCTCTGTCACCTTTATGATATAATAAAACCCATGAAAACGATTAAACTCTATGACGAGGCTCCTTATGACAGGGAGTTTCGTGCCCGGATATGTGATGTCATAAATACAGAAAACGGAAAGACGGGTGTTATCCTCGACCGTACCCTGTTTTTCCCGGAAGAAGGAGGACAGAGCTGCGACAAAGGGACATTGGGAGGTTTTGAGATAACGCATGTTGCGATAGACGGAGATCTGATCATCCACGAAACCGATGCCCCGCCGGATTCATTTGCAAAGGGAGCTTCGATAAACGGTCTCATCGACTGGAATCACCGCTTTTCAAACATGCAGAACCATACAGGCGAGCATATCCTGTCAGGACTTCTTCACCGGGATCACGCCTCCGAAAATATGGGCTTCCACCTGTCCGACAACATCGTGACTCTCGACACCGCAAAAGTCCTTACAGAACAGGAACTGCAAAGTCTTGAAAGAAAAGCCAACGAAGTCATATATGCCGACCTTCCTGTCTTCTGCAGATATTACACAAAGGAAGAAGCGGAAACGATCGAGTACCGGAGCAAGATCGAGCTTCCCGATGACATCCGCCTCGTAGTCATACCCAGCATCGACATCTGCGCCTGCTGCGCGCCTCATGTAAAACACACCGGTGAGATAGGTATCATCAAAATAATAAAAGCGATCAATTACAAAGGCGGAATGCGGCTTACGATCCTTTCCGGAAAGCGTGCCTATGATTTTATAAGCGAAGAATGCAGGCGGGTCGATGACCTGACGCATATACTTTCGGAAAAGAGAGAAAACCTCATTTCCGCTGTCGAAAAGCTTCTGGAAAAAACAGAAAACTACAGGCTCGAAAAAATAGATAATGCAAAAAAGAAGCTTGAAGGAGAACTGGAAAAAATAGATGACAAGGCGGAAAATGCCGTCATCTTCATAGATGAAGTAAATGATATCACCCAGCGCAACGCCGTAAATGATCTGGCCTCAAAGCACAGCGGGATCTGCGGCGTATTCTCGGGAAATGATACCGACGGTTATAAGTTCATCATTTCAGAACCCGGAGGAGACGCCAGAGAAGTCTGCAGCATCCTTAAAAATAAATTTGATGCCAAGGGCGGCGGCTCAAAGGAAATGGTGCAGGGGAGCGTGAATGCAGGCAGGGATTCCATCCTCGAAGCACTGAACGGAAGAAGATAAAAAAGTGACAGGGGGACGGTTCTGGTGACAACTTTTCCGAAAAAAGTTGTCACCAGAACCGTCCCCCTGTCACCTTTTATTTTTTTACTTATATAATGTCTTTGCCATCTTTCCGATCACATCGGCTGACGAATGCAGTTCCTCAACGGTAGAGTTGATGCTGCTCATCTCTTCGGTCTCGGTCTCTATACTCTCTCCGATCTGCCTTATCTTTGACAGGATGCCCTTCACGGAATCATTCACATTTGTAAGTTTTTCAGAGATATGCTCGGTAGTCTCCTGCGTGGAGCTTGACAGCGACTGGACTTCGGTTGCAACGACGGCAAATCCGCGTCCCGCGTCTCCGGCCCTGGCTGCCTCGATAGCCGCATTCAAAGACAACAGGTTTGTCTGGCTTGCTATATTCTGAATGCTTTCTATGATCTCCATGGAAGAAGTCACGGCTTCCTCGATTCCGTTTGCTGCTACGCTCACTTCCTCCTGTTTCTTTGCGACCTCCTGCATCTGGGCAGTTGCCTTTTCAACATTGGCTGCTATCTCCGCGATACCGGCACTCAAAGATTCGATATTGGGCTCCATCTCATCCTTGAATCTCTGGCGGTTATTCTTTTCATCCGTTATATCAAGTATGGTGCCTGCGGCCATCAAGGGAACATTGTCATCGGACCATACGACATAACTTGATGCGCGCACCCATCTGTACTCTCCGTTCTTGTGCTTCATGCGGTATTCCATATCAAACACCGCCTGTCCGCTGGGGTCTGACATCTGTTTTCCCATTGCCGCGGAGGCTTCGGGAACATCATCGGGATGCATCTTTGTAATCCATGAACTCATGATATCCGGAAAATCGGACGAATGAGGAGGGTATCCGAGGATCTTTTTGAACTGGTCGGAAAAGACCATGGGAGAATTCGGATCATCAATGGCATACTTTGTCAGATCCATACTCCAGCTTCCCTCAAGCATCATGAGTTCAACGGCTTTCTGACGCCTGGAGTCATGTTCAAAGACTTCAGCAGCTTTCTTCTGTTCATCTATGTCAGAAAATGTCCCTATAAACTCTCTCGGATTTCCGTTCGGCCAGCGCATGCACTCTCCTGCGGCATGGAACCATTTATACCCCTGAGATTTGGTCTTGATGCGGTATTCAACATCATATTTTGTCCTTCCCGACTTGTCACCCGCTGCCGCGCCGTAAGCGCCGAACGCAAGTTCCGTATCATCGGGATGAATTATAGCTCCCAGAGATTCCAGCGTATCCGGCAGCTCCTGTCTGGTAAAACCAAGCATCCTGCGAAATTCATCAGTGTAATAGGCATTCAGCTGATTTCCGTTCTCATCGTAGGCACATTTCCATATTCCAAGATGCGTGCTGGTATTTACAGCCTCAAGTTCTGCCTGCGAAAACTCCAGCTTCTTCTGAAGTTCCTCGATAACCTTTTGCTGTTCTTCAAGCTGGGCGCTTAAGTCCGGCGTTTTCACCTTGTTTTTTGAACCAAACATAAAAAGAGTACCTCCTCCTGCTTTTTTACCCCTCATTACAGTAATATTTTATCATTTATTGACATATGATCGATAATGTCATTATTATATAATAGTTATATCATATTGGTATAACAAGTACACTGGATGATCAGACATAAAACCTTGTTACAAAATGAACTTTTTATTATCCGGCATAAACAGATGAGAGGAATAAAAACATGTCCGTATCCTATGATTATTACAGGATCTTTTATTATGTGGCAACCTATCACAGCTTTAATAAGGCCGCTTCCGTACTTTCCAACAGCCAGCCCAACATATCCCGTTCGATCGCGGCTTTGGAATCACAGCTCGGGTGCAGGCTTTTTAACCGTTTCTCCACCGGAGTGACCCTGACCGAAGCCGGAGACGATCTGTTCAGACATGTCGAGCCGGCATTCAGGCTTTTGCGTACTGCGGAAAACGAACTGCAATTTTCCGGCGAACTCAGTACCGGAATACTGACTGTCGGAATCTCAACCGGGATCACAAGAGGTGTCATAGAAAAATTTCTCATACCGACCCTGAATCAGTTCCACGATAAATTTCCCGATGTAAGACTTCAGATTTTTCATGATTCGACTACCGTTCTCACATCGCAGGTTAATCATGATCTGGTGGATATTGCATTTATTACCGTGGATCAGAACACGAATACCGCGAAAAAAAACAATGAAAACAGGATCCTTTATTCCTACAATGACATAGCCGTTGCAGGACCCAGGTACGCGGATATTTTAAATAAGAAAATATCGATAACGGACCTGGCCCGTTTCCCGCTGATAGGTCTCGGAAAAAACACAGACACATTTAAGTATTATAAGGATATCTTTTCAAATTACGGCCTTGAATACAGACCCTCCATTGAAACCATAGCCACGGGCCAGATACTCGGATATGTAGCAGGTAATTTCGGGATAGGCTTCATCCATCCGAAGGACGCCGAACAGGGCCTTGGGGATAAAAGCCTGGTCAAGGTGAAGCTGAAGGAAAAACTCCCAAAAAGAAACATTGCTCTGATCAAAAATAATAAAGACAAAAAATCTTCTGCCGTATTCGAGCAAATGCTGAATGAGCATCTGAACGACGAATAACTTTTGCTTTACTAAAAACAAAAAACAGAGGGATGTGAGCCCTCTGTTTTTTCCGGCATTTATTATTTTCCCTGAATGACATCACCGACATTCTTTAAGACCTCTTCTTCATCAAAGGGCTTGTTGATAAAACGCTTGGCCCCCTGCTTCAAAGCCGTGATCAACTTATCCTGCTGGCCTGCGGCAGTGATCATTATGATCTTCGCGTCCGCATCAAATGCCAGTATCCTTGCCAAAGCTTCAAGTCCGTCCATCTTAGGCATCGTGATATCCAGCGTCACAAGATCCGGCCTGCACTCTTTGAATGCGGCAACCGCATCCTCTCCGTTGTCAGCCTCCCTGATGACAGAATATCCTGCCTTTTCGAGAACGCTGCGAAGGATCGTGCGGGACATGCGCGAGTCATCAACGATCATCACTTTTCCGAGACTGCCTTCCGCGTTTGTTTCCGAAACACCGGTGTTAATATCCATCTCCATGATCTCCGGAGTCTCACCGGGAACAAATCCTTCGTTCACGGATATGACCACATCCAGACGATGGCCTTCCAGAAATACCGGTATGACATAGAAATTTCCTCTTGCCGTCTGCTTCTTAAAACTGACCGGCGGCTCCATATCAAGATCTATCTTCTTTTTTGAAAGTTCCGAGCAAAACAGTCCGCTCGTCACATTTATGAACTCACCTATCGCGTCGTATGCATCGCCTCCGACAGAACTTATCTCTTCCCTTGCAAAAGCCGAGGCCGTCTTAAGAAAACTTTCCTCGTCCCTGCCGGCTGCGATACCTATAAAAACAGAATCGTCTCCGAAAAGCTCCTGGCATGTCAGGTGCTCATAGGAATAGTCCTTCACATGCTGGGCTTTATCAATATAATAATCGGTGGAAATGAAACGGGTCATGTTTCTCGATACCAGAGCCGCGATCTCACGGATATGCGGCTTGGTCGAAAAGATGAAAAGCGGGATCAGCTTGTCTATATCATCCGATTTGAGAGCCTCCATTTCCTCATCTGTATAACCGGAATCCTTCTGATATGCCTTTATGAGCTGTTCGGCATCCGCAGCCGTAAGTCCTGTCGTCTCTGTCAGAAGTTCAACAAATTTAAGATATGCGTTTCCCTGTTTGGAAAGCAGTTCTTCCATCTGCTCGTTTGTAATAAAACCCTGTTCTATGGCAATGTCACCAAAACGCTTGTCCAGTTTTTTCTGCAGTTCATTTATCTTTTCTGCCTCATCCGTCGTCAGCATGCCTTCCGCAACTGCGATAGTACCAAGCTTAACACGGACAGATTTCTGTTTTTCAAGGATCTTTTTGTAGATATCTTCTTTGATGACAGCCTTTTCCGTCAGGTATTTTCCAAACAGCTGTGTAAACATTCACTTCCCTCCAAACAATACAAAATTCGAGCAGCCCGCTCCGAAAAAAAATTATAACATAACGAAAAACACTGCACAATACGCTGTCTTACTGTTTATCGTAATACGCCTTCCCCCTGTCGGGGCAGAAGTAAGTTCTGATGAATCCGTCACGGCTTAAGATAACAAATTCATTTGTATCCTCCACATAATAGACATCGTCCCCGTCCTCTGCTTCTGTCTTGTGCAATGCTTTGGGATTCGTGATGACTCTCGATGCCGCTTCCTCGTATGCCTCCTCGGAAGCAAAGCCCATGTCGATGCCATGCTTTGTAAAATGTGAAAGTCTGAGTTCCGGAGTTCTGAAAGTATAGGAAACCTCTTTTCCATCGATCAGTCTCTGCAGTTCCCCGACAGAAATTCCCTTTCCTTCCTGCCCGATGTTATAGCTTATCGCAAAATGTCCGGTCTCGTCATCATAATAAGCAGTGTTTATAAGTTCGCCGTCGCCAAGACAGGTCACCGCGATCCCGGAGATCATCTCGGTCCATTCTTTCCCGTACTTATTATAATCACCCGACAGTTCCTGTCCCTTGATCTTACCCGACTTTCTTATGCAGAGTTCATTCTCCCCGTCGCTGTAGTCGGCCTCTAATATTCCCTCCATATACCTGTAGGTCTGAAGCTCCTGTCCTTCAGGCAGCATATCCTCTTCGGGAGGAGTGAACTTCACACCCGCTGTTTCCTCCGCAACTGAAAGTGCCTGGGTATCACCCCAGGGATTTCCGACAGCGGCCTTTTGCATCTCATCTAAAAGTTCATCGTAATCTACCCCCGTCTGATCATCCGCGTCCCTTTTATCCGCAGCTTCAGTCCCCTGTCCGGCCGTGCCTTCCGCGCTCTCCTCAGACTGTGCTTCTCCCGCGCCGGTCCCATCCTGTACGGATCCGCAGGCTCCCATAATAAAAACAAGCATGACCATCAAAAATAAAATCAAAAATTTTTTCATAGCTTCCGTCCTCTGACTTTTTCCAATATCTTCTCCACATCATATTCCGGTACAAATTCAGAAGCGACCTTGCAGATCCTTGCTATATTCTCCTCAAACTCTTCCAATTCATCTGCAATTATCGAAACAGACTTACCTTTTTCAAGTTTCCTGCATATCTGTATGACCAGGTGCCTTTCCGATCCCTTTTCTTCCCTGAAAACGATTATAGATCAAAACCTTCTTCTATACAAATACTGTTGGAAAAACCGGGCGAACGCCCCGACGCACCCTTAAGGATTTTGATGGAGATGATGGTATGACAAAGTACGAAGATTGTAAACAGAATAATTGTCAGGTCATTTTTTCATTTGTAAAGTTCATATACATTTGCAAAATCTCCCTGATACAAAGATTGTTTTTCTTTATAATCAGCGATATCCGAAATACAGTTCAAAATATTTTCATCGTTTTTCTTTTTGGGATAAGTGGCTATAAATACCACAGTCTTCATATTCGCACCATGTGATTCTATATACTTTTCAACCCCGTCACACGACTCCAGATCAGTAACAAAAATATCATCAAACAAAAGAAGATTCTGCAGTTCCGATGTAATCGATGGATTCCTGTTATCGGTAATAAACACGCAGGGTGAACTGCTGCATGAGCTTAAAGTACTCATTCTTTCCTTGTTTTCCCAGTAGATATATGATGGCTTCATAAAAACAACGCTGACCATTACAAGTACCATAATAAGGGCCACCCATTCCGGAAGTTCTATGGTATTACCTTGTTTATCTTTTGCCATTTTATACGCCCATAATAATAAACCAACGATCAACCCAAACATCGGCATCAGATTGAAAAAATACCGGTCCGTGGGTGATGAAATAAGCAGAACCGTAAAAAATGTCAGTAGTATCGGTATAATAAATCCCATATTCCTAAAGGATATAATGTCCCTTTTCCGGGAAAAACCTAGTACCTGTTTTAATATGATAGTAAAAAGCAATAACAACCCAATTATTGATAATGCGTATATTTCATTAAATATCACCTTAAGAACACTTATTGTCTTTATTAAAATCTGCCCGTAATCCGAAAGATGATCCATAAAAGTCTGTCCCGTTCCTGTTTTCTTAAAGATTTGTGTCAGGCACGCCGGGTATATCAGAATCATAAGGACAATACCCGTAAGGGACGATATGGAAAAAAACAGCAAATATTTATATTTCTTCTTACAAAACAAATACACCGTTTCCACAGCACATACAAAAAAAGCATATATTATAAAATAATAATGTGTTAATGCCCCGGCTGCGATTAGTATTTAAAGTATCGGAAAAAGTATTTTTCTCCTTTTCTCACCCTCTCTTATCTCATAAACACACAATGTTAACAGAACAGTAAACATTGTCATCAGCATATACATACGTATCATGACTGCCGTGGAAATTGCTGCCTTGCTTGTACCGTACAAAACAGCAACTACACCTGATATCCTGTAATCATCAAACATTTTATAAGTCAGAAAAAAAAGCGATGCGAGAGTTATCACAAAAAATATTAAATTAACGCCGATTCCGATCCATTTAGAAAATGTAAAAGGGAAAACTGATGATATCATATTTAGAATCCAGTAATAAAACGGAGGATGTACATCTCTGGTTTGATTATAATAAACCGATTTATAATCGAATTTTATTTTTCCAACAGTCACATAATCAAGTAATTCCTGTCTTAAAAATACTTTTTCCCTGATTTCTCCATCTTTAACATCTCTTAGAAATGGGGCATAATGGCTGTTTGACAGTCCATAAGAATAAATCTCATCCAAAAAGAATCCGCTTTTGCGATATCCGTAAAATATAACAATCACACAGGAAATAAAAATTACTACAGCCGCCACTATCAAAGCACATTTTGTTTTCAGGGATTCATCCCCTTTTCCTATCTTTTCAACAAAAAACCTAAGCCTGTTTTTCATAATTTGCTTTTACTCCATCTCTGTTCATGCAACCATATGGTAGCATTTCAGGCTGAATTGTACCACCATTTGGTAGCCTTATCAATAGATGGAGGTTATGGATATGCACTGGCAGCGAATTGAAAATCTTCGTATTGATAATGATCTGACTCAGCAAGATGTAGCCGACCTCCTGCACTGCCAGAGGGAAGTGTACCGCCGATATGAAAAAGGCATACGGGAGCTTCCGCTCTCATATGCCATTGTTCTCGCAAAACATTATGGGGTTTCGTTAGATTATCTTGTAGGGCTCACCGATCAGAAATAGAGATCGTAATCTTATTGTCATTCATACCCGTCTCTTTCGTACTCATCTCTTTCGTATCCGTCATCTTCATAGCCGTCGTCTTCGTAGTCATCATACCCGTCATCATCATAGTAATCATAATAATCTTCATCCTGTCTGTCATCGTATGCTTCTTCGTATGCCCTGTCATCATACCCTTCATGTATCGGTTCCACATACCCCTTCGGTTTTCTTACAATAAGATCGAATATATGCGTCAGCCTGCAGATGAAGATAACGGCCAGCATGAACAGATGCACATAGAACGCGCCGACGATATAATAATTCCTTTCAAGAAGATATCCCTTATTAAACCCGACAAAACAGAGTACGCCTGTATAAACAAGTCCGAGTATCAGCAGGTCAAGGCTCTTCAGCATATTTTTCAGCGCATCGATAAAATCTCCGAAGGATGCATCGAAATACACAAACCGTCCAACCATCAGACCGAGATAATACATCATGACGGGATTATATTCGCTCTCATCTCCGATGTGGTTTAAGAACACCAGGATTATGATGACATAGAACATCGCAAGCATCCTGATGGTGGCCTTTTCTTCCTTGCCGATCCGTCTTAACGGGATGATGAGTTTATCAAGGATCGTGTTCATCACGCAGGAAAGGCAGATGAGAAGGAGCAGAATAAAATCCCTTCCGCTTTCCCAAGCATTTATCAATACCTCAAGCAGGGGACCCGGTGTTCCCTGCCCGGACGCCACGAGCCCGTAGACATGATTGATGATCACATAGGCGCAGGAAAATGACATGACAGACGATCCTGCGATGATCATTTCATAGAACCTTTCGAGGCGGTTATGTGCCTGCCTGTAATAAGCGCCTTTCCGCTCTTCGCGCGGCACACCCGCACTCACAAGCTTTGCCTTGATGAGTATGACTGCGGAACAGACTGCCATTCCAAGTAAAGTGATCATCAGAAATGTGATTTTTTCTTTCCATCCGAAATCCGGATTCGTATAAGCTTCTATTGTCATATGATTCCCAATGCCTCCAGTAAAAGTATAACAAGGAGAACGGGCGCGATGAAACGGATCATCACCTTGTACAGCTGCTTTCTTCCAAATTTGGCTCCCGTCTTTGTAACCTCATCGATCACATAACTGCTCTTCACCACCCATCCGATAAGGATACAGGTTGAGATCGCAACGACAGGCATCAGGATGTTATTGCTTAAATAATCCATGATGTCAAGGATCTGCGCTGTAGCGCCGTTTGGAAGTGGAACTTCAAAGTACAGCGCGTTGTAGCCCAGGCATACGATAACACCCACACCTATGGCGATCAAACCTTCGATGATGGTCGCCTTTTTCCTCGACATGTTGAAACGGTCCATGAAGCTTGAAACTATGGCCTCCATTATCGAAATGCAGCTGGTAAGCGCCGCGAATATGACGCTTATGAAAAAGATGATACCGATCACGGTACCGACGCCACCCATCTCATCAAAAACCTTCGGCAGCGAAATGAACATCAGTCCCGGACCCGAGGATGTCAGTCCCTCGCTTCCCATGAATGCAAAGACTGCAGGTATTATCATGACTCCGGCAAAGAAGGCAACCGCCGTATCAAAGATCTCGATCTGATTGATCGATCTCATCAGGTTGTCATCGTCCCTGACATATGAACCGTAAGCCACCATGATGCCCATGGCAATGCTTAAGGAATAAAAGAGCTGTCCCATGGCATCCATGACCACGATAAAGACATCCTTGATGGTTTTTCCTTCAAGTGACGGGATAAGATAGATCTTTAATCCCTCCATCCCGGTCCTTACCGTGCCCGTTTCGTCGGTATGAGTGATGGTAAGTGAAAAGACCGCGATCCCTATGACGAGAACAACGAGCACCGGCATGAGTATCTTTGAGACCTTCTCTATGCCTTTGTCGACTCCCAGGTAAATAATAAAGGAAGTGGCAAGCAGAAAAATAAACATATAAATGACAGGCTCCACCGGTGCTGTAATGAAACCAGTGAAGTATCCGTCTGAAGCTGCTTTTGAAGCGCCTCCTGTACAGAATGCCACAAAATACTTCACGACCCATCCTCCGATCGCCCCGTAATAAGGTATGATGAGCATCGGAACTATACATGCAAGCGTTCCTATCCACTTAAACTTCGGATGCACCTTTTCATATGCTGTCAGCGGGCTCTGCTTTGTCTTTCTTCCTATGGCGATCTCGGTGGTCAGCAGCGTGAAGCCGAATGTCAGCGCAAGTACCACATATATGACAAGGAAAAGACCTCCCCCGTCCTTTGCCGCCAGATACGGAAATCTCCAGATATTGCCAAGCCCCACGGCACTTCCTGCCGCTGCCAGCACAAATCCGATCGAACCAGAAAACGATGTCCTCTTATTATTTTCCATATTGCCCTCCCTGATAGTAAACTGATACTCCACAGTATATCATAAAAGGTGACAGAGGGACGGTTCTTCTGTCATCTTTTTCATTCCGGTGTTGACAGGGGGACGGTTCTTCTGTCACCTTTTTCATTCCGGTGTGACAGAAGAACCGTCCCCCTGTCACCTTTTTAAATGGTATAATGAACAGACAGGCCCGATGTGTCTATGATGGCAGAAATTGTTTTTCAGGTCAGAAAGCGTCGGCGGAAGTGCAATCATATAATTTAAGGGAGATAACGAATGGAAAGACAAAGATCAGGTAAGGGGATCTGGACACTTAAATACGCAGTTCTCAACATCGCTTACTTTGCGGCATTCTGTACGGTCCATGCATATGCCGCAGTTTTTTTGCTGGACCGGGGTTTTACAAACACACAGATAGGGATACTGCTTGCTCTTGCAAATGTCATTTCGGCTGTTATACAGCCGGTGATCGCGGGGATCATCGACAGACAGACCGGTCTGACGAACAAACGCTTCATCCTCATCAGTGTTATCACGATCATGGCAGGTTCGCTCTTATTGATGATAAACACTTTGAACCCGGCGGCTGTTTTTATTATCTATGTGATCATCTATATGATACAATTTGCCTACCAGCCGGTGATGACTGCATTGTGTTTTGAATACCGGAAAGCGGGCTGTGATATTTTTTACGGACTGGCCAGAGGCCTGGGTTCTGCAGGCTTTGCGGTCACGGCCGCCTTTATCGGAAGTGCGGTAGAAAAGAACGGTGTCTTTATCCTGCTTATCGTAAATGTGGCTGCGATGGCAGTATCCGCAGCTGTCATCCTTCTTTTCAAAAAGCCGGAAAAAGCAAGTGAAAAAAAGACCGGTGCTGAAGATGCATTGTCCTCAGACCACGGAACCGGAAAAACAGGCGGTGATATCCGGACTTTTGTCCGTACATATCCGGCATTTTCGGTTTTTCTGATCGCCACGATCTGCTTTTTCTTTGGACACAATATGATAAATGATTTTATGATCCAGATAATAAGAGAACTCGGCGGAGGTGAAAAGATACTCGGCTACGCCAATTTCCTTCAGGCCATTCTGGAACTTCCTGTGATGGCAGGGATCGGTCTGATCTTAAAAAAGGTCAGTTCAAAAAATCTGCTTCTGTTTTCAGGTGCGGCTTTTTTTGTCAAGATACTGATACTGCTCTTTGCCGTGAATATGGCCGGACTGTTTATCAGCCAGTCCTTCCAGCTTTTTGCATATGCTGTCTTTATTCCCGCAGCAGCGTATTATGTCAGCGAGACCATGGAAGAATATGATCAGGTCAAAGGTCAGGCGTTTATCACAAGCGCGATCACGACAGGCGGTGTCTTTTCAAACCTTATCAGCGGGACGATCCTTGATAACTTCGGTGTCCATACCATGCTCATCTGCGGAAGTATAGTATGCTTTATCGGTGTGATAACATCATTTGCGGCAATGACAAAACTGCCGCATCACATCCACAGGGTCTGACTTCAATTGTGTTAGCTATTTGGCTGTTTTTTCGTATAATTAACAGAGGTCTGAATCCGGAAAATCATTTCAGGAGGATATACTAATATGAATGATATGTTCACACGGAGGTGGATCATGAAGATAGGTGAGGCAAGACAGATTTATTATAATAACAGAAAGCAGCTTGTGGAACAGATGAGCGGGATAGCAAAGCATCTCCTTATAATCAAACGATGCACCCACTTTGACTGTTGAGTGGGTGCATCGACTGTAAACCTTGATATGACTCGCAATCTATTTATACGATAAAAATCTGAAAATGGATATAAAAAAAGATACCTGTTTCTCATCGCCTGTCCCTATTCTTCGGATCTGCATTTTTGCATTCTCCCCTTTTTCATGGAAAGATAAACAGCTGTACCGTGCCTTCCTTAAAGGCGGGTACATCGACTGTAATGCTTGATGCAGATTCACACTTCGTTCAAGCGCTTATTTTTTTCCGGTAAAATATCGCTCGGCCTCGGTTGTATGATGCCGCCTGCTACCTTCTCCAGCTCATCATCGCTAAGCAGCATCCCTGCATTTTCAATAAGGCTCTTCTTTTCTTCTTTTGATCCGGCCTTTTCTACATGTTTCTTAAGATCTCCTGTAAGCTTCATAACTATACCTCCAAAATCGGGCGGTTTTCGACCCATATATATTTATACGATAGAAACCGGAAAATGGATATAAAAAATCTGCTCCGTTTGATCTCCTCAAAAACGGCCTCGTATCTGGCACAAAATAGATTTTTAACCCTTCGGACGTTTTTATCGTATAATAATACAGATAGGGGGATTTTACTATGTCAGACAATATCAGAAAACTTGCCGACGATGAGCTTGATGCGGTATCCGGCGGGGTACTGGGTCCGTCATATACTCCCGATCTGCTTTCCAATTCAGGAGTGTCTGTGAAAAAAGCTGATAAAAGTATTTATTATGCCAAACTTTCTTCCGGAAAGCAGATACAGATCAACGAAACAGTCGCCAAAAATATGTGTCAGTGCTACAAGATCTCCGGAGGCATACCTCTTACGGATCAGCAGATACTGGATCTGATAGAACAAAGCAACGGATAATTCAGGAAAGGAATGATAAGAATATGTTAAGTAAAGGTATTATTTCAGATGATATGCTCGATGCTGTAAACGGTGGTCTTGGGAAAGATTTTAAGGATGATGCCCAGGCAAATGGAAAATGTCCTCATTGTGGATCATTCCTGAAGAAAAACGGTGTTTACTACAGGTGCACAGACTGTAGAATACTGTTCGATAAATACGGAAACGAGATCGGCGGAGATGACTGAAAGGTTGTCAGAGGAGCGGTCCTGCTGACAACTTTCCGGAAAAAAGTACCGCAGATAATCTACCGGTCTTTATTTTGCGCAGATAACCTGCCAGTTCCTTCATCCCGTTTTCGGCAAGGTTTACATCCTTCCATCCCGGAGCGTCCGCTGCATAAAGAGCCTTTTCGTAAACTGCAAAATGCTCCAGAAATTCTTCCGGTATCTTTTCCTGTGCTCTTTTGCAAAACTGAGAGACCGTCTCTCCCTTTTCAGGAACTATCCCGCTCCTTTTAAGCATTTTCATTGACCGCAGAGCACAGTACACGATCTTTTCCCTCTCGTCCATCCTGCTGTATCTGAACCTTCTTACCATACGGTCGGCCACAAAGAAAAGGATCAGAAAAACAACCACCGATACGAGCGGTATAATAAAAACCTTCAGGTCCGGTGCCTTTTCACGGACATCAGCCGTAATCTCTTCCGGCTCATTGTCTGATACTTCATTTGCATACTTTTCGGCATAGTAACTGCCGTAAGCCGATGCTTCTTTTGAACCTTCCCCTGCGGTATCCCAGGACATCACCGATCTGAAACCGGGGGTTGGTTCATAGACCATCCATCCGGCTCCCCTGATATAGACCTCGGGCCATGCGTGTGCATCGGACGATTTTATCTCACACTTTCTCCCGTTCATCTTCACGCTGTAACCCTGTACGAAACGTGCCGGGATCCCGAGGGCTCTTGAAAGCAGTACAAAAGCCGTGGCATAGTGCATGCAGTAACCCGCTTTTTTATCCAGCATCATATAATCAAGGAAATCCGCACTGTTTTGGACTTCATCAGGCATCCTGCCCGGATTCGTATCGTACTTCATTTCCGACAGAGTTTCCTCAAGTAAAGACAGTTTTCCGGCATCACTTTCCGCACCATCCATGATCTCTTCAAGATAAGAATTCATTTTGTCCGATACCTCCGGATCCTTCCCGTAGATCTCAAAGACACGTGATTCATATTCCGAAAGTCCTTCAAAGCTGTACTCCGGTCTGTCCTTATTAAATACCTTTACTTCTGCCTCGAAAAAACTCTTCCTGTCAACATCATCATGATCCTGCAGAAATTCTTCAAAGCTGCTCAGCCCTCTGTTCACGCGGTATCCCGATACTCTGTAAAACCGGTTTTTCTTTCCGGCAGTCTTCAGATCCTCTCCCTTTTGCTGCAGGTCCACATCGCCGGACGGCGGAAGCATTTTTAACGGGATGAACATGACAGGGGTCCTGACTCCCAAGTATCCCACGGTAGTATGAAAACTCTGTATGTAATCTGCAAAATGATCGGGATCGTATTGCAGCAGTGCAGCCATAGTCAGGATAAGGTCGTAGGTCCTGCCGTCAATTTCCGACTCATCCGTTTTTGTCCATTCCCTTCCGTCAAAGGAATCAAAGGTTTTTCCCGAAAGATAGATCCTTCCCTCATACTTCCTGTCAGTCTCAAGAGACAGCGCCGGATATGAACTGTTTCCCACTCTGCCGCCCAGGCCTCCTTCGTCGGAAAATCCCATCAACGCATTATCGCTGTCCCATCCGTTTTGCATATTGAAATGTACCAGGATCTCCTGGTATACAGCCTTTGCAGTATTTACGGCCTTTTTCACAAAACCCCAGTCATATGGTTTTTGCGGTGCCTTAAAAAGCAGCAGCAATACAAGAACGAGCACAGGAAACGGCAGAACGAATGTTATATGCTGCGAAAGGGTGACTTCGCCCTCTTTTTTACGCCGGATCTGTATCTCTTCAGCCGCAGTGATCAGCAGGTAAAAAAGGATCAATGCCGTCTCGGCTCTCCCCGACCTGACTTTGGAAAACAGCATGTACATCAAAACCGAAATCATGGTAATGAAG
>JAILOK010000018.1 GCA_024690825.1 Lachnospiraceae bacterium | reverse complement strand
TCGGTACTGGTATGATAGTTAAGGACATGCTTACCGGTATTCAGGATCTAAATTTTGAATCCGTTTATATTTTGGGTACGGATGCCACGAGAGAGGAAACCGAAGAATTAAAGACAAAATACAATCTTGACCGAAGCTTCTATGATTATGATGAACTGCTGCAAAGCGATGCAGATACCGTTTATGTGGCGCTTCCCAATTCCCTGCATTATTCCTTCGCAAAAAAAGCGCTTAACGCAGAAAAAATGTGATACTTGAAAAGCCCGCTACCGCAAATCTGTTTGAGCTGCTTGAGCTTAAGGATATAGCGGAGGAAAAACACCTTATTCTTGTGGAGGCTTCTACAGTCAACTACTTCCCTGTTATCAAGCAGATAAAAAATGATATTGCTCTTATAGGGAATGTTCATATAGCTTCCTGCAATTTTTCACAGTATTCATCAAGATATGATAAATTTTTGAACGGCGAGGTTCTGCTTGTCTTTGACCCTAAAAAGGCCGGGGGCGCCCTCATGGATCTTAATGTGTACAATATTAATTTCATGGTAGGTATCTTCGGACGTCCTTCAGAGATCACATATTTTGCAAATATGAACAAAGGCATTGACACAAGCGGTATCCTGATCATGGATTATATCAGCTTCAAAGGATCCTGTATCGCTGCAAAAGACTGCAAAGGTCCTACATCCGTTGTGATCCAGGGAGACAAAGGCTATATTTACTCCAATGAAACCATGAACAAGGCCTCCTCCTTCAGGATCGTTCTTAATGACGGTACACAGATCGACAGGACATTTAAGGATGACAAACACAGGCTTTATTACGAATTTAACGAATTTATCCACATGGTGGATGATAAAAACTACGAATATGCAGGCGAAATGCTGGAAAAAAGCGTTGTGATCTCCGAAATCATGGAAGAGGCGCGCTGGGAGGAAAAAATCGTATTTTCCAGTGACTCGAAATTGACTGACCTCCAGTGAAACACTGCACCGGAGTCGCCAAATATTTTAACTTAAAGGAAGATATCAAATGAAAAAAATTACAGATTACAAAAACATTGTATTTGATATGGGCGGTGTGCTGGTAGATTATACGGCAGACAATGCAACGAGGCATTTTACCGACGATCCGGATATCATCAGGGAGATACACAACGTAATGTTCTATTCTCAGGAATGGATGGCCCTTGACCTTGGCTCCATGACTGATGAAAAGGCCATATCGAGGATCCTCCCAAGACTGTCCAGTGACAAAGTCAGGGAGATCGCAAAAACCACATTTGATCATTGGCATGAATACAACAACGTCGCAAGGGAAGGTGTTGCGGAAATAATTGAAGCGTTAAAAAAACGCGGTCAGAAGGTATACATACTGTCCAATGTAAGCCGCAGGCTTACGGACACCTATAAAAATGTTGTTCCGGCACCAGAGCTTTATGACGGAGCCTTTTTCTCGGGTGAGGTTTTGGCTCTCAAACCACAGCCTGTTATCTATCATATGTTTTTCGAACGCTTTTCGCTTGATCCGTCCGAATGCTTTTTCATAGATGATCTCCAGGAAAATGTCGATGCTTCCATCAAATGCGGTATGGACGCCTGGTGCTTTAACACCCGGAACAACGAAGATATGAAAAGAATACTTGCAATCGATTAAAATATCCGGCAGCTGAAAAATGAAAGAAAAAAAGGAAAGCGTACGTTATGCATCTGTTATCGGTCTGCATACAATGTTGATGTGTGTCGGACTGAACTATGTTACATATTATCTGTCCGATAAAGGACTCTCTGCAAGCCGCATCGGAATATTTGTTTCAATAAGCTGTATGATAGCCGTTATAGCACAGCAACTTACAGGCAGAATGGTTGATAACGGTAAACTTGATCCTAAACGGCTGATCTGCTTACTGTCTTCAATCCTGACCATTGCCGGTCTGTGTATGTCTTTCTTTGATACAGGAGCTTTGCGGCCAGTCCTTTTCGGTCTTATGATCTGTATAACCCTTGCGATCCTGCCCCTGCTCAATTCCTTTACCTTTTACTATCACAATAACAATATCAACATCAATTACGGGATCGCAAGAGGGGTAGGCTCTCTATGCTTCTCAGTCTGCTCTATAGTGCTTGGATATCTTACTGTATATGCAGGAAGCTTTACGGTTCCCTTAACATACGGCCTGCTGGGATGTGGCGTATGCGCGATCGTATTCTTCATGCCCTCTCTTAAGAGCGGACCCGCAAAGCAACAGGATGGGGCAGGAGCATCCGGACCAAAGCCATCAACACATCCCCAGTTCTTTCTTATGCTTTTGGGGTTAAGTCTGGTCATGCTCTTTCATAACATGGTTATGACGTACTTTATTTATGTGATCAGACGCGCCGGCGGCGACAGCTCAGACATGGGAATGGCAATAGGAATAGCCGCCGTTCTGGAAATACCTGTCCTGTTCCTTTATACAAGGATCAAGGGAAGACGACCTTCAGTATATTTTCTCATGACTTCGGGAATAGCCTTTTTACTAAAGTCGATCCTTTTTATATTTGCGCAGAATATTCTGATGATCTATGTCATACAGCTCCTTCAGTGCATGGCATACGGTCTTATGGCGGCATCAAGGGTATACTATGTTGATGAGCTTGTGGGAAAAGAAAATGAAGCTACAGGCCAG
>JAILOK010000003.1 GCA_024690825.1 Lachnospiraceae bacterium | reverse complement strand
TAATAAATGTGGAAATAAACGGAAAAGGTTAGAAAAAAGTTAGAAATTGTGAAGAAAAATCGGGGCGACAGGATTTGAACCTGCGACCTCCACGTCCCGAACGTGGCGCTCTACCAAGCTGAGCCACGCCCCGATGATAATTTTATTAAGTTGTAGGATGCGCTCTTGGCGCAACGTCCCGAACGTAGCGCTCTACCAAACTGAGCCACACCTCGATATATTTTCTTGAAAGAAAAGCATCAACTCCGTTTTTCGGAACCGATGCTTACTTCAGTGCGCCTCCAGGGACTCGAACCCTGGACACCCTGATTAAGAGTCAGGTGCTCTACCAACTGAGCTAGAAGCGCATCCTGCACAACGCAAGTGATATTATATTATATAACTTTTTGGTATGCAAGCACTTTTTCTTGCAACAGGCAATTATTGTATCTATAATTCGAATCATGAAAGAAAAAATGCCTGTTTTGGAAAAAAAACGTCTTGGATTCTTTGATATTGCAAAGGGGATCGGAATTCTCCTTGTTATAACGGCACATATAGAGTATGTGGACCCTGGTATAAGAAATTATATAGTTTCTTTCCATATGCCGCTTTTTTTTGTTGTATCCGGAATGCTTGCATGTGTCACAAATGAGACGAAAAGAGATGTAAAAACTGTAGTTGTAAAAAAAATGAAGAGGATCATGCTTCCGTACCTTATCTTTTCGGTTCTTTTTCCGGTGATAGATATAATCTATTTTTATATTACGGGAAACGGTGATCCCTTCGGATGTCTTCCTCAGAATGTATACGATACGGCTGTTCTTTACGGAAATTCGGTATTGTGGTTTCTTCCGACAGCATTTTTCGGGGACATTCTGTTCTTTATTACAATGAAGGCTGCAATGAAAATATCGGAACGGTATTCCGCATTCATTACGGTCATGATCACTCTTGCAGCGGCATGTACGGCGTGTATTTTGTTTGGACACACCAATGATCATCTTGTTGTTGCATTTGTCAGGTTTTTTCCTGCAGCGTTTTTTGTATCAGCCGGGAACCTTCTTTACAGTCTTTTCGCCGGAATAAAACCCGGAAGGGTTATTTTGGCGGCAGCGGGAGCGGCACTTTTGGTAATTCTGGTTTTTATTCATGGTTTTAACGGCATCGTCGATATGCATTTCGGAGTATATGGAAATCCTGCGCTTTATTTTGTAAATGCACTTATCGGAAGTATGGGAGTGATCTTCATTTCAATGGCTTCTGATACGGGAAGATCTTTCCCTGTCATAAGGTTTTACGGGAGGAACTCTCTTTTTGTGATGATAACTCATATCAATTTCTACATTCTTTACTGCTCGGAGGTGCTGTCGTTTAAATTCACGGAGTATATACCGAGAGCAAAGAATATCGTTTTTAATCTGATGACCGTCCTTTTTGTACTTGCAGCGGAATTCGTATTGATTAAAGCATATGAAATAGGTAAAATATTGGTTGCGGCAAAAAAAATAAAAGATTGAAGACAAGCCGCTTAAAGCGGCTCACAAATAACGGGGATACAGAACATGAAATTTGATAAAAACTGGCTGGAAAAAAGATGGGTGGCATATACGATAGCTACATGCAGCGCGGTATTATTATTCGTAATGCTGATGAACCTCCCCATTTTCTTGAATTTCATAAATGTTGCGCTTGGATACTTAAGACCTGTGATAGCAGGAGTGGTGATTGCATATGTGATGAATCCCATGCTGGGGTTCTTTGAGCATATTGTTTTTTCAAAGAT
This sequence comes from Lachnospiraceae bacterium, assembly GCA_024690825.1. Taxonomy (GTDB): domain Bacteria; phylum Bacillota; class Clostridia; order Lachnospirales; family Lachnospiraceae; genus NK4A144. The sequence goes on along the minus strand of JAILOK010000003.1, from coordinate 43,910 downwards.
AAAGTCAAAAAAACTCAAACGTTCACTTGGGATACTGCTTACGGCAATCATCGTTATCGCGATAGTAACTCTTTTGCTTGTTGCGATCATTCCCCAGATCATCGGAAACATCGCACTTTTTGTCAACAACTTTGATAATTACGCGAACTCGCTCTTAAAGATTCTGAATTCCTTAAGGCAGCAGGCAGCGCATTTCCATTTGGATATATCGGAATTTACAAATGTCAGTGACACGATCATAAATTATCTTACAAAAAATATTCCAAACAATGTGGGAAGCATAATAAATACCTCCATGAACATAGGCAAGGGAGTTTTCAATGCCATACTGGCCTTCATCTTTGCCATATATTTTCTTGCAGACAAGGAGCAGATGATAAAAGGCGCAAAACATCTTCTGAGGCTTCTCGTACCGGAAAGAAGATATGTGGAATCGGCGATATTCTGGAAAAAATGCAACAAGATCCTTTTAAGATACATGGGAGGAGAGATCCTTGACGCGCTGATCGTAGGAGTGGCAAATTTCCTTTTTATGATGGTAACGGGAATGAACTATAAAATTCTGGTGTCCGTTATCGTGGGCGTGACTAATCTGGCACCTACCTTCGGACCTATCATAGGCTGCCTCATAGGGACATTTGTTCTTCTGTTTGCAAGTCCCTGGGACGCGCTTCTTTTCATAATATTTACCGTGATCATACAGACGGTCGACGGATATATCATCAAACCCAAGCTCTTCGGATCTTCTTTGGGGGTGTCGTCATTATGGATACTGATAGCCATCATCCTTTTCGGAAAGATGTTCGGGATCGTCGGCATCCTTCTTGCCATTCCGCTTGCCGCGATCTGTGATTTCGTATATGAGGATTGGATATTGGAAAAACTGGAAAAGAGAAAGGCCGCAAAAAAGGCTGCAAAGGCGATAAAGAAAAATGACGGAGATATTTGAAACCCATGCGCACTATGATGATGAACGCTTTGATCCCGACAGGGAAGAAATTCTGGAAAACGAACTTCCCAAAGCAGGCATAAGATATGTGGTGAATATCGCTGCAGATATGGCTTCGGTAAAGACCACAAATGAACTGACACTGAGGTATGACTATATATATGGCGCCCTGGGAGTGCATCCCGAGGGAATTACGGATCTTGGTGAGAATGATATCCGCGCGATAAAAGAGATTGCCGTTTCAAATGAAAAGATAAAGGCGATAGGAGAGGCCGGTTTTGATCTGCAGGAAGGTTATCCGGATAAACCGATCCAGGAAAAATGGTTCAGAAGACAGATAGAACTTGCAAAAGAGCTTGATCTCCCCCTGGTGGTTCACAGCAGGGAGGCGGCAGCAGATACATACAGAGTATTAAAGGATGAATATGACAGGCGCACAGACAGGAAAAACGGAATTGTGCACTGTTTTTCTTATTCTTCGGAAGAGGCTTTTAAGTACATAAAACTTGGTTTCGTCATCGGAGTAGGCGGGGTCGTTACCTTTAAGAACGGAAAGAAACTGAAAAAAGTAGTGGAAGATATACCTTTGGAAAAGATAGTTCTTGAAACTGACTGTCCGTATCTTTCACCGGTTCCCTTCCGGGGAGAGAGAAATTCATCACTCAACCTGCCATATATTGCAAGGGAAATATCCGAAATCAAGGGTGTTTCTTTTGAAGAGGTTTGCAGGATAACCTTTGATAATGCAAAACAACTGTATGGGATACGATAGACATGGCTTTTTTGGGAAATCCCGCTGTTACGGGCGCGGTACTTGAAAAATACGGGATAAGGGCGCAAAAAAAATACGGTCAGAATTTCCTGATAGACCCGAACATACTGGGAAAGATAGCGGAGATCTCGCAGATAGGAAAAGACGATCTGGTTCTCGAGATAGGACCGGGAATCGGATCTCTAACCCAGATCCTGTGTGAAAGAGCAGGAAAGGTCATTGCGGTAGAGATAGACCGAAAACTCATACCAGTACTGAAGGATACGCTTTCTGAATATGACAACCTGACCCTCATTAATCAGGATATATTAAAGTGCAGTCTTACAGAGCTCCTTGAGGAAGCAGATGGATACAAAAGCGTTAAGGTTGTGGCAAATCTTCCTTATTACATCACCACGCCTGTGCTGATGTATATCCTTGAGTCGGAATATCCTTTTGAATGCGTGACTGTGATGATACAGAAGGAAGTGGCTGACAGGATACAGGCAGATCCGCGGACAAAGGATTACGGATCTCTTTCACTGGCCGTCAGGTATTATTCCAACCCTGTCGTGGCGGCACAGGTAAGTCCGTCCTGTTTTATACCGAGGCCCAATGTCGGATCGGTCATATTAAAACTCGAAGTATACAGACAAAAACCCGTTGTAGCAAAGGATCAGGAGCTGATGTTTAAGCTTATCAGGGGATCTTTCAATCAGAGAAGGAAGACACTGGTAAACGGTCTGAAAAATTATGCCGGTCTTGATCTTTCGAAGGAACAGATAGAAAACGCGATAGAAAAACTGGGGAAAAAGCCGTCCGTAAGGGGAGAAGAACTTTCTCTTTCAGAGTTTGCCGCGCTGGCGGATATTTTGACATAAGAATAGGCGTATGTTACACTTAAAAAGTATGACTTCATGTCGTTTTGGAGGAAGTTTTGGATAAGTACGAGAGGAAAGTGCGCGTTAACCAGATCATCTCGCTGATTGACAGAGATGAGTTCGGTGAGGCGCTTGAAATAGCGGATACCATAGACTGGCGTACGGAAAAGAGTGTCCGTACACTCAGGATGGTCAGCGAAGTATATAAGATAAACAGACGATACGGCGATGCCTTCAATGTTTTGACGATTGCTTACGAAAGGGATCCTGATGATCCCATCAAGAGGAAGATCGTTTATGATCTGTGTGAGATCGCGACAAAGCTTGACCAGTATGCATATGCCATAAAGTATTTGAAGGAATTTGTAAGGCTTTCGCCCAATGACCCCGGCCGTTATATCCTTCATTACAAGATACTGAAGGCCACAGGTGCGGAATATTCCGAAATGATAGAAGTTCTTGAGGAATTCAAGAAGAACTATTTTGGGGATTTTCTTGAAAAATGGGCCTATGAGCTGGCTTATCTTTATTACCAGACAGGACAGTCACAGCAATGTCTCAATGCGTGCGACGAAATAATCCTTTGGTTTGTGAAGGGTCCGTATGTTGAGAAGGCAAAAGAACTGAAAGCATCCTTTGTATCTGAAGCGGATCTTTCGCAGGGACCGGCAAATAATGTTTATGGCGGACAGACCGTGGATCAGGGAATGTATGGAAATGATCCCTATTACCGGGATGGCACATATCAGCCCGGTAATGAAGCATACGGGACGGAATACACCGGAGCCGGATATGGCGGGGAAATGCAGCAGGAGTATGATCCCGGCATGCAGCAGGCACATCCCGAAGGAATGTCTATAGAGATCAGGAATGTGTATGCTTCGAACGAACCTACCATAAGGATGCCGGACAGGCAGCTGGAAGAACTTGCCGCGCAGTCTGCCCCGGAGCCGGAACCGGCACAGGATGAGATATATATCAATGTTGACAAATACAGCACTATTAATCTCCAGGAAGAATTGAAGGCCAATATCGATGAACTGGAGGAAAAGACCGGAGAGGTCATGACCCAGCCGGAACAGAGCATTCCGGAACCCGATGTGGGAATGACGGAGATATTTAATGAAAAGGATGCCTATGCCAAGCCCGGTGTAGAAGATCTGGAAAGGGCTCCGGAAGTAAGGGATGTTCCCGTCTACAGACAGGAAAGAACAAATGAGACCCTGTACCGAACAGAAGAGGTATTAAAGCCTACCGTCATAAAGAAAACTGAATTTGGAGAAAGTCTCCCGAGGATGCCGCAGCAGTACAGAAATCTTCTTAAGGAAGATTATGACGGACAGATGAACATGAATGTTCCGGACAGTGAACCGGCCAGGATCGAAAAACAGATCACCGGTCAGATGGATCTGGCAACAGTGCTGGCAAACTGGGAGGAGGTCAGAGCTCAGAGCAATCGTCGTTTTGAGACCATAACTCCTCTTCAGGTTTCGAGAAATGAATCGGAAAAGAGCGGAAAGACAGACAGAACAGCACCGGAAAGAATGCCAAAACCGGAGAGACCCGAAAAGCCCGAAAGGCCCGAAAGGCCGGAGAGAAAAGAAAAACCGGCGCATACGGAGCAAAAACCTGAAAAGAGAGAGAAAAAACCTGAACGCAGGGAAGCTAAAGAAGAAAAGATCGTAGAGAAGACGGAATTTACCCCCGAAGAGAGACAGATATTTGCACCCTTCATATCCATGGGCGGAATGGAGGGGAGGCTGTTGAAGGCACTTTCGCGTGTTTCCATGACGGGATCGAGGGGAAATGCGGTTGTTACCGGAAATGAAGAGACATTGAGGATAGCCATGGCCCAGTCTCTTGCAAAGGATCAGCAGCAGAAGAACTCCTACATGGGGATAAAAGTCGCAAAAATAGACGCCGATGTCTTTAATACCAAAGATATTGCCAGATCCTTAAAGGCGCTTGACGGGAATGTGCTGGTAGTGGAAAAGGCGGCCAGACTTTCGCGGGATACCGTGTCAAAACTGTTGGATACGCTTCTTACAGACGGGCTGTCGCTGCTTGTCATCCTTGAGGATGAAAAAAATGCCCTGCGGAATCTGCCCTGGGACAATGAAGTATTTAACCGCGTTTTCAGTGTGGCTATAGAGATACCGACATTTTCAAACAATGCTTTAGTACAGCATGCAAAGGATTATGCGAGAAGTCAGGAGTACCTGATCGACGAAATGGCGATCCTTGCCCTGTACAGCAGGATAGATGAAAAACAGACAGCCGACCATCAGGTTACTGCAGCCGAGGTTGAGGCAATAGTGGATGATGCCATAAGGAATGTGAACAAGAAGAATATGTCTCATCTTATGGATGTGCTTTTTGCAAAACGATACAACGAAGATGATCTTATCATTATCAGGGAAAAGGATTTTGAAAAGAAATGAAAATGACAAAAGCAGAAAAATCTCAAAAGAGTATCAATAACCCGAAGATTGAGATAAGCCAGATGGATGCGTATCTCTTTGGAAACGGCAGGAATTATGAGATATACAAAAAACTGGGTTCACATCCTTCGTGTGAAGATGGGAAAAACGGATACTTTTTTGCTGTGTGGGCTCCGAATGCAAAATATGTCAGCCTTGTGGGTGATATCAATGAGTGGAGACCTGATGCAAATCCCATGACAAGGATGGAGGACATAGGGATCTGGACATGTTTTATACCCGACATACAGGAGGGCAGTCTCTACAAATACTATATCGTATCCGAGAACGGCAGTGTTCTTTACAAGGCTGATCCGTATGCGAATTATGCGGAAGTCAGACCGGGGACCGCATCAAGGACCTATGATCTTTCACATTTTAAGTGGACAGATGCCAGGTGGATGAAACACAGGGAAGGTCTGGACATGAATAAGCAGCCTATGGCCATATACGAGGTTCATCCGGGCTCATGGATGAGACATCCCACGAAAGTAAATGACGGCTTTTACTCGTACAGGGAATTTACAGACAGGATAGTTGAGTATCTGAAGGAAATGCCTTATACGCATGTTGAACTTATGGGCATGTCGGAATATCCGTTTGACGGTTCGTGGGGATATCAGGTGACGGGATACTATGCACCTACTTCAAGATATGGAAATCCTGACGATTTCAGATACATGATCAACAAATTTCATGAGAACGGCATCGGGGTGATCCTTGACTGGGTACCGGCACACTTTCCCAGAGATGCTCACGGTCTGGCTATGTTTGACGGATCTCCGCTCTACGAATATGCGGACCCTAAAAAAGGAGAACATCCTGACTGGGGTACGAAGATATTCGATTATGGCAAGAATGAGGTGAAGAATTTCCTCATAGCAAATGCGAATTACTGGATGAGAGAGTTTCATATAGACGGTCTCAGGGTAGATGCGGTTGCATCCATGCTGTATCTGGACTATGGCAAACAGAGCGGACAGTGGGTAGCCAATAAATACGGCGGAAATAAAAATCTCGAGGCGATAGAGTTTTTCAAGCATCTAAATTCCGAGGTTCTGGGAGCTTTCCCCGGAGCAGTGATGATAGCGGAAGAATCCACAGCCTGGCCAAAGGTTACCGGCAGGCCCGAAGATGACGGTCTCGGATTTTCCTTTAAATGGAATATGGGATGGATGCATGATTTCTGTGATTACATGAAACTGGATCCCTATTTCAGGAAGGATAATCATTACAAGATGACCTTTGCGATGAGTTATAACTCGTCGGAAAACTATATCCTTGTATTGAGTCATGATGAGGTAGTGCATCTTAAGTGTTCCATGCTCATGAAGATGCCCGGATTCAAGGTGGATAAATTTGCCAATCTCAGGGCCGGATATGCATTTATGTTCGGACATTGCGGGAAGAAGCTCCTGTTTATGGGTCAGGAATTTGCGCAGGAAAGAGAATGGAGCGAGGAAAGAGAGCTTGACTGGTACTGCCTTGAAGATCCGCTTCACGCAGGCATGAAGCTGTTTGTTTCTGATCTCCTGAAGCTTTACAGAAAATACAGCGCTCTCTGGGAGTTTGATAATTCAAATGAAGGCTTTGAATGGATAAATGCGGATGATACCGAGAAGAGTCTTTATTCCTTCATCAGAAAAAATTCGGCAGGAAAAGACAGCCTTGTTTTTGTCGTAAATTTCACGCCCATGAAACGGACGGATTACAGGGTAGGTGTTCCGAAGGCCGGTAAATACACTCTTTTATTAAACAGTGACGAGAAAAAATACGGCGGTACGGGAACGGAGATAGAGACAGTGTTGAAAGCAGAAGACACACCATGGGACGGACAGCCTTATTCCATAGGCTTTACACTTCCTCCTTTTGGGGCAGTAGTGCTGAAATTCTGAGTTGACGAAATATCAGGGACGGTTTTTGCCTGACTCATTTTACCTGGTAAAGTGAGCCGGTCTTAACCGTCCTTTTTTGATACTCTTTAAAAATCCGGGTTATCAGCCGATATATTCAATACGAGAAAGGGATTTCTCAAAAAGATGCGTATCGGCACGGACGCCGCCCGGCAGGACTTATCCTGCAATATTCTCTGTGGAGGCGTTTATGAGGATCGATTTTTCCCAGACAGATATAAAAAAAGAGGAGCAGTATCCGAAAATTTCGGGTTCGGATAAACAGGGACATGTAAATGTTTCTGATTTTCGTGCATCCGGAGTTTTCACGGAGATCGGAAAAAATGCCCTTGATGATATACATGCTTACAGCAAAAAACGCAGAACGGCAGCGGACGAACTTGAAAAAGCGGAAAACTACGATGAAAAATTACAGAGAAACTTTATGGCTGTAATGGGAAATACCATGTCCGGAAAAGATTTTAAGGAAATGGTGGAAAACGGATATTCACCCGGACAGATGCAGGTAAAGGATGCCGTCAACTCACTCGACCGTATGAAGGTAAAGCTTGCAGAGGCCGGTGTGCAGGTTGCGGGTTATACGGATACTGTTTCAGCGGCCAAAGCGTCAGAGATCACGGGATCCGTTACAAGGGCTGCAAAGATCACATCCGATGTACCGAAAACCGGGCCGGATACCGGAGAGGTCATGGTACCTGACGATGCAGGTATAGAAAAGGAACTTAAAAACGCTGATCTGCCGGTTACCGAAGAAAATGTAAAAGATATTAAAAAGGCTTTTGAGATAGCTTCAATGTTAAAAGAACCTACAGACGCAGCTGTAGGATTTATGGTAGAAAATGCAATGGAGCCTACCATATCCAATCTGTACGAGGCGCAGTTCTCGACAGGTAATGCAGCATCTTCCCGTCACCCCGGCTACTTTTATGATGAAGATCTGCCTTATCTTGCCGCAGCGGGCAGCGGATCGATAGAAAATGCAAACGATACCATCCGGGAACAGATACTTGATGTGATAAAAGATGCCGGGTTTGAGGATGATGAAGAGACAGTGAAAGACGCCGGACAGTTAATAGCCGAAGGTATCCCGCTGACAAAAGAATCTCTTCGTCTGTATAAGGATATCAGATCCATTGACCTGAACCCGGACATAAGGGAGATGAGTCTTGCCATCGCAGACGGAAAAAGACCAAAAGATGCATATCTGTACAGAAATTACAGAAATGTAAAAGCTGAAAGACAACTGAAGGAAACCGAACTGGCCATGACATCCGAGGCCAACAGAAAACTGGTCAGATCCGATTACAGCATAGATACGGGAAAACTGGAAAATGAAGTCGAGGAATTAAAGAACAGCGAAAAGGAACTGTTTGATCTTCTCGAAGAAGCTATCACAGTTGTAAGAGATATAGAAAAGGCCCCTGCAGAACTCATCGGAGAGACTGCGTTTTTCGGTTTCGAGGGAACGAGATTTTTTGAAGGGATCACAGAGGGGGAAAACCTTACACTTTCAGATCTGCACAGGGAAGGGGCAGCGCTTAAGGACAGGTATGAAAAAATGAACCTGACTTATGAGGCTGTCGGAACTCAGGTAAGACCTGATCTCGGAGACAGTATCAAAAAAGCTTTCGGCAATGCTGACGAACTGATAAGGGAAACAGGACTGGAGATAAATGAGGAAAACAGGAGAGCTGTCCGGATCCTTGGTTACAGCCGTATGGAGATAGATGAGGAAAATATCGAAAGAGTAAAGGAAGCCGACGCAAAGATCAATGACATGATAAAGCTTCTGACGCCGAAAAATGTCCTGAGACTGATCCGTGAGAACATAAATCCGTTGCAGCATGATACAGACAGCATTATTGGAAAACTATCGGAATATCAGGATGAGGATGAAGGCGGACAAAGGGATTTTGCGAAATATCTGGTAAAGATAAGGGACAAGGGAGAGATAACCGAAAAAGAAGCGGCTTCATATATCGGAATCTACAGGCTGATAGACAAGATAACAAAAAGTGACGGAGCGGCAGTGGGAGCTTTGCTTAACTCTGATTCGGCCCTTACGATGAAAAATCTGTTAAGTTCATTTCGTACTTCAAGACACGGACATATGGATTATATCATAGACGATGAATTTGGCGGACTTGAAAGAGTAGATGATGAAACGATATTAAAGATCGACACCCAGATAGAGACTGCATTTTCCGATGAGTATTATGAAGAGGAAGCAAAGAAATTTGCCGATGCCGCGCATGAAGAGGAGAGAATTTACAGACTTCTGGACAGAAACGGCATAGAGACAACGGCTGATAACATAAATGCGGCTGCCGCCCTTTTGGGATCGGGAGGAACTTTCCTGAAGAAACTCTTTGAGGGAGAAAAGGATAAAAGCGAGTCCAGACTGAAGGAAGCAAGAAATAATGTCATCAAAAGGATGGGTGAACCCGAGGAGTTTTCCGAAGCTTATGAGGAGATGATAAACGAAGAGATCATAGCGGCCTTCGAGGGAGAAAAGCTGGATATCAGGATACTCCAGTCGGGACACAGGGTCACAGCAGTCCAGAAAACACTTTCGGAAACTGAGAATTATCAGGTTCCTGTGGAGATAAACGGAGAACTGACATCTATAAATCTTCAGATAAGGCATGGCGAAAAACGCGGAAATGTCGATATACTATTTGAGAGTGAAACTTTAGGTCGTGTTGCTGCCTCGTTTTCTCTTACAAAAACAGCTGCCGAGGGAATCGTGACATGCAGCCAAAAGACAGGTTTTGACTACATTAACAGTAATAAAAACAGGATAGAAGACCTGCTCTCGTTTAATGAAAGAACGGTCACAATGGAAGTGATCAGGACGGACAGAACATCTTTTGAACCGTCTGTAAATGCCACGGAAGGCGAAGAGATAGAAACAAGAGAACTGTATCTTACAGCCAGGGCATTTATAGGAGGTTTTATCTATGAAGATCAACAGTAATATCACAGCTTACACCACAAACAATGCTTATCTGCAGAACGAAAAACGTCTTTCCGTGTCTTCCGAAAGACTGTCCAGCGGCTTCAAGATAAACCGCGCCGGAGACAATCCCGCAAACTATGCCATAGGTGCCAGAATGCGCGCGCAGATAGAAGCGCTTGATAAGGTTAAGACAAATGCGACAACCGGAATGTCCGTGGTTGAGACAGCTGAATCGGCAGTAGCCGAATTGCAGTCGATGATCATCAGGATGAGTGAACTTGCCATAAAAGCAGCAAACGGAACAATGTCTACTTCGGACAGAGTGATAGTTCAGGAAGAGGTTGACCAGCTCAAGCAGGAGATCACGAGGATCAGCGAAACCGCCGAGTTTAACGGCATGAACCTTCTGAACGGAGATTTCGAGAATAAAGGATATTGCAGGAATGTGCTTCATGCCGGGGTTGAGAATTATTCCGACGAAACACAGGGCGGCGTGTATGACATGGTATTTTCCTATACCAAGGGGTACATGCTTGATAATTACAGTGTTACGGGAGAAGTATACGATGTGTTCGGAACAGCCTTTCCCGAAGTGTCGGATGTAACCTATGCATCAGGCAATTATACAGTGACAGTATCTGCCGAGCAGCCTGACGGGAGACTGATATCTGAAACCTATACAGTGCCGGAAGGTAATATTGAAAACGGAAGAGCCCAGGTAAAATCAAACAACGGATATGATCTTGTACTGAATTTCACGGTAAAATATGATTATCAGGTTACTGATTCCGCAACCGACAGATCTGCTCTCGGGATCAAAAAGACGACCGATCTTTTCGGACCCGCCGGATCTTACAGCGTTAATACTTACACGGTAGGCGACATTGATCATGTTACCGTTACATCGAAAAACGGTGCAGAAGTAACCTTTGAGATCGACAGGGAAAAGATCAAGAAAGAAAACGGGCTGACCGAAAATGCGGAAGGAAAACTCACATTTATGGATCCTTTTACCATGGAGATCACGGGAAAGGGAGCTATGAGGCTTCAGGTGGGTCCCGATGAGGGAGAAGTGCTTTCACTTTCCATTCCCGAGATGAGCCTGACAAAGCTTCGCATAGAAGATCTTGATGTTACCACCATGAGAGGAGCAACTCTTGGAATAGATAAACTTAAAGGTGCTTTGGAGTATGTGAATTCAGCCCGCTCAAAACTGGGAGCATATGATAACCGTCTGGAAAACACGATATCTTTTGTCAATGCGTCAGCAGAGACCATGACGAGCTCATATTCAAGGATAAGGGATACGGATATGGCGGAGGAGATGACGGAATATACGAATCTGCAGGTCCTTACGCAGGCGGGAATGGCAATGCTTGCGCAGGCTAATGAATTCCCTCAGCAGGCCCTGCAGCTGCTTCAGTGAGACACCGGATAAAACAAGCATCTTGAAAGAACAGGAGAGATAACCATGACACCGGAATTAAAGCAGGAGTATACCAGGAGGATCACCTCCGCAAACCGAACCGGAATAATAGTGATCACATACGAGATCGCTCTCGGGTATCTTGAAGATTCAAAAGAAGCCGCGAAAAACAACAACAGGGAAGAGTGCCGCATCCAGTTAAAGAATGCTTCCAGATGTCTGGAGCATCTGCTGGCCGCTCTGAATTATGATTATGTTATTTCCGTAAATCTGATGAGGATATATAATTATGTTCTCGAATGCATCAGGAAGGTTTCCTACAGCATGGATGTATCGGGACTTGAAGAGCCCGAAAGTATCTTAAGGAGACTGCTGGCATCGTTTGAAGAGGTTGCTAAAACAGATAATTCTCCTCCGATGATGAGCGGGGCAGATGAGGTATATGACGGACTTACATACAATGCAAAAGGAAGAACCAATCTAAATACCGTAAAGAGATAGATATATGATATTCACCGCATCGGAAGATGCGGTGTTTTTTCGTGATAATAGTTACAAATATTTTATAGATTTTTAACTATTATGCACAATGTCATAATTGTTGCGAAACACGGATATTAGGTGTATAATCTGAAGCGTTAGTGTGGATATTTGTGGATTGAGGCGGTCAGTTACAGAATGAAGAAATTTTTCAGCGGGGAAGGCGGATTTTTCGGCTTCATGGATAAGATAGCAAGTTTATTCTGGATCAACCTGCTGACCACATTATGCTGCATACCCGTTATCACGGCGGGAGCCTCTTTTACGGCCTGCTATTATGTGACCTTAAAGATGGTAAGGAATGAAGAAGGATATCTGACGAAGAGTTTTTTCAAGTCCTTCAGGATGAATTTCAGGCAGAGTACCGTTATCTGGATATTTGAAGCGATTCTGATCTTCATCTTTGCGGCTGACTTCAGGATAATAACAACACGCGCCGCAGGACCCATACCTCTTTCAAATGTAATACTTGTTGTGACGGGAATACTTCTTTTCCTGCTTCTGATGACAGCAGTATATGTTTATCCGATACTTGCAAGATTTGACAACACCACGGTGAATACGGTAAAAAATGCCTTTCTTATGGGAATAGCAAATTTCCCGAAGACTGTGGCTCTGATAGTCACGAATGCTCTTTTTCCCGCCCTGATATTTGCGGTAGTGATGACGGGAAGGGGGCTGTGGGTCATACCCGTGATACTGTGTTTCGGTATATCGGCAAGCGCTTATCTTTGTTCCAGGATACTGGTAGGGGTATTTGATACTTATATGCCGGCAGAGGAAGAACAGCCGGATGATGCCGGAGATACCAATAAATCTGATACAGAGGAAATAAGGGAAGAATAAATGAAGAAAGATTTGTTCAAAAAGAGCGACAGCAATAATTCAACATCTGTGAGCGTGATGCAATGGGGTCTGCCCGCTGTAGCGCTGCTCATATTCATGATCGTTTGCCTGAACGGAGCAAACAAAGATATTACCAGCAGTGCCCTGACTGATACATACAACGAAATGAGCAATTACGCCACCGAACTTGGAGACAAGTTCAGGCTTCAGCTGCGCGGAGTTCAGAGCACGGCTGATGCCATGGCAGAGACGGCGCGCCTCCAGAGCGGGGTTTCAAACAAGGTATTTGCCCAGAAATATCTCGGCAGTGCGGTATCAAACATACTGGTTCATGGCGGAGTTGTTGTGGATGAGAAGGGATCGGGCTATGACAGCCACGGTAATCCCGCGGACATATCGGACAAACCGTTCTATGAGACGCTTTCCGAATACGAAAGTTCCGGAATAGGTGATTTCTTTGCTGACGGAGAAGATGTCCTTATACCTGTCATTGCACCGATAGGTTCTGACAGAAGGGAAGGATATGTGATCCTGTATGTGAATACTGACACATTCGACACACTTCCCACCTCCTCGAAATTCAGCGGCAGAACACAGTACCTTCTGACAGACGCCACCGGACACATAGATCATGTCACAGGTGAAAAGCTTCTGGATGTCGGAGAGAACATTATCGACAATTCCAAACTTACACTTGGTGAAGAGACCACCGTTGTCAAGATGGAAAGGCATTTTGAAAACGGCAGGAGCGGCGTGGTCACCTGTGCCGTGAACGGAGAAGACAGATATCTTGTCTACAGGAGCATGAAATTCAATAACTGGTATGTTTGCGAACTGGTGCATGGCCAGTATGTAACGGGACAGGTCGACAGATATGGCAAGGTCATGAAAAACCTGATCGTCAGGGTCATCCTTTCCATGGCGCTCTTCTTTATGATAATCATAGGCGTAAATGTGATATCGAAGCTTCTTTACAATAAGCAGAGCGAAGTGCTTAAGGGCAAGGCCGAGACGGATCTTCTGACGGGTCTTTTGAATAAGATCTCCACTGAAAAATATATCCAGGATTATCTGGAGGGTGAGGGTAAGGATAAACAGGGATTGTTCTTTCTTCTCGATATTGATAATTTCAAAAAGATCAACGATACCATGGGACATGCATTCGGAGATGAAGTGTTAGCTACCCTTGGTGAAAAGATATCTACGGAGTTCCGTGCCACCGACATATTCGGGCGTATAGGAGGAGATGAATTTGTCGTATTCCTGAAGGATATCAAGACAGATGAGGTACGCGACAGGGAAGCAGCCAGAGTTGCTGATTTCTTCAAAAATTTCAAGGCCGGAGAATATGTCAAGTATTCAGCTACCGCAAGTATCGGCGCGGCAATGTATCCGAAGGACGGTACAACTTTTGAATCTCTTTACAAAGCTGCCGATCAGGCTGTATATCAGTCAAAGAGACACGGCAAGAACAGACTTACCTTCTTTGACAGGAGTTTCGTGAACAATGCAGGAGAGATACCTGATTCAAGAGGAGACGGAAGAGAGACTGTTCCCGAGGCACCGGTTGTGGAAGCAAAGCCGGTACCGGTTCCGTCTGCAGCAGGGCAGGAAGTAACGAACAAGGTTTCAGAAAAGGATTCAGCTGAAAAGAAACCTGCAGTCAGAAAGACGACAGCAAGGAAGACGGCTTCAACGGCTGAAAAGAAAGAGACTTCAGCGCCGGCAAAAAAAGCGGCTGCGGCTGAAAAGAAAACAACAACCGCAAAGAAGACTGCGGCTGTAAAAAAGACAAAGACTGAAGATGCAAAAACCGAAGAGGTAAAGGCCGATGTACCTAAGCCCGTGGAAGAGGCAAAGGTAACGGAGGAGAAGCCTAAAAAGACTGCAGCAAGGAAGACGGCTTCAACGGCTGAAAAGAAAGAGACCCCGGCAACGGCAAAGAAAACGGCTTCAGCCGCAAAGAAAACAACTACTGTAAAGAAGACTGCGGCTGCAAAAAAGACAAAGACCGAAGAAGCAAAAACCGAGGAAATAAAAACTGAGGAAGTAAAAACTGAGGAAGTAAAGGCCGATGTACCGAAGCCTGAGAAAGAGACAAAAACGCCGGAGATGAAACCGGAAGAAATAAAAACCGAGGAAACAAAGACAGATATGTCCAAACCGGAGGATGTAAAACCGGAACCGGAGGGTGCTGCGGAGGAAAAGCCCAAAAAGACTGCAGCAAAGAAAACAGCAACCGCAAAGAAGACAACAGCACCAAAGAAGACAGCTGCGGCAAAGAAAACAACGGCTGCTGACAAAGAGAAAACCGAGACCGTAAAGGAAGAAAAAGAGGAAATCTCCGAAAAAAATGAGATAAAGCAGGAAGAGATAAAACAGGAAGAAAAAAAGTCTCCGACCGTTGAAGAACCGGCAGACGATCTGCCTAAGGGTGTACCCGGAAGCGGATACACGGATTTTTGATCTCAGTAAAACAGCGGCTTAATATTGAAATAAACCCGGATAGTCAGCAAACATGGTAATGTTGACCAATATCCGGGTTTAATTTTGTCTATTTGTAACATGGAAAAATATGACGTGCTTTGCTATACTGATTCATGCAGGCGCAACCGCCTGATCCCGTTTGGGCACAAAAAAAGAACACGATAAACAGGAGGAAAATATGGCAGGTTTATCATTAAAAAATGTATGCAAGGTTTATCCCAACGGATTTGAAGCCGTGAAGGATTTCAATCTTGAGATCCAGGACAAGGAATTCATCATTTTTGTCGGACCTTCAGGATGCGGAAAGTCAACTACACTTCGTATGATAGCAGGTCTTGAGGAAATATCTTCAGGTGAGCTCAAGATCGCTGACAAGGTAATGAATGATGTTGAACCCAAGGACAGGGATATCGCGATGGTCTTTCAGAACTACGCTCTTTATCCCCACATGTCGGTTTATGATAATATGGCTTTCGGACTGAAACTCCGCAAAGTTCCGAAGGATGAGATAGACAAGATGGTAAAGGAAGCAGCAAAGATCCTTGATCTGACAGCGCTCCTTGAAAGAAAACCGAAGGCTCTCTCCGGTGGACAGAGACAGCGTGTTGCCATGGGACGTGCAATAGTTCGTAACCCCAAGGTATTCCTGATGGACGAGCCTCTTTCAAACCTTGATGCAAAACTTCGTGTTCAGATGAGAATAGAGATTGCAAAGCTTCATCAGAAGCTTGGCACAACCATCATCTATGTTACACATGACCAGACAGAGGCTATGACCCTCGGTACCAGGATCGTTGTTATGAAGGACGGCGTGGTACAGCAGGTTGATACCCCCCAGAATCTTTATGAGAAGCCGGGCAACCTCTTTGTGGCCGGATTCATGGGATCACCTCAGATGAATTTCCTTGATGCTGTTGTTGAGGTAAATGGAGATAAAGCCAACCTTAAAGTTGCGGGACATAATATTCCTCTTCCTCCAGCAAAGTCAAAGAAACTCATTGAAGGAGGTTATGACGGAAAGACCGTAACCTTTGGTATCCGTCCCGAAAATGTTTATGATTCGGAAATGACGATCAATACCCTTCCTCAGGAGGCAGTATTTGAGTCGACGATCAAGGTATATGAGCTTCTCGGAGCAGAAGTTTTCCTGTATTTTGATCTTGAAGAGTTCCCGATCACTGCCCGCGTCGATCCCAGGACAACTGCAAGACCCGGCGATACGGTTAAGTTTGCGATGGATGTTGAAAAGATTCACATCTTTGATAAGGAAACAACCCTTACGATCACAAACTAAACGGATGAGATTTTAAGGCGGGCTCTTATGAGCCCGCTTTTTTGTATGATAAGACGGAGAGAAAGGGCGGTTTCCCTGCCCGGTTTTGGAAAGAGGATTATAATGGCCAGAGAAAAACTTACAAAAAACGATGTTGCAAAGATAGAAGCAGAGATCGAAGACAGAAAGCTGAATGTCAGAAAACAACTGATAAAAGAGGTCAAAGAGGCAAGAGCGCAGGGTGACCTCAGTGAGAATTTTGAGTATTATGCGGCAAAAAAGGCAAAGAATGAAAATGAAAGCCGTATCAGCTATCTGGAAGGTTTGTTAAAGACAGCAGAGATAATATCCGATAAGTCAAAAAAAGACGAGGTCGGGCTGAACAATACAGTCAGAGTATATTTTGAAGAAGATGATGAGGAACAGACCTTTAAGATAGTTACTTCCATAAGAGGCAATTCCATCAGAAATATGATCTCAAACGAATCTCCGATCGGAAAGGCGATCATGGGAAAAAAGGTCGGAACCCGCGTGAAGATAAAAGTAAACGAGAATTACAGTTATCATGTTGTGATCAAAGAGATCGACAAATCAACGGATGACAGCAATGATACCATCAACAGATTCTGAAAAGATCAGAGGGCGTCAAGAGCCCTCAGGATCCCGTCTTTGGACAGAGAATTGATATTCCGGGCTGCTTCTTTCAGTCCGGATATTTTTTTGTTTTCTCCTTCTTTATTATAGATTTCCGCAAGCAGTGTGAAATTCTTTTTTACATCAGATCCGATGCTTATGCCGTATTCAAGGAGGATCTTTGCCTCGTTTTCATGTCCTTCGTTTATATAATCCTCGGCAAGCCTTGAGATATTCTGCACCAGACGGGTATAGTTCATGTCACATGACTGCAGAAAGTAGATATTCGGCGCACCATAGGTGAGTTTGAGTTCCGTATTGGATATACCCGTGAAATTCAGTATTTTTTTCCCCTCAAGAGAACGGATATTATACTGATGTTCTTTGGTTTCCTCGTTCTCAGTGGGTATATCAAGCGGGAGCGAAGACGGATCCACAGTTATGTAAGGAAGGTTGTCGATATCCTTTTTGGGTGTCATATCTGCTTTCTTTTCAAGTTCGAGAAATTCGGCGTTTGGATCGTATTTTTTCATGGAACGGTTCATAAACACCTTGAAAAAGAGAGCAACAACTACTATTATAATAAAAACAGAGGGAAAACGGTTCATGGTTTTTCCTTTCGGGAGGTTATGAAAAAATGTTCAAGTGGTTTCAGGGCAGGAACAAAAGGGTGATAACGGGTATCATAATTGCGATAGTTGTTCTTGCCATGGTTGTTCCGGTGTGCATAAATTTCTTTTATGTACCTTAAAAAATAGTTCTTTCATTACTATACCATCACAGAGGATCGATATGAAGAAGTTTTTAAGTGTTTTGTTATGCCTGGCACTTATTACAGGCATGAGTACAGGCGTTTACGGCATGTCCGTTTTGGAAGGGCTGGGTGCGGGTGCACATCATACAAAGAGTCCTTCAAACACGGATACACAAAATGATAACACCGAAGTCACGGGAATAGAAGAAAAAAAGACATATTCCGCAACAGATACAATAAAGGCCGGCGTTTTTGCCGGTCCGGTTGAGCTTTCAGGCATGACAGCAGCCGAAGCTCAGTCTGCTGTAGAGCAGTATGTTAAAAGTCTTGGACAGGCAAATATCGAACTGAAGATCGGAGAAAATGCCGTTAATGTTACAGCGGCAGATCTGGGAATATCATGGACCAATGAAGAGATAATAGATGAAGCCATGGGTCTTTGCAAACAGGGCAATGTGATCAAGCGTTTCAAGGATATCTCGGATCTGAAAAGAACAAACAAGGTCTATCCCGTTACGATCGAATCAAAGGACTCGTCCGTAAAAAGAGTTCTTGAGACACAGAGTACTGCCTTTGACACGCCTGCGGAGGATGCAACATTAAAGCGCGAGGACGGTGCATTTACCGTGGTGGGCGGACAAAACGGGAAAAAGATAAATGTTAACGAATCCGCAAAGTTAATAGAAGATTATATGGCATCCTCCTTTAACGGATCGCCGGCAAGTCTTGATATGAAAGTTGATCTGGAGTACCCCAAGGGAGACCCTGAAAAGCTTGCAAAGGTAAAGGATGTGCTCGGCACTTTCACTACTAAATTCACCTCTTCCGGAAAGGACAGGGTGACAAATGTATCAAACGGATGCAGCCTTGTAAACGGAAGAACCGTATTTCCCGGAGAGCAGCTGTCGGTGCTTGAATGCATAACCCCGTTTACGGAGGCAAACGGTTATGCTCTGGCAGGTTCTTACCTTAACGGGGTTGTAGTCGAGAGTTTCGGAGGCGGCATATGCCAGGTGAGCACCACACTTTATCAGGCGGTCCTGAGAGCAGAACTGCAGGTGGATGAGAGACACAATCACTCAATGGTGGTAAACTACGTCGATCATTCGGCCGATGCAGCGATAGCTGAAAGCGGAGGCAAGGATTTCAAATTTACGAATAATCTCGAGTATCCCATATATATAGAAGGCTACACCAGTCCGGAAAAAACGATCACATTCACTATCTACGGTGTGGAAACAAGAGATCCGAACAGAAAACTGTCCTTTGAAAGCGTCGATCTTGAAACCACCGAGCCTGTAGGAGAAAAGGTGATAGCTGATTCTTCCCAGCCGGCAGGCTATGCCAAGGGACAGTCAGCTCACATCGGTTATAAATCGGAATTCTGGAAGATCGTCAAGGTAAACGGAGAAGAAAAGGAAAGAGTTAAGGTAAATTCATCAAAATACAATGCCGTACCTGCAACCCTCACCATGGGAACCGCCACATCCAATCCGGTGACACAGTCAGCGATAAGCGCAGCCATAGCCACTCAATCCATAGCCTATTGCAAAGCGGTGGCCGCGTCGGTTGCGATCGATGGCGGGGCGTCGGCTTTGGCCGGACAGCAGGCGGCTGCACCTCAGGATGCCGAAGTTGCTCCCGAAAATACGGCTCAGGGAGAAGGACAATCAAATGACGGACAGTCACAATGATAATAATGACAGGGTTTGCAGGACTTGCGGGAACGCAGACGCTCCTGAAAAATAAAAGAGAAAGACTTCTGAAGCACTTTTCAGACAGTTTTCTTGAAAGCGTGCCGGATTATGATCCACACGCTGACAGAGACCGTACGATAGAAATTCTGGCCAAAAGGGGCATAGAGGATTATTTTGAAGCCGGTCCCGAAGGTATCTTTGCCGCACTTTGGGAGTTTGGGGAAAAGACAGGCTTTGGGATGAGAGTGGATGTCAGAGGCATTCCGATATTTCAGGAGACCATAGAACTGTCGAACGAAATGGACATCAACCCCTATGAAGATGACAGCACAGGATGTATATTGTTCATCAGAAACGGTGAAACGGCGGATCCTGTCATAAATGAGCTTTTATTAAACAATATAGCTGCCTATGTCATCGGATATGAAACAAATGACAGAGACAGACTTCTCATCAACGGAGAAGAAAAACGGTTTCTCACACCGGCATCGCGCATAGAAGCCGAAAAAAAACAGAGGGAGACATATAGTAAATGCAGAACGAAATAAGCGAACTCAGACAGAGGATATTAAAGGACATCGAACATGACGGCAGAGTAAACCTGCACGATCTGGCAGTTCGTCTCGGAGTTGACGAGACAGATGTGGCAAATGCCATGTCAGACATGGAAAAGGAAGGCGTGATATGCGGATATCACACTCTCATTGACTGGGACAAAACAGACGAACAAAAGGTCACTGCGCTGATAGAGGTGAGGGTAACGCCCCAGAGAGGACAGGGCTTTGATGTTATAGCTGAACGCATCTACAAATTTGCGGAGGTGGATTCCGTATATCTTATTTCCGGAGGATTTGACCTGATGGTGATCATGGAGGGACAGAGCCTGAAAGAGGTATCCAGGTTCGTTTCGGAAAAACTTTCGGCACTGGAATCGGTCCTCAGCTGTGCAACTCATTTCATAATGAGAAAGTATAAGGTGAACGGGACCATACTGGCAAAGAAATATGAGGATGAAAGGATGTTGATCACACCATGAAAGATCCCATAGCGTCAGTAGTTCGCGATATGAAGCCTTCGGGCATCAGAAAATTTTTTGATATAGTTTCGGAAATGAAGGATGCCATTTCTCTGGGAGTCGGCGAGCCGGATTTTGACACGCCCTGGCACATCAGAGATGAGGGCATCTATTCGCTTGAAAAGGGAAGGACATTTTATACCTCCAATTCAGGGCTTTTGGAGCTGCGCCGCCAGATTTCAAATTATATTAACCGTCAGACTTCTGTTACCTACGATCCTAAGGAAGAGGTTCTGATCACCGTCGGCGGTAGTGAGGCCATAGACATGGGTCTCCGTGCCCTGATCAATCCCGGAGAT
Organism: Lachnospiraceae bacterium; assembly: GCA_024690825.1. Taxonomy (GTDB): domain Bacteria; phylum Bacillota; class Clostridia; order Lachnospirales; family Lachnospiraceae; genus NK4A144. The sequence goes on along the minus strand of JAILOK010000003.1, from coordinate 22,947 downwards.
GAGGTCATAATCCCCCAGCCAAGCTATGTATCCTATGAACCCTGTGCAGTACTGGCGGGAGGAAAACCCGTCATACTGGAACTTGAGGAAAAGGATGAATTCCGCCTTACGCCCGAAAAACTCCTCGGAGCCATAAGCGACAGGACCAAGGTTCTGATCCTGCCTTTTCCCAACAATCCCACAGGCGCGATCATGGAAAGAGAAGACCTCTTAAAACTTGTTCCGATAATAAAAGAACATGACATATATGTATTAAGTGATGAGATATATTCGGAACTGACTTATAAAGGAAGTCATGTTACAATAGCGTCTCTGCCGGACATGAGAGAAAGGACGATCCTCATCAACGGATTTTCAAAATCCTTTGCCATGACCGGGTGGAGGCTGGGTTATGCCTGCGGACCTGAAAATATAATCTCCCAGATGACAAAACTCCACCAGTACTGCATAATGTGCGCTCCGACAACGAGCCAGTATGCCGCGATCGAAGCATTAAAGCACGGAGAGAGGGATGTGGAGGAAATGAGAAATGCTTATAACGAACGCAGACGTTTCCTCATGCACGAGTTCAAACGCATGGGGCTGGACTGTTTTGAGCCCTACGGTGCGTTTTATGTATTTCCGAGTATCAAACGTTTCAATATGACCTCGGATGAATTTGCGCTGCGCCTCCTGGAAGAGGAAAAAGTTGCAGTTGTTCCCGGAACGGCCTTCGGTGACTGCGGAGAAGGCTTCCTTCGAATATCTTATGCTTATTCCATTGAGAACCTGAAAGAAGCTCTTTCCCGGATAGAGGAGTTCATATGCCGCTTTTGATCATATCGCTCGTCATCACCATATATGCCTACCTCATGATCCGTTTTGGGATCCACATGTTCCAGCAGAACGGTTATAAAAACAAGGTCCACGTCAAATGGATCAATGCCAACCGTGTGCGCTGCTACACCGGTCCCTTTGATATGAAACCCTCAAAAAAGCCCCTGGTATATACGCCCAGGGTCGTACGTCTTTTTGTGACTACTGTCCTTATCTTTTCGGTCTGCTGTATCGCAAACAGATTTATCGGCAGCAATGTAACCCTGCTTGTCTTTGTCGCAGTCTATACCTTTGTACTAGGTCCCTTCCTGCCGGTCATCAGCAATATCATCAATTCACCCATCGAAAAGTCCATAGCGAACGGATTTATCAAAAAGGCCATGGGGACGCTTGCAAAGATGGATGACCTCACTGTCATCGGCATCACGGGTTCCTATGGAAAGACCAGCGTGAAATTCTACCTGGAGACACTGCTTTCATCAGAGTTTGAAGTCCTTGCGACTCCCGAAAGCTACAATACTCCCATGGGTGTGGTGAAGACGATAAATGAACACATGAAGCCGACCCACAGGATCTTTCTGTGCGAGATGGGTGCGAGGAATGTGGGAGATATTAAGGAATTATGCGACATTGTACATCCGAAGCACGGAATCATCACCTCCGTCGGAGCCCAGCACCTCGAATCTTTTAAGACTCAGGAGAACATAACAAAAACAAAATTCGAGCTTGCCGATGCACTTCCTGAGGACGGCATGCTTTTTCTGAATTATGACAGCGAGATAATAAGGGAGCACAATAAGAACACTTCAGCCATCACCTACTCGACTGTCGGTAACGGAAAATACAACGCGGATGATATAGTGACATCGATAAACGGAACGACCTTTACCGTGACAGCTCCCGATGGGGAAAAAGCACAGTTTACCACAAAGCTCATAGGTTCACACAATGTGGTGAATGTGGTGGGGGCCATAGCGGTCGCAAATTCCCTGGGGATAAGTCTTGAAAAGCTGAAGATCCCGGTGAGGACACTCCGCCCTGTTGAACACAGGCTGAACATGACAGAAAAGAACGGCATCACCATCATAGATGATGCCTATAACTCAAATCCGGCCGGAGCAAAGGCTGCCCTTGATACTCTGTCCATGTTCGAGGATGCCGTAAAGATCCTTATCACGCCGGGCATGGTGGAGCTTGGTGAAAAAGAGGATGAACTAAATGAAGTCTTCGGCAGACAGGCAGCGGTAAGTGCGGATTATATACTGCTCGTGGGGAAAAAGCACACCGAACCCATAGCAAAAGGTATAAAAGAGGAAGGCTTTGACGAAAAGAAGCTTTATATAGAGGACAGCTTTAACGATGCCCTGACAAGGGTTTATTCCATACCCGGCGAGCAGCACAAGGTGCTTCTGATCGAAAACGATCTGCCGGACAATTACCAGGAGAAATGAACATGAAGATAAGGATAGCACTTATATTCGGAGGAAGATCCGTTGAGCATGAGGTGTCCGTGATATCGGCTCTTCAGGCAAAGGCAAACATGGACAGTGAAAAATACGAGATCATTCCCGTATACATGACAAAGGAAAACGAACTCTATCTTGGGGACAGGACGGGTGAGATAGAGGCCTACAGGAATATTCCTTCCCTTCTTTCATCATCCGAAAGAGTGATACTCATAAACGAAAAAAACAGGTTTTATCTGGTAAATTATCCCGTAAAAAGATTCGGGGGAAATATAAAAAGAGAGGTTGATATCGCATTTCCCGTGGTTCATGGAACAAATGTTGAAGACGGTACGCTGATGGGATATCTGAAGACTGTCGGTATTCCCTTTGTGGGCTGTGATGTCACACCGGCAGCAGTCGGAATGGATAAATATCTGCAAAAGACGGCGTTCAGATACAATGATATCCCAGTGCTTGACTGTGTGAGATTTTCTCTTTCTGATTACAGTGACATGGACAGTCTGGTAAAAAAGACAGAAGACAAATTAAAATTCCCTGTCATAGTAAAACCGGTTAATTCCGGTTCATCCGTCGGCATCATGGTGGCGGACACAAAGGAAGATCTGGTAAAGGCAGTTGACAACGCCTTTCTTTTTGCAAATACCATACTTGTTGAAAGAGCAGTTAAAAACTTAAGGGAGATAAACTGCTCGGTCCTCGGAGACATGGAAAAGGCGGAGGCTTCTCCCTGCGAGGAACCTTTCCATACAGAAGAGATCTTAAGCTACGAAGATAAGTATTTAAGCGGCGGAAAGGGCAGCAAAAGTTCTGATCCGGGATCGGGATCAAAGGGTATGGCGTCCCTGCAGAGAAAGATCCCTGCCGATATTCCCGAAGATCTTTCAAAAAAGATACAGGAGCTTTCGGTAAGGGCATTCAAAGTACTCGGCTGCTGCGGTGTGGTCCGTTTTGATTTCATCCTTGATGAGGAAACGCATGAACTGTTCCTTAATGAGATCAATACCATCCCCGGTTCTCTTTCTTTTTATCTCTGGGAAGCGGCCGGTATGCCGTATCGCGAACTTCTCGACAGGCTTATCGATCTGGCACTGAAGCGTGCCAGAGCCGAGCGTCGTGTCAATTTTTCCTTTGAGACCAATCTCCTGGACAAAGCTTCGTTTTCAGGAGCCAAAAAGTGACGATAACCGTAAACAATATCGAAACCGCATACGATATCATAGGAAGCGAAGGACCCTTTGTTCTTGTCCTTCCGGGGTGGAGTGCAAAAAAGGAACTCTACAGACCTGTTGCGGAGAGCATTTCTTCTAAATACAGGGTGATCCTTCTCGATCTGCCGGGTTTTACGGGAGGAACTCCGGAGCCTTCTGAACCCTGGGATGTGGACAACTTCGTGGACTTTGTCATAGCATTCATCGGGGAACTTGGCATAGACAGTCTTTCCATAGCAGGTCACTCTTTTGGCGGAAGGATCATCATCAAACTGATGAACAGGGATGATCTTCCTTTTAAGGTGGAAAAACTGGTTCTCATCGACGCCGCGGGGATCAGGCACCCGGTTTCGGGAAAGGCGGCATTAAAACAGAAAGCCTTCAAAGTTGCAAAGAAATTCATGAGTGAAAAGCGGCTTGAGGAATACAAAAAGACCCATGGTTCAGCAGACTACCGCAACGCTTCCCCCCTCATGCGCATGACCATGGTCAGGGCGATAAATGAAGATCTTAAAGATCTCATACCCGGTATCAAAGCAGAAACCCTTCTCATCTGGGGCACTGCCGACACGGCAACACCAATATCTGACGGTGAGGACATGGAACGCATGATAGAAGGTTCGGGGCTTGTCAGACTTGCCGGTGCGGGACATTTTTCCTTCCTCGACCAGCCGGTTGTATTTGATAAAGTGATGAAGTCGTTTTTTAGTATTTGACCATGACATCATAATAAAAAAGGAGTACACGATGAAAGAGATAGTAAAGAAGCGTACGGAAATATCAGACAGTATAAAATATGCGGGTTTTGACGATACGGAACTTCGGATCTTTGAAAGCCAGTATCCCGTTGAGGGAATATCATACAATTCATATGTGATCCTCGATGAGAAGATATGCATTATGGATACGGTGGATCCGAGAGGAACGGAAGCCTTCTTTGAAAACCTGAAGGAGCTGCTCGGTGAAAAGAAACCTTCATATCTTGTGATAGATCATATGGAACCGGATCATGCCGCAAATATCGAAAAGCTTGCCCTTTTGTATCCTGATATGGAACTGGTGGGAACTGCGGCAGCGGGAAAGATGTTATCGCAGTTTTTTGAAACCAATCTGCAGGGAAGATTCCGTGCGGTAAAGGAAGGAGAAACTCTTTCTCTCGGAAATCACACTCTTCAGTTTTTTACTGCCCCCATGGTTCACTGGCCCGAGGTAATGGTAACTTACGAGCAGACAGAAAAGGTATTGTTTTCGGCGGATGCTTTCGGAACCTTCGGAGCTCTTGAAAATGACGAAGAATGGATCGCGGATTCAAGTCATTATTATTTTAATATCGTTGGAAAATACGGTCCCCAGGTTCAGGCTCTTTTAAAGAAGGCAGCGGGACTTGATATCAGCGTGATAGCACCTCTTCACGGTCCGGTTCACAAAGATGATATAGCTTTCATCGTTGATAAGTATGATACCTGGAGCAGTTATATACCTGACCGCAAGGGAATCTTCATGCCGTATGCTTCTATTCACGGCAATACAAAGAAGGCGGTGCTTGAGTTTGCAAAGGAACTGGAGAAAGCAGGTGAAACTGTTGTCACCATGGATCTGACGGAAGAGGATGTTTCTGAAGCTGTGGAGCAGGCCTTCCTCTATGACAGGATGATCCTGGCTTCTTCCACTTATGATCTGGAGATCTTTCCTCCGATGAACGATCTGCTTCATCATCTGAAGATAAAGAATTTTAAGAACCGCAAGGTTGGTATCATCGAGAATGGTTCATGGGCTCCCATGGCTGCAAAAAAGATGAGGGAGTATCTTGATGCCATGGAGAATATCACGATAGCGGAACCTGTGATCACGATCCGTTCCGCAAGGAAACCGTCAGACGGGGAATCATTCAAAGCTCTTGCAGAGGCTATGCGCTGACTCTTAAAAGAGCAGGCGCCTTATCTGAAATATCAGTCCTTCAATTCAAATTTCATTTCCACCGGATTGTGGTCGGAATAGATAAAGGCTGCATCGATATTATGAAGTTCGGTGCAGCTTATATTGTCTGAGATGAGGAAGCCGTCTACTACCACGGTCTGGCAGTCGGGACCGTAGGGTACATCACAGTTTCTGCAGGTGGCTATGTGCCTGTCATCATCATAGTCAAGGCACTGACTGATGCCTTCGGGAATCAGATCCACGGGGAAGGGATGAGCCCAGCCCACACTGTCCATGACGCCGCTTCCGAACCAGGATCTGGAATTACCGGGGAAATCATGATTGAAGTCACCGCCGCAAAGGCAGTAATTACCCTTGTCATATTCAGATTTCATATCATTTAAAAGCATCGTCATCTGGCCTGTACGCACGGTATCGCTTCCGCCATAGGCCGAGGCATGTATATTATAAAGGATAAACTCTTTTCCGTTATCGACGGGAATGCGGCTGACACTGTAGCACCGGTCAAGATCCAGGATCTTGCTGAAGCCTTCCGATATGGGAAGGCTTCTTCTCATAGAAGAGGTTATGCCTGTCTTTGAAAGAGTGAGTATCCCGGAGTTCGATTTGCCGTGAGGCTGCAGCGGAGGATACATCAGAAAGGCCGAATGATAGTTCATGCTGAAAACACTGCAAAAGCCTTCAAAAGAAGAAGCAAACCGTTCAACCTGGTTTACATGGTAGCTTCTCGTTGAGTCGGTATCAACCTCCTGCAGAAGTATGAAGTCGGGGTCATGAGAAAGTATCTCTTCAGACGCCAGGTCAGTATCTTTTATCACAGTCTCTTTGTCATCGGCCCATGACTGTTTTCCGCCATCCATGAAAAATGTAAAGTCCTGATCATATGCCCCGAATCCGCAGTTCTGGGTCACTATGGTATATTCGGTTCCGGTCGTAACTGCATCTTCGGATGGTTTTCCGTATGTATCAAGTGGCTGCATATCGGGGATCCTGCTGTAGGATATGAAAACATAGGCAACATAGGATATTGCAGTCAAAAGAACGGCTGCGATCACGATCCCGGTCATCTTAAGAATTTTCTTTATCATGGCGTTGTCTCCTGCAAATATAGAGTAGGATATCACTTTTACAGCGAAAAATCACCTGTTTATCAGTATAGGCTCTGCTTTGCTGTTTCTTTTTACGGGAAGCTTATAGCACATTTTTTGGGAGAGGGGTAAAATTTGTGCTATACCCGATCCGGACGGAGATCATTTATTAGCAATTATTTCCTGTTTTTTTAAAAAAACGGTTGTGTTATCATTCAACATGTACAAAGTTTCGTGCCGATGTGGTACGACAACACATTTTCATTTTCATAGGGAGGTAAACGAAAAATGAAGAAAAAGTTACTCAGTGCCATTCTTTCAATGTCAATGGTAGCAGCACTTCTTGCCGGATGCGGAAGCGCAGCAGCTCCTGCAGCAGAGGAGCCCGCAGCAGCAGAGGAGCCCGCAGCTGAGGAGCCCGCAGCTGAAGAGCCTGCAGCAGAGGAGCCCGCAGCAGAGGAGCCCGCAGCAGAGGCACCTTCAGGAGCAGGAAACAAGGTTGGCGTTTCAATGCCTACCAAGGATCTTCAGAGATGGAACCAGGACGGCGCTAACATGGAGAAAGAGCTGAAGGATGCCGGATACGAAGTTGATCTTCAGTATGCAAACAACGACGTTCAGACACAGCTTTCTCAGGTTGAGAACATGATCTCCAGCGGATGCTCAGTTCTCGTTATCGCAGCTATCGAGGGATCTTCACTTGGTGAGGCTCTTGACATGGCAAAGGATGCAGGAATCCCGGTTATCGCTTATGACCGTCTTCTTATGGATTCCGAAGCACTTTCTTATTATGCAACATTCGACAACTGCAAGGTTGGTACAGTTCAGGGTACATACGTAAAGGATACTCTTGATCTGGACAACGCAGCAGGACCTTTCAACATCGAGTTCACCGCAGGTGATCCCGGCGACAACAACGCAGGCTTCTTCTTCAACGGTGCTTACGATGTTCTTAAGCCTTACATCGACGAGGGCAAGCTTGTAGTTCAGTCCGGCAAGACCACATTCAACGATGTTGCTACTCCTGAGTGGAAGACAGAGACAGCTCAGTCAGAAGCTGAGAACAGAATCTCTTCATTCTACACAGACAAGGATATCGATGTATGGCTTTGCTCAAACGACTCTACTGCACTTGGTGTTGAGAACGCACTTGCAGCTAACTACAAGGGCAAATATCCCATCATCACAGGTCAGGACTGCGATATCGAGAATACAAAGAACATGATCGCCGGAAAGCAGTCAATGTCAGTATTCAAGGATACTCGTACACTTGCAAGCCAGGTTGTTAAGATGACAGGACAGATCCTTTCAGGACAGACTGTTGATGTCAACGATACAGAGACATACAACAACAATGTTATCACTGTTCCTTCATTCCTTTGCGAGCCCGTATTCGCAGATGCAAACAACTACAAAGAGATCCTTCTTGATTCCGGATATTACACAGAGGATCAGCTTCAGTAATTGAGACGACTCTCAAATTTTAGCTAATCAAAAAGATTTGGGGCGGGCAGTGCCCGCCCCATTTTTTCTGTGAAAAAGCCGGCAGGAGTATACAAATAGAAGCAGATCCGTGTTATACTTGTAGAGGTTGATAAACACAACCTAAAGCTCATCAAAATATGAAGGTATCAAGAGAGGAGGGAGCAGCTTTGGCAAAAGAATTGCTGAAAATGGATCATATCACAAAGATCTTCCCGGGCGTCAAGGCCCTGGACAATGTGAACCTTTCCGTTGAGGAAGGTGAGATCCACGCCCTGGTCGGTGAGAACGGAGCAGGAAAGTCCACACTGATGAACGTACTTTCCGGTATCTACCCGTTCGGAACCTATGAGGGCGATATTGTATATAATGGAGAACTTTGCAAGTTCCAGAATATCAAGGATTCCGAACATAAGGGAATCGTTATCATCCATCAGGAACTTGCTTTGGTGCCTCAGATGTCCATAGGCGAGAACATGTTCCTCGGTAATGAAAGAGGAAAAAAGAACGCCATCAACTGGAATGAGACCTATGGAGAGGCGGATAAATATCTGAAGATGGTCGGACTTTCCGAGTCTTCAAGAGTTCTGATCAAGGATATCGGAACAGGTAAGCAGCAGCTCGTGGAGATCGCAAAGGCTCTGGCAAAACATGCCAAGCTTCTGATCCTTGACGAGCCCACATCGTCCCTGAATGAAACGGACTCCAGAGCACTGCTCGATCTGATGCTCGAGTTCAAGAAGCAGGGCATGACGATGATAATAATAAGCCACAAGCTCAACGAGGTCGTTTACGTGGCAGACAAGATCACTGTCATACGAGACGGATCCACGGTTGAGACACTCGACTGCCACAACATGCAGATAGATGAAGACCGTATCATCCGCGGCATGGTTGGTCGTGAGCTTACAAACCGTTTCCCGAAGAGGGAAAAGATCGAGCTTGGCGATATAAATATGGAAGTAAAGGACTGGACTGTTTATCACCCTGTTTACAGTGAGCGCAAGGTCGTTGACAATGTCAGCCTCAATGTGAGAAAGGGAGAAGTGGTTGGTATCTACGGTCTGATGGGCGCGGGACGTACCGAGCTTGCGATGAGCATTTTTGGAAAATCCTATGGTACGGGTATATCCGGCACGCTCAAGATCAACGGCAAGGAGGTTTCTCTCAAGGATTCCAGAGCCGCCATCGAAGCGAAGCTTGCCTATGTTACCGAGGACAGAAAGGGTAACGGCCTTGTTCTGTCAAACTCCATCAAGGTAAACAATTCCCTTGCAAATATGAAGGGTGTCAGCAATAACGGCATCATAGACAAGGATAAGGAATATCAGGTGGCTGTTGAGTATCAGAAAAAACTCAACACCAAGACTCCGACCGTTGAGCAGCATGTCGGAAATCTTTCCGGAGGAAACCAGCAGAAGGTGCTCCTTTCCAAATGGATGTTCACTGATCCCGATATACTGATCCTCGACGAGCCGACCAGAGGTATCGACGTAGGTGCCAAGTATGAGATCTACTGCATCATAAACGACCTCGTCAGAGCCGGAAAATCGGTTGTCATGATATCCTCGGAACTTCCTGAGGTCATCGGCATGAGCGACAGGATCTATATCATGAACGAAGGAAAATTCGTTGGTGAGATGCCTGCCGAAGGAGCGACCCAGGAGCTGATAATGTCCAGCATATTACAATCGGGAAGGGGTGAATGACATGAGTATAAATATTAAAGAAATTCTTAAAAAATATACGATGGTATTGGCCCTCATAGCAGTCATCATCTTTTTCCAGATAACAACCGGCGGAAAGATGCTGCTTCCGCAGAACATCAACAACCTGATCTCGCAGAACGCATATGTGTTCGTGCTTGCTGCAGGTATGCTTCTGTGTATCCTGACCGGAGGTAATATCGACCTTGCCGTTGGTTCGGTCGTGTGTTTCGTGGGAGGTATCGGAGCTGTCCTGATGAGCAAAAACATCCCTGCGATCGTTGCAGTCATTGTTATGCTCATAGGAGGAATTCTTGTCGGAGCATGGCAGGGATTCTGGATCGCCTATGTGAAGGTCCCGCCCTTTATCGCAACACTTGCCGGAATGTATGCCTTCAGGGGACTTTCAAATGTCGTCCTGCAGGGTTATGCAGTAGGTATCAATAATACCGGATTCCTGTATCTCTTCGGAGGCGGAGCGGACTGCTACATTCCTGATCTTTTCGGAAACGGAGCATTTAACCTGACCTGCTTCCTTGCAGGTATAGTTCTGGTCGTGATATATGTGGCCATGGTATTCAAAAGAAGGATCGGAGCAAAGAAGGCCGGCTACAGCGTCGGACCTCTGGCAGGTGATCTTCTGAAGACCGTGATCATCAGTATCGTGGTCATCTGGGTGTTCTTCAAACTTTCCCAGTACAAGGGAATACCTACCGTCCTCATATTGATAGGGATCGTCCTTTTGAGTTATGCATACATCACTTCAAATACCACAATGGGACGTTATCTGTATGCAGTCGGCGGAAATGAAAAAGCAACAAACCTTTCCGGTATTGATTCCAGAAAAGTATATTTCTTTGCATATGTGAACATGGGTCTCATGGCTGGTCTCGCAGGTATACTTACTGTAGCGAGAGCTACACACGCAGAGCCCACCTTTGGTCAGGGCTATGAGATGGACGCCATCGCAGCCTGCTTCATCGGAGGAGCTTCGGCATACGGCGGAGAAGGAAATGTATTTGGTATAGTCATCGGTGCTCTCCTCATGGGTGTCATCAACATGGGTATGAGTATCGTTGGTGTGGAAGCAAACTACCAGAAGGTTGTAAAAGGTCTGGTTGTACTTGTAGCCATCGTCTTTGACGTTTTGTCAAACAAGAAGAAGAGTTGAGAAGGGAGGAGGAGTCATGGCAAACAAAAGTTTCACGAATATATTAAAGAAAAATGCAATGCTTATAGCCCTTGTCCTGATATTTGCCTTCTTTACACTGATGACAGGCGGTCAGATGTTCCAGGCTATGAACTTTAACGCTCTTATTACACAGAACGCATACGTATTTGTTCTTGCAACCGGTATGCTGATGTGTATGCTGACAGGTGGTAATATCGATCTTTCCTGCGGATCGTTTGTGTGTTTCCTGGGTTCTATCGGAGGCATACTGATGCAGGTTAAACATCTGAATCCGGGAGTATCCATTCTGGTTATGCTTCTGGTAGGCGTTGTATACGGATCCATCCTTGGATTCCTTATCGCGTATGTGAATATCCCTCCGTGGATCGCTACTCTTGCCGGATATCTGGCATTCAGAGGCTGGGGTACAGCACTTCTTTCCGCAAACAGCACGACAGGAAGTATCTCACTTGCAGCACAGAAGGGTTATCTTGTGATCTTCTCCGGCAAGATCTTTGCCACCAAGGTCGGACAGATGAACATGGTATGTCTGATAGTCGGAATCATAGCCTGCATTGCAGTAGTAGTGATCTCATTCATGGGAAGGGCAAACAAGGTAAAGAAAGGTTATGAAGCCGAAAGTATGACAATGGTTCTCATCAAATCCATACTTGCCTGTGCAGCCATCATGCTCTTTGCTTACAAGCTTGCTCTGGCAGGCGGTATACCTACAGTTCTCATCTGGGTTGCAGTCATAGTGCTCATATATAACTTCATAACATCCAGTACGACAGCCGGCAGATATTTCTATACCATCGGAGGTAATGCCGAGGCGACAAGGCTTTCGGGTGTGGACACAAGGAAGATAATGTTTATTGCTTACCTTAATATGGCGGTTTTGACAGCCATAACATCATTCATAGTAACCGCAAGGTTCCAGGCAGCCAATTCACAGGCAGGAAACTACTATGAGATGGACGCCATCGCAGCCTGCGTGGTCGGCGGCGTTTCCGCATACGGTGGAGCAGGTAACATTTTCGGTATGGTCATCGGAGCAACTCTCATAGGCGTCATCAACCTCGGAATGTCTCTCATGGGCGTCAACGCAGACTGGCAGAGGATAGTAAAGGGCGTGGTCCTTCTTGCAGCTGTTGTATTTGATATCCTTGCAGAAAAGAAGACAGGAAAAGCCTGATAAAATAAGCTATAATATTGGGGCATCCGTTGGATGCCCCTTTTTTTACCAATGGAGGACCTGTAGAATATGTTCTACGCAAGTTTTGGAATACTTGCGGTGATCCATCACCTGATATTAAATTATGACATACTGAAAAACGGCAGAAAACAGCCCAAACAGGGACCGCATTTTCGCTACAGCCAGTTTCTGAATTCGATACTGGTCTTTTATATTGCTGATATTATCTGGGGTTTTCTGGAGGAATTAAAGATACGGGTTCTTCTCTACGCGGATACTGTGCTGTTTTTTGGAACGATGGCCCTGTCGGTCTTATTATGGACCAGATATGTGGTGGCTTTTCTTGACAAGCAAGGCGTCAAGGCAAAGAGTTTTATGGCTGCCGGGTGGGGTATCTTTGGTTTTGTGATCCTTCATCTCATCATCAATTTTTTCTATCCCGTCATATTCACCATCACAGAGGATACAGAGTATATTCCCGAGTCGGGAAGATATATTCTCCTGGCTGCCCAGTTTCTGCTGTTTATCCTTATAACGGTTTATTCCCTTTTTGTTTCGATCAGATCCACCGGAAGAGACAGCATTCATTACGCTGCAGTCTGTCTTTCAGGTGGAGTGATGGCTTTGCTCATTGTTCTTCAGACTTTCAATGCGTTTGTTCCTTTTTATACGATAGGCTGTTTTATCGCAAACTGCCTGGTCCATGTTTTTGTTGAAGAGGATGAGAAAAAGGAGCAGGAAAAGATAATAAAGAAACAGAAGCATCAGATCACATTCACGCAGATAGCGGAAAGCCTCGCGCTGAACTATGATGTCATATATTATGTGGATACTGTGACAGCATCATATGTGGGATTTACTTCGAATAATATATATGGTGAACTGAAAGTCAATCAATCCGGCGACGACTTTTTCGGTGAAGCCGTAAAAAATATATCAAGCATCATTCATCCAAAGGACAGGGACAGGATGCTTGCTGTCATAAACAGAGATTATCTGCTCACTGCACTTGAAGGCAGGAAACGCTTCAGCATAGAATACAGGCTCGTTGTCCACGAAAAATCCAAGCATACCAGACTGATAGCCAGAAAGGCGAGTGACGGCAGTCATTTCATCATCTGTATAGAGAATATCGACGAGGAAGTCAGGAAGGAAAAGGAACATCTGAAGGCTCTTAATACGGAAAAGGAGCTGGCAAGGCGCGACGAGCTTACGGGAACACGGAACAAGACTGCATTTACGGAACTTGAGCAGTCAGTGCAGGGAAATATCGAAAAGGGTGTGGATTATCTGCCCTTTGCCATAGCTGTCTGCGATCTCAACGATCTGAAGTTGATAAATGATTCAAAAGGCCACAAGGCCGGTGATGAATATATCATATCATGTGCAAAACTTCTCTGCGATGTGTTTGACCACAGTCCGGTATTCAGGATCGGAGGGGATGAGTTTGCGATCTTTTTGAGCGGTACGGATTTTACTTCAAGACGGATTCTAATGGATAAACTTCAAAGTAAGGTAATGTCGAATCTTGAAAAGAAAGAAGGTCCTGTTATCGCTGTCGGTATGGCTGAGTATCAGCCGGGAGATGACATGAATGTATCTGATATCTTTGACCGCGCAGATCACCTGATGTATGAGAACAAGAGGGAACTGAAGGCTCATCAGGAATCCGTAAAGTAAAGCGATCGAAGATCGACAGACAAATCTCTCGAAAAATCCCAAAACCAAAAATGATAACTCTCTACTTTCCGTAGGTACCATATTCAGAAAATCTGAATTACAATCTGTGCAATACTTATGGAAAGAGGTGATCACGAATATGAATCAATATGTTACGGGAGCAGTTATAAAAGAACTGCGGGAAAAGAACAGGATGACACAGCTTCAGCTGGCTGAAAAACTGGGAGTGAGTGATAAAAGTGTGTCAAAATGGGAGAATTCAAGAGGACTTCCGGACATCACTCTTTTGGAGCCGATTGCGGAGGCGTTCAGGATCTCGGTTACGGAACTGATATCGGGCAATACCATTCATAATGCGAACGTATCCGCAAATATGCTGCGGTCAAAATTTTATGTCTGTCCGGTCTGCGGGAATGTGATACACAGCATGGGGGAGGCGGCAATTCATTGTCACGGCATACAGCTTGTGCCCTTAGAGGCAGAAGCGACAGATGAGCGGCATATGGCTTTTATCGAGCGTGTGGAGGATGAGTATTATGTGCGGATCGATCACAGCATGACAAAGGAGCATTACATTTCGTTTATGGCTGCGGCTTCATCCGATGATATGCAAATGGTGAAACTATATCCGGAAGGAAGTGCCGAAGCACGTTTTAAGATCAGGGGAGTCAGAAGGATCTTCTTTTTCTGCAATCGCGACGGACTGTTTTCAATCGATCCGGTAAAAGGAATTGATGACAGGGAAAGCGGATATAATGACACGCGGGAACGCAGGGAGCTGGAAAAGACGGCAGATATGCTGTTTGGCAAAGATTTGGAGGATGACAATGAAGAAATGGTATGAAGAAGAGTATGAATTTGATGTTGAGGTTACAGGCTTTCTTCATGGAGATCATACCGAGAGATATTGTAGAAACGGTGAGGAAATCGGTGATAAATATACCTGCACATACGGGTGTCCGGTAAATCAGGAAGGATACGGAATCTGTTCTAAAACTATGATGATGCTGTATCCGCTGATGGAGGCAGTGCGGAGCGGTGGCGATCTTGAAAATCTTGGCGGTGACAGTAAATACACAAAGACACTGGTTTGCCCGGACGGGTGTGTGATATTCAAACTGACAGCAAAACCGTTGGGAAATGAGAATTTTCATAAAGGCGGTTTTTGGGAATACCCGGATGCAACATCTAAAGATGAAGAAACAGCGCGGGAATGAAAATTTTATCGGGAACTGAAAACAGCTGAAAAATAAGTAATTAATCCTTTCATAGATTACCACTATATCCGGTGGTACAACTCCTTGCAACTCAACAGAATATGGCAGCCACCTCAAAGTTTTTTGTTGACATATTCCACAAGTGGAACTATACTCTATGCATATTCCACAAGTGGAACATATAAACAGAGAGGTAAGATTCAAATGCTAAAACATGGTATTTTGGGGCTGCTGAATTACGGAGACATGACCGGATATGAGATCAAGACGGCCTTCAGTGATTCATTGAACCATTTCTGGCATGCGCAGACCAGCCAGATCTACAGGGAACTTCAGGTGCTTGAAAAGAATGGCTGGGTAACGGTCACAAAAGTGGAGCAGGAAGGAAGACCTGATAAAAATGTTCTTTCAATAACGCAGTCCGGCCGCAATGAATTAAAAAAGTGGCTTAATGATGACTCGGCTGTAAGCCCCATCCGAAACGGCATGCTTATGAAGGTGTTTTTCAGGGGAGAATACGATATTGATGAAAATATTGCATATTTCAGGAGACTGGCGAAAAGAGAGACAGTTTTTCCGAGAGGCAGTGAGGTGACAGGAGAGGTGAGTGACAGATACAGAAAGAAGATAGATGATCCTTTAAAAGCTCTGTGCTGGAAGTTCACCATAGATTTCGGAGTGATGTATGAGAGGATGCTTGATGAATGGTGTGATAACTGCGCAAACGAACTGGAGAGACTTAAGAAAGGAGCAACGCAGTGAATAAAACGCTTAACAGTAATCAGATAAAGATCATTGCATTCATCGCCATGACAATAGATCATCTGACATGGTTATTTTTTCCGGGCTTTCAACATATATGGTATGTTTATCTGCTTCATATCATAGGTAGGCTTACGGCGCCCATTATGTGGTTCTTCATTGCAGAAGGATTCCACTATACCCGTAATGTAAAAAAATATATTGTAAGACTATTTATTTTTGCTGTCATATCACATTTTGCATACAATTTTGCAGGTGATATACCGTTTATCCCTGACGGATTTTTCAATATGACAAGTGTGATGTGGTCGCTTGCGTGGTCAGTGGTTTTAATGGTCATCTTCACTACAGACCGGATATCTAAAAGGTGTAAGATCCTGCTTATCATTCTGATATGCTTTATCACATTTCCTTCGGACTGGTCCACGGTTGCAGCGATGTGCCCGGTGTATTTATATCTGAACCGTGGCGACTTCAAAAAGCAATCATTTACGATGTTTATCTGGGTTGCTGTTTATGCTGCCGTCTATTTCATTTTCATGGATAAGATATATGCGGTCATCCAGATGTTTGCACTGCTGTCCCTGTTGATCCTGAAACAGTATAACGGTGAAAGAGGACAGTGGAAGGGGATGAAATGGTTTTTTTATATCTATTATCCTGCGCATCTGTTCGTGATCGGATTGATCAGAGTGATGTTGGGAAAGGGAAGCATATTCCCGTAAACTAAGAAGAAAGGATTGAAGATAAAATGAAGCTATTGATCCATGACCGGGATATAACGCTGAGTGATTCCGTAAAAGAGAAATATGACAGGGTGATATTTGCCGATGGCAGATATGCACCGTGCCAGGGATGTTTTAAATGCTGGACCAAAACTCCTGCGACCTGTGTAATGAAAGATTCGCTGCATGAGATGTGCAGGCTGATCGGACTGACTGATGATCTGGTGATAGTTACCGAGAACTGGTATGGCGGATACAGTCCTGCGGTCAAAAATATTCTGGACCGTTCGATAGGAATGTCAACGCCGATGAGTACCTATAGAGGATGGCAGATGCATCATGTGCTTCGTTACGGAAGATACAACAGCGTCAGGATCTATGTCACAGGAGATGTGAACGACAAAGAAAAAGAGACATGGAAGCTCGTGGCGGGGAGGAATGCCTTGAATTGGGGAGTATCTGACATAGAAGTAAGTTTTTCTGATCCATTGGAGGATGTGGAGGAAACTGAGATATGAAAACAGTATTTATAGACTGCAGTCCAAAGAAAAGACTGAGCGCTTCGGGATTCATCATGGACTTGACCCGCCTGTTTGTTCTGGGAAAAAAGAAGAAAGAAAAAATGAGAACTCCGGCAGATCATGAACGCATCCTGGGTGAGATAGAAGATGCCGAAACGGTAGTATTTTCCATGCCGCTTTATGTGGACGGGGTACCTTCGCATCTGCTGACTTTTCTTAAGAAGATGGAAACATATTGCCGCGAACGGAATAAAGATTTTAACATTTATGTCATAGCAAACAACGGATTTATAGAAGGAAAGCAGAATGAACCATTGATGCGGATCATGGAGAATTTCTGTGACAGGAGCGGCATAAAATGGTGTGGAGGCTTAGGGATTGGCGGTGGAGTAATGATGAATGTTATGCGTATCCTGCTTGTTGTCTTTCTGGGGATAGCGCTGCTGCGAACGATACTGTCGGTTATAAATGAAGGATTTTTCTTCCCGATCAGGCCATGGATCGTATACGGTAAGCAGATCCTGGAGGTTCTGGCGCTGGGATGCGGTATAATTACATTTGATATATGGCTTGCGATCTGTATCAACAGGAAGAAAGAATACGGGAAGCATTATACAAGGATCATGCTCCCGTCGTTTGCATTCATTATCTGTGCGGATATTTTCTTTACGATCATATCGGTATTACAGGGCGGCATATTCAGGGGATGGTTTTCCAAAAAGAAGCCTACAACAGGATAGACAGCCCTATGCAGGCATAATCTGCCTGATCATTCCGGTTGTGAAGAACAATCCCGGTTGTGATGTGATCGGTCTGGATATCGTGAATACCGCTCTCGAAGCAAACCGTACAAGAGCAGATTCCGAAGGAATAAGGAACCTGTCATTTGTAAGTTATGATGGAATAGATTTTCCTTTTGAAGAAAAATCTTTTGATCTGGTTGTGACAAGATATGCTTTGCATCATTTTCCCGATATAGAGCATAGCATCGAAGAGGTGAGCAGAGTTTTGAAGAACGGTGGGAGACTGTTTATTTCAGATCCGTGTCCCAATGAATGTGACACGGAAAGATTTGTTGACGATTATATGAGACTTAAGAAGGACGATCACATCAAGTTTTATACAAAGGATGAATGGAAAGATATCTGCCGCAGACAGGGTCTAATTATCACAGACAGTTTTGACAGTTCAATACGATTCCCCAAAAAGAAGGATACGGCGTACGGTTACGAGGAAGTGATCGGGAAACATGATAAGACGGTAATAGAGAGTTATAATCTGGTAGAGACAGATACGGAGCTATATCTCACGGAGCAGGTAAACAATATCATGTTTGAGAAAAAGTCACTCTCAGTTGTTTAGGCGAGACAAATGTTTACGGAGTTTACACATTATGACGATAGAATATAGAAAAGCTGTTTTAAAAGATGCAGAGCTATTGATAAATATTTATAATGCATCTTTTTATGACGATTATCTGAGATATGGTTCGTGTCCGGGATATGGGAAAACAAAAGAAATGATGGAGGAGTCTATCAGCAATTATCCGAAATATATCATATTTTGCGATAATGAACCTGTCGGCTGTGTTTCGAGTAAAATGCTGGAAAAGGGGGTATATGAGGTTGCCTGCCTGTGTATCGTTCCTGAATTTCAAGGCAAAGGAATAGGGACTCAGGCAATTCAATTTTTGAAGACACTTCTTGAAGATTGGAAGAGACTCACTTTAGTGACACCCATAGATAAGAAAGAAAATGTGGAGTTTTATACTGAAAAATGCGGATTTCACATAGAATCGACTGAAAGAGATGGCGATGTTGAGCTTGCCCGATTTCTTGTTGAAAGATAAATTCATGTTTGGTGTTTCATAAGAGCGGATACTGGTTTGATCATTGGTATAACATAATCCGGATAGAGAAGATAGTCGGAGAGCAGCGATAAAACTGAGAATTTCAGAGGTAAGAAAAAAATGAAAGCATTTGTTGTTTATTGTCATCCGTCAGAGAATTCATTTACAAAAAGTATGTGTGACGCTTTTGTCAAAGGTGTCGAAGATTCCGGAAATGAGATAATTATGTCGGATCTTTATAAGATGGATTTCAAATCGGATATGACAGAAGAGGAATATCTCAGAGATGCCAATTACAGGAATACACCGGATGTTTCGGATGATGTTCGCGTGGAGCAGGAAAAGATCAATTCTGCTGATGCAATAGTATTCATTTATCCCGTGTTTTGGACGGAGGCACCGGCAAAGCTTGTGGGATGGTTTGACAGAGTCTGGTCATATGGATTTGCATATGGTGAAAAGACAATGAAAGTACTTGATAAGGCTATGATCCTGTGTTCGGCAGGCAACCCGATCAAGCGGCTTGAAGAGTTTGGACTCCTTGACAGTATGAAAAGGGTCATGCTAGGCGACAGGCTGTTTGGACGTGCCAGGCAGATGGAATTCATAGTTTTCGATAACACATCAAGAGAAAATGAGCTCAGAGAGAAAAACTGGGATATGAACATTCAAAGGGCTTATGAAACAGGGAAAGGATTATTTAGCTGATGGTAAGAGAAGCGAGAAAAGAGGACCTCATATGGAATTTTATGAAGTGATAGAAAAGCGAAGAACCATTCGGGATTTTGAAGCGGAAGATATACCGAATGATGTTATTGAAAGAGTTATTTCAACGGCGATGAAAGCTCCTACCAATGATCATATGAGAGATTGGCACTACATCGTTGTTAAAGACCGGGAGGTTGCAGCCGGCCTATTGGATATCGTTCCCAAAGGAATATCCGATGAAGATATGGATCAACTGATAAAAGACTGGAATCTGGATGACAATGTTCAGCAGGAATGCTATCGTAATGCGGTTCCCAAACAGTACAGAATGCTTTTCGATGCTTCTGCGATCATTATTCCGCTTCTGAAACAAAAGACCGATATACTTCACCCGGAGAATATCTCCCATCTTAACGGATTTGCATCGATATGGTGCAGTATCGAAAATCTGTTCCTGGCTGCTGTGGCAGAGGGATATGGTTGTAATCTTCGTATTCCGCTGGGGAGCGAAAGTGAGCATGCCCGGGATGTTCTTGGTTATCCGGAAGACTACTATATGCCTTGTTTCATAGGGATAGGGAGACCACAGAAAAATGCCCCGGTTCCCAAGCAGAAAGACATTGATATCAAAACCAGGATTCATTGGGACAAGTATTGATTTAAGTAACGATATACGAAAAGGACTATTTAGCTGATGGTATCATTATTTTCGGAAGATATAAACGAATATCTCAAATGTGATGAGATTATCGACTTTGACAATACTGATGTCAGATATTTGGCTGACCGGCTTTACGGCGCGTCAGAAAACGAAACCGATTTTATCAGGAGGGCATATGAATATGTCAGGGACATGATAGCGCATTCGGCTGATATAAGCGCAGATTCCGTGACATGTTCGGCATCCGAAGTGCTGAAAGCAGGCCATGGGATATGTTTTGCAAAATCTCATCTGCTGTCAGCGATTCTTCGCAGTAAATCCGTTCCTGCCGGTTTCTGCTACCAAAAGCTGATCCTGGATGATGAGACTGCGCCGGTGTTGATCTATCATGGTCTGAACGGAGTATATCTAAAGGAACATGGGAAATGGATAAGGCTTGATCCGAGGGGAAACAAGCCCGGGGTGAATGCACAGTTTTCGATAGATTCGGAGAAGCTTGCATTTACAATACGGCCGGAAAAAGGAGAGGTCGATGGTTCTGTCATATACGCAGATCCGGATAATGAGGTCGTAAAAACATTGCAATCCAATAATTCCAGATCAGAACTTTGGGATAATCTGCCGATGAAACTGGGATATGAAATGTAGGATAAAAAATGTTTCACTGATAAAGCAAACATGATATACAGCTGTCATGTTAAGCCTGATATGATACAAACTGGTGAATTTATAGGAGGTGATCGTATTGAATGAATTTAACGAATATGTCAGGGAGGCGTTTTCCGCGGCCGGAGATATTGTTATAAGATCCATGATGGGTGGATATCTTGTATACATTAATGGTAAACTGATAGGTGACATTTGCGATAATGAACTGTTTTTAAAGAGAACTCCTACGTCTGACAGACTTCTTACGGATTCAGAATTGCGTTATCCCTATGAAGGTTCAAAAACACTGATGCACGTGTTCGACAGATTTGAGGATACGGATCTGATCGCAGAATTACTTGAAGGCATGTATGCAGAATTGCCCGAGAAGAAAGCAAAGAAGGCCAAATAGAAAGGATCGTTTATGAAAAAAATAGGATTGGTTGGAGGCACCGGACCTGAATCCACACTTATGTATTATAAAGAATTGAATTCAAGAATTGACAGGATCACCGATGGAAAACAGATGCCGGAGATTGTTATTGAGAGTTTGAATTTCAGAAGAGCATGGGATTATGTTTCTTCGGGGAAATATGACCTTCTTAAGGAATATCTTTCCGAGAAAGTGCAGTGTCTGAAAAAAGCGGGTGCAGAAGTAATATCTTTGACAGCAGTGACTATGCATATTGTGTTTGAAGAATTAGTCAGAGATACCGGTGTTTCGCTGATCAGTATTCCTAAAGCAGTCTGCAAAGTGGTAAAGAACAAAGGATATAAAAAGATACTTCTTCTTGGGACCATTTTTACAATGGAACAGGATTATATGAAAAATGATTTCAGAGAAGCGGGTATAGAAGTATATATTCCTGATGAAGATGATCGGAACCTTGTGGCAAAACGAATTCTTGAAGAGTTGGAATTAGGAATTGTTAAGGAAAGCACCTTAAAAGAGTTTCAAAGCATAATAGATAAAATACAAGATCAATTTGGTATTGAAGCAGTTGTACTGGGGTGTACGGAACTTCCTCTTTTGTTGAACACGGAGAATTGTTCTGTTCCGTGTCTGGACAGCGTTGAAATACACATAAATGATTTAATTCATGAGGTTTTATAAGTATTATCACGGGATAATGGGATACGGAGATTTCCCATAACAAAACGCTTTATTGGATATATTTAAATAACAGTAACAGGATGACTACTGTTGATACATAAAAATATGGGAAACGAGATGGAGAGCAAGGAAAGACTTAGTAACGAAGAAATAAACAAGCTTATAGAGAAGATCCGGGGCGGAGATAATGCTGCATGGGAAGCACTCGTTGGGCATTATACGAAATATATACATTTACGAGCGAGGGGCAGGATACAGGGACTTGGTGTCAATAATGCCGAAATGATAGAGGAAGAACTTTTTTCGGCAGGCTGGGTTGGATTTGTAGCTGCTCTCAGGAATCATGATACGGACAAAGGCAGCTTTACCACATATGCGACATATTATATTGACGGAGAGATGTCTAAGCAGCTTGATTTTGAGTTTAATTCCATGGGATTGACGCATATGCCTCCAAGAACAGAGAGTTCACAGGAACCGAAAGTCGTAAGAGTACATGCGCCGTCTGAAGAAGAAAAGGATAAGGCGGACTCATTTGATGCGGTGCTGTCCGGGGCAATCCTGGATGATACGCAGTCGGGGATCTCAGTAGATGCACCTGTTGATCATGAAAAGTTCGGACAGGCCAGACGGGTTCTTCAGATACTTGAAGTGCTGAAAAAACTTACCGATGAAGACCACAGCCTAAGCAAAACAGAACTTTTGGAACAGCTGCATTACTATCGGATTGCCAAGTACAGTAATGACAGCACGCTGACCAAACGTAAGAAAAAGAAGAGCGAAAAGAAGAGCCCTGATGAGGATGATTATGAGATCGGTCTTCATTCCGAAGACAATACATACACCAGCGATCTTGTGGAGATGCTCAGGGAAATGAATCCCCTGAATTTCACGGGAGATAACGAAGGGGAATACAGAATCAGATATTCGGGATACAAAGAAGATGCGCTGTACAAAAAACTGAATAAGAAAAAAGGACAGAAAGCGCC
>JAILOK010000128.1 GCA_024690825.1 Lachnospiraceae bacterium | reverse complement strand
TTCTAAACCGGCGCATACCAGTCCCCGGCAATCAGCCGTCCGTCCGCATATTGTCCGAAGTATCCGCTCTCAAGGATCGTCTCATAAAACTTCTTTGCAGACATGCTTTTTCTATACTTCGGGTTTCGGAAAAGGCCGACCATGTCCTCTATCTGCGCGGCATTTTCAAATGTGATGGCATCATAGTCTTCAGAAAGCCACCGGATGTCATCTTCATTCAGCTCATCTGCCTTTAAAAACCAGCTGCCGCGCCTGAACGAGCTGAACCGTCTGAAGCTGTATGCATCAGGATGTTTATGGTTTATATATGTTCCATATGTCTCAAATTCAGAAAAGCCGAGGGCGATATAGTCTCCGTCAACCGCATTGATTATCTTTTCAATGAAGTCCCCTCCTTTAACAGAAGAATCTTCGATCGCATTGATCAGTTCCGTCATAAGATCCTTTCTGAATACCATATGTTCAGAAACAAAAGAACCGTCCACCTCTTTTTTCAGGCCCAGAAGGTTTTCAATGGTCTTAAAGTACCCCGGGTTCATTTCCCTCTTAAGGTCGAAAACAGGATGACCATCCCCGTCAAACATCGAAACATCCCGAAGCGGAACCGTATCCATATCCCAAGTCATGTAGAATTCTTCATCGCAGACCCGAGAATATGCCATCTTCAGGAACTGCTGATAATACCATCCAGGTCTTACCCTTTTCCTGATTTCCTCATCCATATTTTCAATCCGACTTTTGACAAAATCCACCACCGGCTGCCTTTTAACCAGTTCTTCCTCATTCACCGTCCGGACCGGAGATCCATCAAAACGCTCAGCAATATCGGCACTGACAAGACCGCACAGTTCTTCGTTTCCTATAAAAACAAGTTCCTTGACCGGAAGGTGCTCTAGTACTCTATTGACCTGAATATCTCTCATCCGAAGATAATCTTTCGTGATCGTAGGGATGATCACGGGAATCTTTTCCATCATATCATTTTCCTTTTTCAGTGTATTTGCCCAATAAGGCCAAAATCTTGCGATCAGTTTTTCTTGCCGTCAACGCCACTAAGTATCAGCGAATTATCATAAAGATATCCACCCCTTTCAGGCAGCGCCGTATCACAGGCAGATGAATTCAGATTCGGGCCTGCTTTTTGCTATATCTTTTATTTTATCATAGTCATATTGCCCGGTAATATGACAGATCATATCGGGACGTCCGTTTCTTATGGCAATGTCATAAATAGCAGTATCTGTTTCAAACACCGTACTACCGAAACGCATTTTTTCTTCATCAGATCTTAATGTATAATTATCAAATGTATGCTGTATAAGCTTTATAAAATCAGCCCCCAGATTATGAGCGGAACTGGTTATGATCTCACCATCGACATCATCCCCTGTTATCAGATTGAATATCCAGTTGTCGGATCTGCCAATATACTCCTTTTTCTCGTCCGGAGGCGTCAGAAAATCATCTTCCCCGTGGAAAGCTATGATCTTTGCCTTGCCACACTCATCCGCGTACAAAGCTTTAAGGTCATATATTTCCCTGTCCATGACAATATGTTTTATAAGATCGTCATATCTTATGTCTAAAACTGCGTTATACCCATCTACAATGGTCCTAATCGTTCGAAATCCCTGTGGAGACAGATAGCCAGGAAAAACATACCCTCCAAGATCAATTATAGCCGAGATCACTCCTGGCATGTAAGAATTGCACAATTCTGCAAGGTATGCACCGTGGGAATTTCCAAAAACAACTATCTTATGGCGGTCATAATCAATGCCGTTAACAGACAGAAAACTGTCCAGGGAGTACAGAGCATTAAGGATGTCCATCGCCTGAACAGGACCCATATCGTTTAATGACCCAAGAGATTCTTTCTGTCTTACCGTCCACTTATAAGTATTGTTTTTGATCCTGTCAAAAAAGATGGCCTTAGCTTCATCTTCGGAATAGCAGGACAGTTCCTCCTGTCCCATGACAAGATTTTGCAAGATTTGAAGGCCACTTTTGGGTGTCCACATATATTCAAGTCCAAAGTAATCGCATTGGACAGTAATCATATTAAGACTATCGGCAAACCGGTCTCTCATCTTCCTAAAAACGTTTGATTGAGAATTTGCACCGTATCCACAGATAAACATCAGTATTCCCGTATCCTTTGTCACTCCGCCGCTGGGAATGTCATACCAGTAATCGACGGTTCTGTTAACAGGATCAAACAGGCTGGGCTGGTATCTGATTCATTATCTCTGTCGCCATTTTCACTCTCCTATATGTTCTTCCAAAAAAGTTTTTATTTATTTGGGAATGTATTTTCAAGAATCATCTCTGTTTACTGGTGTCTGGCTTACATAGTGATTTTATCATATATTTATATAATTGTCCTAAAAAAGAACCGGATGCAGACATATATGCCGGAACAAATAATCAGGGCTTAAGGTGTTTGACGCAAAGCCCGCGCATTCATTATAATTTAAATAGGAGGTACGTATAATGATTTATCCGGAATTTCTGCACTCCGGCGGCCGTATCGGGTTCATCGCCCCGAGCTATGGCTGCGCAACGGAACCATATAAGTCTGATTTTGAGGAAGCCCTTGAATACTTTAAGAGCATAGGCTTCAGGACCGTTACAGGACCGAACTGCTTTGCGGAGCTTGGCACGGGCATCAGCAACACTCCTGAAAAGTGCGCCGAAGAGGCATATGATTTTCTGGTAAATGACCGAAGTGATGTGATAATTTCCTGCGGAGGCGGTGAGCTCATGTGCGAGATACTGCCGTACCTCGACTTTGATGAGATTAAAAAGGCAGATCCGAAATGGTTCATGGGCTATTCAGACAACACCAATCTGACCTTTCTTCTTAACACCCTCTGTGACAGGGCTTCCATATACTCACTCTGTTCATCGAAGTTTTCCCCGGGTAATTGGCATGAATGCACAGGAGACGCATTTGATCTGCTGTGCGGGAAAAAGCAGAAGGCATCAAACTATCCGTTCTGGAGAAAAAGCGTTCCCGAGGTTACAGAATGTGACGGCAGTGCTGCTTTGGATGAATCTTATGATCTGTATGTAAATAAAAAGACAGAAGAAAAATACTATCTGATACCATATAAACAGTATATCTACAGCGGTGAACATCCTGCGGGGTCGGCGCATTTTTCCGGAAGGCTTACCGGCGGATGCCTGGATATACTTGTCACGCTTGTAGGAACAAAGTTTGACAGGACCATGGAATTTGCCGAAAAATACTGTGATGACGGGATCATATGGTTCATAGAGAGCTGCGACCTGTCGGTGATGTCGATGCGCCGGGCCCTCTGGCAGATGGAAAATGCCGGATGGTTTAAACATGTGAAGGGATTCCTTATCGGACGTCCCGCAAGATTTGATGACAGTTTTGATGGTATGGACCATTACAATGCCGTGACAGGGATACTTGGAAAGTATAACGTTCCGATAATCATGGATCTCGACATAGGACATCTCTTTCCCCAGATGCCCATAATCTCAGGGGCTTGCGCAGATGTTTCGGCAGACGGAAATTCATTCAGCATGAAGTATGATCTGTCCTGATCACATCAAAAACCCGGTGTCCCCTGCAGCATAACCGTCAGCCGGGGCAACTTCAGGACAGGCCCCGGGTAACATTCTGGGCGTAGTAGAATATATACTGCTGCATTATGCCGGCGTCATTTCCATATGACGGAAACGGGTTGATGCCGCCATACTGCTCATCTATGACCTTTTTTATCCATGTATCGACGGGTGCGCGCCCAGTGCGGTGATATGCAAAAAGGGCAACACAGTTCGCAACCTTGTCCCCTACCCCGTAGAATGACTTCAGCTCATCAAACAGTTCATCATCATCAAGCCGGTCAAGGGCGTCAAGATCTATTTCCCCATGGACGATCCTGTCAACAGCCGACAGAATGTAGGGCGTGCGGTACCCTATCCCGCATAACCCGAGTTCTTCTGCCGTAGCGTCCTTCATATCCTGCGCGCTTGGGAAAAATCCGTCCCTGCCGTAAAGGTTTACCAGTTTTTCAACGCTCGTCCTGATGGCGGGAATGCTCTTTCTCTGGGATATGATGAACGAGATCAACATCTCAAACCTTTCCTGCCTGAGTATCCTTATTCCGGCGCCGGCAGCGGCTGCCCTTCTTAAGTACAGGTCATCCTCAGGGATGCTCCCTCTTATGTCCGCATAGCATCTGTCAAGGTCAAAGTACGGATGCCATATTCTCTCCCATTCGTCCTCGCCGCACGTGATGTCAAGGACCGTCCGGTCCTCTGTTTTTTTCCCGTTCCTTAAGGATTCATCCGTGATGTCAACCCTGTGGTTTCCCGTTATGAACCGGAAAGTATCATCCGACAGGCGGCAGGCACGGAAGCACTGCCCCGAATACGCGATCTTATTAAGGTCAAGGTCGTCATCTATGCTTATTCTCAAAGCTTTCCCTCCATATCTTCAAGGGAAGCATAACCATAGAGTGAGGCAGAATTGGATATGGTCTCTTTAGCTATGTTCCTTCCGCCCTTTGCCATGGCGGCGACAAATCTTCCATACAGGGCCAGCATCTCATCCGAATAGGTTGATATCTCACCCCGAAGGTACGTTTCGTATGAAGTACTGTATGGACTGTCATCCGATGTATGTATGTTCCTGGCCTGGCCGGCTGACTTCGGATATTCCTTTGCAAATTCTTCCATCATTCCAACCTGGATGGCAACTATGGCTTCTATTATCTGCTTTTTCTCATCAGAGATCGGCGGCAGGGCATCTTTTATCTTCTCATATTCCTCAGGAGCCGTGGTTTCTTCCATCCGGCCGTATTTTTCGGTGATGAGGTTCCATCCTCTTGCATCCGCGGCCTCAAAATCGGCGAGATATTGAAGGAGCATCTCCCGGTTCCAGAGCAGGTACTGGCTTTTTCTCATAACCGAAAATGTATCCCAGTCATCCTGGCAGGATGCCCTCCCGCCCTGATTTTCGACCTTGTCAAAGGCCTTCCATTCAAGGGCCGTGATCCTGTCTGCAAGAGCTTCTGTCGAAATATCCCCACCTTTTTCAACGTGTCCGGATATGATCTCCATGGCATGGTGCTCAAGATAATTGTCCTGATCCGAAGTAAGCCCCATGTTATTCATCATCTGCAGTATTTCCGTGCAGATATCTTCTATGACAGAGGCTGCATCCGCGGACTGTGCTCCGATGTCCGCGAGCCGTTCAAGCTTCTTGGGGATGCTCCCGGTGTTTTCAAGCCTGTAAAGCCCCTTATGCATCCATTTGGTATACGGGGCATACTGCCTGTTCAGAAGATACAGGAGCTGCATGGCATTTCTGATGAAATCCGACAGATATAGTGAGGCCGCTACCACGTCCCCTCTTCCCAGCATCCTTTGGAAATTATACTGCCCCGACTGTGACGCAAGTGCCGCAGACTGCGCGATCCTGCGCCTCCAGACGCCGTCGGGATAGTAATCTTTTATCCTGTTCCTGATCCATGTGAAAGCCCCGAGCGGATCGGCAAAAACCTCACCGTTTGCCGCATGGGCAAAGCAGCTCTCGTCAATTCCGAGCCACTGTTCATCTGTCTTCGGTGCATTTTTGATCCCGAGGAGCTTTTTATAGAATTTCCCGACCGTAAATACGCCTGTCCTCTTTCCGGCATTTGCCGTCTCAATCCGCCTGTACCCCATGAATTCCTTCGGAAGCCTGTCATATTCCTTCTGGAGGGCTTTTCCTATCTTCTTATAGTCCTCCTTTGCAAGCCACATGATAAATCCAGGGCCAAAATCATGGTCGCGGCTTATGCCGTCATCGAATCCGAAGCATTCGCTTCCTTCGCCGACAAGCCCGGCCGCAATGCGATCCTCGTATTCCGGGAACTTATCATGGATCATTTTCTTTCCGTACTGTTCATAATAAAGCCTTGCCAGCTCCAGCCCGCTGATGCTCCCCTTTTCGCTTCGGGCCATCTCGAGCGCCGCTTCCATGTTCTTTTTTGTTATCTCATACGCATGGCTTCTGCCTACGCATCTTTCTATCTCCACGAGTGACTTTTCATAGTATCCGGCAGAACGTTCATATTCCTTTTTCAGGAAGCAGAGCTCACCCATTGCGGCAAGTGCGGCACTGTAGTGGTAATCGGGCTTCTCATCCTCCTCGAAGATGGAAAACGCCCGGGCCAGATGGTCTTCGGCTTCATCCAGGTTTCCGAGTTTTATGAGGGTTTCCGCAAGATTTGTATGAGTGGTTGCCTGTTCAATGCGGCATTCGCTGTACTTCTGCGATATTCCTAACGCCCTTTCCAGACAGTCCGCAGCGCTTTCAAAGTCACCCTTTTCCTGGAAGAGAAGGCTCATGTTATTAAGAAGCGAAGCATAAAGCATTGAGTCCTGCTCTATATTGGCATCATAATATGCCTTTACGTCCTGATAGAGCTTTGTTGATTCATCGAGCATCCCCGCCGCACGGTAAGCATTGGCGACATTGAGCAGGGAAGTCGCATGGGCCATCGAACCCTTCAGGCTGCTCCCCTCAAGAAGGCCCAGAAGTTTTCCGGCAAAAAGCTTCAGCGAGTCAAAATCACCCGTCTCCCGGTAATGTCCGATGAGCTCATTCAGAAGCTGCACCATGACATTCTCGTCGCCCTGTTCAGCTGCCTCGCCAAGCTTTGAGAGAATATATCCCTCAACCTTCTCTCCCTCGCCTGCGGAGTACAGTCTGTCTATCTCGTTAAATATCTCTTCAATGTTCATGTTCTCTTCCTTCTCCCCAAAATACCGGCCCGCCAGGTGTCGGCTTCCTCGTCTCCGGGCTGTCCGCCGGATATGAAAAAGGTCAGGCAGACCATTCCGCCTGACCTTTCCGATCAGATGTTACAGATATTTTTTCAGGTCATCAACCTTGTTGAGAGCTTCCCACGGAAGGTCAAGGTCATTACGGCCGAAATGCCCGTATGCCGCCGTCTGCTTGTAGATGGGGCGGCGCAGGTCGAGCATCTTTATTATGCCCGCCGGACGCAGGTCAAAGTTCTCCCTGACAACCGCTACCAGTTTCTCATCCGAGATCTTTCCCGTTCCGAACGTGTCGACCATTATCGATGTGGGCTGCGCAACACCAATCGCATATGAAAGCTGGATCTCACATTTATCTGCAAGTCCTGCTGCGACTATGTTCTTTGCAACATACCTGGCTGCATACGCTGCCGAGCGGTCAACCTTCGTGCAGTCTTTTCCCGAGAAAGCACCGCCGCCGTGACGTGCATATCCGCCATAAGTGTCAACTATGATCTTACGGCCCGTAAGTCCCGCATCACCGTGAGGTCCTCCGATGACAAAGCGTCCGGTCGGATTGATGAAGAACTTGGTGTCGGCATCGATAAGCTCCTTCGGAAGGATCGGATCGAATACATATTTTTTGATATCCTCATGGATCTGTTCCTGAGTGACATCATCATCATGCTGGGTTGAGAGCACAACCGCCTCTAAGCGGATGGGCTTGCCGTTCTCGTCATATTCGACCGAAACCTGGCTCTTTCCGTCGGGACGCAGGTAGGGAAGAGTTCCGTCCTTACGCACCTTTGTGAGCTGGCGCGCGATCTTGTGAGCAAGCGAGATCGGATAAGGCATATATTCCTCTGTCTCGTTGGTGGCATATCCGAACATCATTCCCTGATCTCCGGCACCTGTGTCAAGGTCATCCTTGATCTCGCCGGCTTTTGCCTCAAGTGCCTTGTCAACACCCATCGCTATGTCCGCCGACTGTTCATCGATCGCAACAAGAACTGCACATGTGTTCCCGTCAAAACCGTATTCGCTCTTTGTGTAGCCGATCTCCTTTACGGTATCCCTTACAACCTTCTGCATATCAACATACGCATTGGTCGTGATCTCACCTGTGATCAGCACAAATCCCGTGCAGCATGCAGTTTCGCAGGCGACACGGCTCATGGGATCCTGCTCCATGCACGCATCGAGTATCGCATCAGATATCGCGTCGCACACCTTGTCGGGATGGCCTTCGGTTACCGATTCGGATGTAAATAAGTGTTTTTCCATTACTTCATCTCCTCCTATTCAAAAAAGAAATCCGCTCATCATAGGAATAAGCGGACTAAAATCATAATTTAGATCCTCTTATTGTTCGATTTCTCGCTCAGGCTGGCACCTTCCTACCGGGGTTGCCGTGGCTTCACAGATCCTATGTATCTCCACCACTCTGAATAAGAGAACTGCTATTAGGTTCGCATATAGAATATACCAAGTCGGGGGTTTCGTCAATATGGATTCTGGCCGAATATGGATTCCGGCCGAAACCGCCGGTCTGTCTTCAGTGCCTCCAAAAACGGCTTTCCAAATTTCCACCGTTCGCTTATAATCATTCAATGAATATAGACAGGCCTCACTTAACTCACATACAGGCCGGGGTTCGATATGGAGGACAGCAATGGGAACATTCGCATCACTTGAAGAAGCAAGGAAGTTTTTTATAAATGACCGTTTTGCGACAAATGCGGGAATGCAGATAGATGAGATTGGGGAAGACGGCTGCACATGCTCCGTTACGCTTACCGATGACCACAAAAACGCCTATGGCGGCGTTATGGGCGGTGTCATATTCACACTTGCGGATCTGGCGCTTGCGGTAACAGCCAATAACATACACAGCCTTTCGGTGGCCTCGCAGGTCAGCATCAACTACCTGTCAGCCCCTAAAGGGAGCAGGCTCATCGCAAAGGCTCAGTGCATAAAAAACGGGAAGACCACATCGGTCATAAATGTCTCTGTTTCTGATGACACCGGAAGGGATGTAGCTCTGTTTATCGGAACGGCGTTCAAGCTGTAATCATTTCTGCCGGGCATCTTTTGAAAGGATCATGTCCACGATCTCCCTGACTACACCTTCCCCGCCCTTTGCCTTGGCAATATAGCCGGCAGCTTTTTTTGCCGGTACGGCGGCATCACTCGGACAGCATCCGAGTCCGGCAATCCCAAGTGCTTCTATGTCCCCGATATCATCACCGATATAAACGACCTCGTCCGGTCTGATCTTGTAAGTAGCGCAGAGCCTGTTTATGCATGCAGCCTTGTCAGTGCATCCCGGCGCGAGCACATCTATCTTAAGTTTCTCACAGCGCCTCTTATTAAGGGCAACATCCTCGCCCGTGATCACTCCGGTAATAATTCCGTTTTCCCTGCAGAGCCTGAATGCCACGCCGTCCTTGGTATTGAACTTTTTGAGCTCATCACCCTT
This sequence comes from Lachnospiraceae bacterium, assembly GCA_024690825.1. Classification (GTDB taxonomy): domain Bacteria; phylum Bacillota; class Clostridia; order Lachnospirales; family Lachnospiraceae; genus NK4A144. The sequence continues at coordinate 7,845 of JAILOK010000128.1, read as the reverse complement.
CTCGGAATAGTACATTCCGCCATCCGTAAGTACTCCGTCGCAGTCGGTAAGGAGCATCTTATATTTTATTCCGCCCCTGCCGGAATTCCCGCCATCATCACCGGTCTTTTCCGGTACGGCATCCCTTTTTGCCATAAGGGCCTCAGTAACGGTCCAGTCTGAAGGTTCATCGATCTCGTAGTAAGTATCCTCACTCATGAGCGACAGCCTGATATTTCCGCTGAGCCTGTTGCCCGTATCCAGAAGAGCCTTGCGTGATGTTATGTAGAACGCACCGTTTTCGACATAATACTCTTCAAAATCCTGACGTCTCGGACGGTTGTACACATCATAATTCTCCGGTGCTGCATTTCCGTCATCATCGATATTCCATATAAACCGTTTCTGCGGAACTGCTGAAAGCACGCTATCCGTTCCCGGAGCACCGAACGTGCTGAATCCGTTATCAAGGTCAGCTCCTGTGATGAGTGGAGAGGTTGCCTGGATCAGCACGATATTGTCAAATCTGTGCTTTTTTGCGAACTCGATCATTGCCGATTCCGTCGATGCGGTATCATCCGCGGTTTCCGGAGACCTGTCGGCAACGCTTGCCTTCCTGAACCTCTCGGGATCCTCCGCACAGAATTTCTCCACGCATGATTTTATACGGATGTCATCAGTTGCTATAAAGACCTTATCGATATAGCGGCAGTCGCATGCTGCGGCAGCTGCCCAGTATACAAGCGGCCTGCCATGTATCTCTTTGATGTTTTTTAACGGGATGGACTTGCTCCCTCCCCTGACTGGAATAAAGGCAACGTTCATATCTTATCTCTTTCTGTATTTTAATTTATCTCTCTGTACCTTCTCTATCGGAAGTATATCTTCGGATTTGTAAGTAAGTGCGGCCTTTGTGTTCTCAAGATTTCTTTTGAGCCTCCTGATACCGTCCGGCTCAAGGGATGCCGCATGATCCGTACCTTTTAATGTCCTGTCAAGTGTATAATGGCGTTCAAACACGGATGCTCCCAGAGTGTAGGCGGCAACATCAATCGCAATGCCGAGATGGTGCCCCGAAAATCCTATAGCCTTCACTCTGTCCTCGTAAGCCTCCCTCATCCTTGTTATCTCAAGCAGGCAGACGTCATTAAAAGGAACCGGGTATCCGGAAGTGCAGTTGAAAAGCACGAGATCCTTTGCCCTTCCCTTTTCCTCGAAGAACTTGACTATCTGCTCTTCCTCTTCTTTCGTGGTCATTCCAAATGACAGCTGTATCTCTCCGCCATAGTTGTCGCATATATATCCGAGCATGTCAAAGTTCGTGTTGCATGCACTTGGTATCTTTATGAACACGGGATCGAGCGATACGATCTCCTTCGCGCTCGTCATGTCCCATACCGATGTTGAGTACGTGATCCCTGCCTCCTCGCACCATTTCTTCAGCTGCCTGTGCTGGTCTATGTCAAACTCGAGGAACTCCCTGTGGGCCCCGTATGTATCGCCATAGGAATTGTAAGGGACCGGGTGCGGTGCGTTGTACTGCTCAGGCGTCAGAAGCTCCTTCGGACATCTCTTCTGGAACTTGATCGCATCTGCCTTGCAGAACATGGCCGCCGTAACAATAAGTTCATGGGCCACGTCCATGCTTCCCATATGATTACATCCCGCTTCAGCAATTACGTATGGTTCTTTGTAGATCATGATCATCACCTCGCATGAAATATAAACACTTATATTTTACCATGTTCCTAAATAATTTTATACTGTCAAGCTATACTCTTTTTATCCCACTTTTTTGACTATATCGGCTACATCGGTTACTATTGTTAGGAGAAAGTGAACATATCCTACTTTATCAGACCGGTAACGAGAGATTTGGAAAGGAAGATAGTGATGCGAGGTGTAAGGAAGATACATTTTATCAATCGTATAGATCGTGATAATGTTGGGGACTGGAACTGCAGCCCGCTGGAATTCTATTACAATTACTTTAATAACTATAACTTAATACGTCACGATATAGGATCTATTGATTATAACGAAATAGATAAAGAAGATATGGTCATTTTGGGCGGAGGCGGATTGTTCAATGTTCTGGATTCTTTTAATCTTGCTATCAACAAAGTACTGGAACTATGTGATCATGTGATCGCATGGAGTTGCGGGTTTAATACTCATAATGGAAGGCTTCAGGCAGATACCGATTTTACACCCTTAGATTTTGATAAATTCATGCTTGTTACGATCAGGGATTACAATCACCCATCAGGGATAGAGTATTTGCCCTGTCCAACAGTAAAAGCATTATGTTTGGACAGAACCAGGACTCCGATCCGAAAATTCGGTGTCATCTATCATCGAAGCATGCCCGAGATCAGTGAACTGCCCTTTGATTCGATCAGCAATAATGAGAGTATTACAAGGATAAACGATTTTATCCTCGATTCGGAAGCAATCGTGACCAATTCATATCACTGCGCATACTGGGCAATATTACTTGAAAGAAAAGCAATAGTCGTTAATCAGTTCAGTTCTAAATTTGAATATTTCAAATATAAGCCGGAGCTGGTTGAAATATCCATGGACGATAAAGACGGTGCGCTCGTATCGATCAAACGTGCATTTGATAACGCTTATGTATACAAAGGAGTCATTGATGAAGATGAAAAGCTAAATGATTCCTTTTTCGAAAAAGTCAGAGGGATCATAGAAAGCTCTGGTTTTTCACACTCAAATGACTATATGGATTTTTATTCATTAAGCGTGGCAAAAGACCTACGTTTCGTTAATCTTCAGGGCGAAGTCTCGATGCTTAACAACGGGTTGACGTGGCTTTATGATAGAATAGATAAGCTGGTACAGCTTGAACAGTCCTGCATACAGAGGGAACAGGTTCTGGAGAAAAGATGTGTCGATCTTCAAATGTGTATCACAAAGCAGCTTATACAACAAATTGCAAAAGGAAAACGAGTGGCTTTGGCCGGATGCGGTGTTCATACATATAAACTGCTCGAATTGTTAAATGGAGAAACAGAAATTAGCTGCATCGCTGCAAAGGAGCATAGATACAATTTCAGCGGAATACAGCAGGTGAGTTATGAAGAGATCACACAGATCCCGGTCGATATTATCATCGTGTCTTCATTTCTGTACAGAACTGAAATCATAAGAGAATTGCGAGAGTTATCCTTATCTGCAGATATTATAGATTTATATTCAGAGCTAGAAAAAAACGCTCTGCCATTAAGGCGCGAATTCTGGCTAGTGTAACTATCTTCTCTTCTTAGTCTTTCATACAGATTATTATATTACAATCCGGGACAGAATTTCGTTAATTATTTACAAAAAGCACCTTTCCTGCATAAACGTTCCGGATTCATTTTTGTTAATATTTCACAGACTTCGTTTTTCTTCTATAACCATCTTCCAATTTAAGTCTTCCGGTGATAAACTATCCTCACATCGCAGATGACATCTGCAGGGTTTTATCAGGCATACATTTCTAAAGCGTCTTTTATCATTTCCGATTTCGTCTTAAGGATCTATGCTTACCCATTTATTTCTATTAACCATAAGCTGGATTCCATGGGATGAATTAACTGTTGGAGTTCCTGCTTGGCAAACAAAAAAAGGAGGGGCTCTATGATCAGTGACAACGATATTGACTGGCTTGAAGGAGATATGGATATGGGAGAAACAAAAAAGATCCTGAAAAAAATGCAAAAGGAACTGACGAATATTAACAAACGTCTTGATGGTATTGATGGCCGACTTAACAGTATTGATGGTCGACTTGACGGTATTGATGGCCATCTTGATAAGCTGGAGAAGTCATGTGAGGATATTTATCTGACAATTGAAAACGAAATAAGGCCAAACATTGGGGCCGTCGCAGAAGCGCATTTGATTCTTAACCGTAAGTTGGATGAGGCTCTAAAGGTTGAAGAGGATAAGGAATTGATGAAAATACGCCTTACCCGTCTGGAGAATGAGGTCCGCAGGATCGCAGGAAGACCCATTTAAACCTGCAGAGAATCCTTATAACAACGTTATTGCTGCTCCATAAGTATATTAAGTATATTGCAATGAAACGACGGCAACATCCATTCAGAACTGTTCGGAATACACAGAAAAAAGTTCGACTTCCTTTCCTTTGATCAGTTCGGAAAGACCTGCAAAGATATTATTATTCTGCCTTATGTCCGCCACAACAAGGCACTTGGGTTTTTTCCCCAATCTCATGATATAATCAACCACTTCTTTGGGCGATTTGATATCTGAATAGAAAAATCCCATTATCGAGCTCACATCGCTAACACCCTGAACGATTGCATCGAGCTCTTTTGCGGTTCCATACAGTAATACTTCACCTTTATTATATGATGATATCTTTTCAACTGCTCTTGAAATCAGGAGAATCCGCAGATTTCCGCCTGCCTCCTCCAGTCTTCTAAAATACTTCATTATATCATCATATGAATCATTCTTTTGGTCTGTTGGGCTTCCCTTTCTAAAAACACTGCTAATCATCTCATTTGCGAAAATGCACTCAAATCCATATCTTCCCATCACAGAACATAAAGATGTTTTCGTGAAATTGTAAATATGTGCATTCTGCAGAAGACGCAAAAAATCGGCAGCATATGTGCCAAACGTCAATGCCTTTACCCCAGGAACTGATATAAACAAGCATCCCTCCGGATTAAGCATTCGGTCTATTATGTTGATTTCCCTGCCTATATCTGTGAAATGCTCAAGCACATGATTAAGAACAATTATATCGAATTTCTTTCCTTCTTTTTCAAAAGACGCCGCATCCGTACAGAACAGGTTTAAGCCCTTGCCTTTACCGAATTCCACATATCTGTGCGACAAATCTATTCCACACGCATCGTATCCGGCTTCTGCAAAAGCAGCAACGTTCCTTCCATCGGCACATCCTATTTCCAGAACACTTCCCGACTCCTTCCCATCATGCTTTCGGATAAATGATATAATGAATTCCGCGTTTTTCTTCCCATCGAGGAACATTTCTTCCGAGGGAACTTCTTCCGCCCTGTATATGAATGGATACTCATTATCATAAAATGCGTTATTGCTCTTGTCATCAAGAAGTGGATTAGTCATAATGAGTCCGCAGTTCCTGCATATTACAGTATCCATTGGGATTCCGTATCGATCCTTTTGAGCTATGACGTCCAGATCATCGCTTCCGCATTCGCAACTGCGCTTTCTGAATTTATATTCTCCGCTCCTGCATTTCTCGTTGAAGATGCTTATGTATTTCTTCTGTAATTCCGATAACTCCAGAATCGGTTCCCCATCATTTGCGAATCGTTTACTTATCAGCGGCATCATCTGCTCCTTCCCAAAAATCATGTCTTATAATATCCATATAAGGCTCTATCTCAGAAATCGCCGTATCCATATCATGTAGATACTGTTCTCCTAGATCAAACGCTGTAAGCAAATCCTGTTTTTCGTCCTGTTCGAGCTTATTTATCCTGTTGAGAAGCTCCGTGGACTTGTCCTGAAGTTGGAGGTGAACGTACTCTATAACAGGACTGTTTTCAACCCTTTTTGTCTGTTTTTTTGTGTTCTCATTCAGTTTTCTCATCCGGGAACTATGATAATCATTCCTTTGTACCAGACGTCTCATTGATGAATAATCCGCCAATGTTGCCCTGATGATTCCTCGAAGCTCTTTGAATTGTCCGGGTATCTTTCTTATTGCTTTTCTGTATTCTTCTTTCGCTTCATCATCAAGCAACGGTTGCGCGCATTTAACAACCGTGGAAAAATCAAACTCTTTAGTACAATACTCCTCTATAGCGTGTCTGAGAGGCATTATCGTCGTTCCTTCGATCTTTATTCCGCCTTCTGTAGCATCAATCACTTCAAGATCTTTGGAAGCGTTTATCCTTGATTCAAACCACTCCTTATATAGCAGGAATTCCGCTGATGATCTTATCGGATCACCATTGATATCAACATCCATGACTACATGCTCAAGTTCGTCAACCTCTGTCTTCTTTGCGCCCCGTACAGTAACTGAAGAATGAGTCTTATCACCCGTATATGCCAAATCCTGTCCAACTAGAATTATTCTCCTGCAGCCAAAAAACCTTGCGATTGCAAAACAGCCATTTGCAACAGACCCTCCTGAATCAAGTTTTTTTAACTCATGGCCCACTGACCTCATAACTTCGTTCAAATGATCACAATAATCATTGATAAAAAATTTCATTCCTTTATGAAGATGAAGGAACTCCGTTCCTCCTCTTGGAGTACAAACGATCGGAACGCTTCTTGAATCTTCCTGCGATAGATATCTGGCATCTTTCTTGCCATCCAGTATTGCAGTAAGATCAGGAACTATCCCCGCCAATGATAATGGTTTTAATGCCGTATCAGTTGAGATTATAATGCTTTTTCCTTTTGCTTTTGCAAGCTCTTTGATATTTTTATCAAGTGATGGACCGGCAGCAACTACGATAGCGGTTATATCATCCGGCACTAGTTCCGCAAGTTTTTCAAAATCGTACGACTCCTCTAAAAGAGACATATTGCTAAATGCGTTCTTGCAGAAATAAGCCCCAAAGTTATCATTAACCTCCTGATTTGCAGCCGCAAATGCTTTTACCCTGTTTATTCCCTCAACATATGCCTTGACATCCTCAGGAAAAAGTTGGGGATAATTCAGATAAAATGAACCGGCAAATGAAGAAACATCCGTATATCCAAATAAAATCTCGTACACAGACTTTATATAGTCACCAATAAATATCGGCCAAAAAATAAACCCAACTCTATTATCTGCAAAAATGTCGCAAAGATCGAAATTTTCAAGTGCAGTCTTAAATATTTTATATGATGGTTCATGTACGATCACTTTGCAGTCATCTCTTGCCCTTTGCAAAAATTTCCGGACAAACATTCCGTTTCCTAGTCCATACATAAAAAGTTTGGAATCAAGGTCCCAATTATCTTTAAGCCCTGAAAACCACAGATCCATCAAGGCTTCATTGTCATAAAGGCTATCAAGCCGGTAGGTTTTATCTCCTTTTTGTACAGCAAGTACTGCCTTTCCCGCAACATCTGTAACATATGGAATTATAAACTGTTCTTCCTCTATCATCATGATATCGGATTCGGGCTTTTCCATATAATCTGCAATTTTTTCAAACCGCTCACGTAAAGCCGAAATATTCTTTTCATAAACCGAATCTGGCATTATGCTAACCCTCTCTTGACAATAGTATCCCTTAATTCCATAAGATTTATCCTCGTCTCATTATATAAGATATCGGTTATCTCGAAACTATCATCATTTTCAAGAGCCTTTATTATCCTCTCAAGCTGTGCAGGCCAGTAAACAGCATCTTCCCTTACATCCGACATCCTCGGATCGCTATAGCAGTTTATGATTGAAGGAAGTATCGTTATCATCAGGTTAACAACGTACTGCGCCTGCTCTCCGAAGCTATTCGTGTCATATCTTAATAGTTGAGAAATACATTCTTCAATTTTATCTATCAGTTCATTCATATTTATTATTATATTCCATTTACTATCATTTACAAAGTTTTTTTCAATTGAAAAGAGGTCGGATAACCGACCTCTTTTCTATAGTAGCGACCTGTTGTCTGTTTGACTGTTAGGAGGCTATTAGCCGAGCAGTGACAGAACATTCTGTGTAGACTGGTTAGCCTGTGCGAGCATTGCTGTGCCTGCCTGAGCGAGAATGTTGTTCTTCGTGTACTCAACCATGGTCTTAGCCATATCTGTGTCACGAATCTGGCTCTCAGCTGCCGTTGTGTTCTCAACAACGTTGTCAAGGTTTGCGATCGTGTGCTCAAGTCTGTT
>JAILOK010000091.1 GCA_024690825.1 Lachnospiraceae bacterium | reverse complement strand
GTTTATCTTCTGATAGATTTTTACTGGGTGGCATTTGATATTCTGTATCCCGAAGACCGCATGCCTTTTGCCGCAAACGAGATCGGGGAGTGTGCACTGTTTCTCTCCCTGGCCTCTTCGATCAAGGCTTCGGCCGCGTCGATGTCCGGTATGACAGAGCAGGGCGACGATGAGCAGAATACCGGAGCGCCTGCCCTGTGGGAGAGGCTGGGGGTTTTATTATTTACAGCTGCAAACACGGGACTATGGATCGCCTGGTCCGGCGAATGGGTACAGGATATCGTAACATGCATAGTATGGGGATATTTCCTGTTTCACCTGACAGGACATATGAAAAAGACGAAGGCACTTTCCCCTACAGTATGGAGGATACTTGCTCTTGTCTGCGTACTTGTGATCGCGGCAAACATAGCGACGTTTTTTGTGCCTGAAAATTTCAAGAGCATGTCAGACCTTGCCGCCTATAGCCTGATGCTTGCGGTGGATCTGTTTTTCATAATAAAAACATTCGTATCTCTTTATTCAAAAAAAGATATAAAAGTTCCGGTAAGCCTTTCTTTTGCATGCTACGGATGGAGTGTATTTTTCCTCTATATGAGCGCGGGAGCTTTCTATAATCTGGCAAATCTCCTGTGTTCGGCGTCATGTCTTCTGATGTATGTTTCAATCCGAAGGGAGGCGGTATCATGATCTATGCCGAAAACATTCTCCTGTGCATAGCCATTCCTCTTGCCGTATCCCTGCTTTTCATACGCGGAAATACCAGACGGTACGTGGGAGCATTCCTTTCAGGGATGTTCATGTGCCTGTTTTCGGCTTATATCAGCAGTTTCCTGGGAAGCTCTTTAGCATCGACGGCAGAGGAAACATCCGTATTTCTCTCTCCTGTGGTTGAAGAACTGATGAAGCTTTTACCGCTCCTGTTCTTTATGATACTTCTCGAGGCGGAGGATACGATGCTTACAATGACGGCAGTCGCCATAGGAACCGGCTTTGCCACCTACGAAAACTGCTGCCAGATACTGACAGGCGGCGCGGAGAAAATCGGATACGTCCTGATCAGGGGATTTGCCGTGGGCGTCATGCATATAGTCAGTATCTTAACGCTGTCCATCTGGTTTACTATGGCAAAGCGTCTTAAAGTATTCACATTTCCTTCAATAGTTGTCGGAGTATCCACAGCCATGATCTTTCATGCACTCTACAACCTTCTCGTATCAAGGCCCGGCATATCTTCAGCCATAGGCTTTGTCCTGCCGCCCCTTACTGCGGTGATCCTGTTCCTGTTCTACCGGAAGCTATCAGATGAATGTTAAAAAAATATGGTGAGAAAAATCCTTTGCAGGTGGTACTAACAGATAGGAGGGTGTCAGAGGGACACCCCCTCTGAAGATTAACCGGGAGGAGATTCATTATGAAATATTCAGATGAAGATGCTTTAAAAGAAATACTGAAGCGCTCAGATGCTGTGGTGCACAGGCGTAATAAAAACGCATGTGCATATCTTGGCGGAGCAAGTGCTGTTATGTTTGCGGCTTTAGTGGCGGTGATAATGATGCTGCCCGGCGGCGGTGCAGCTGAATTCACGGAAGGGTCGGTGTACGGAGCTTTTCTTCTTTCACCCCAGGCGGGAGGATATGTGCTCGTTGCCGTGCTGTCCTTTGTGATCGGAGTCACGGTCACGCTTTTTATCCGCAAACTGAGGAACGGAGAATAGAGAGTAACAACTATTACAACTTTGGGAGATGAGACTATGAAGAAAATGACGTGGAATAAAAGAAAATTGGCGTTTGTGCTGAGTTTTATCCTGGCAGTCATGATGATGCCGGTGCAGGCGTTTGCGGATGAGGATGTGCCGGAAGCTTTGGAACCCGGGGCAGAAGAAACAGTGGAAACGGGTGAAGCAGAAACTGCAGAAGAGACAGAAATTCCTGTTTCTGAAGAGAGTGCAGGGGATGATCCAATAATTACAGTAAAACTTGACAATAATTCCGGAATGATGCTGAACATTGAATGCACTAACGCAACCATTGCACTAACGCGGGAAGCGGCGTCTGACGGTCAGTTTTACTGGAGTTCGGGAAATATCGGATTCAAGCTTTCTGACGATTATTATCCTGAAAATCTGCCCAAAAAGGGAGAAGGTTATTTATTTGCAGGATGGGAGCCTGTGGGTGTTTCCGGGAATAGTCCTTATTATGACGGGGTGACTTCAGGAACCAGTTTTAAGGCAAAGTGGATAGGAACAAATATCGGAAACTGGGAAAGCCAGCCTTATAATGGCGGAGTCACTATAACCGGGATAAAAATCTCTGCTGATCTGACTGATGAAATATATATACCCAAGACCATAAACGGAACCCCGGTTGTTGACATATCAAAGTCGTTTGCGGATTTTACACATCTTAAAAAAATATATTTACCGGAAGGCATTTCTCTGGAAAGACTGCCTTTGTTTACGAACTGTTCGTATTTAGAGAGTATTTGTACCGTTGACTGGCAGGGAGAAAAGATGATAAGAAAGGAAAACTGTCTGCCGGAATCCATCAAAAAGATTGAACACAATACTTTTTCAGGCACGGCGCTCAAAAGCCTTGAGATGCCCGGAGTGACCGAGGTGGAAGGCGGAGCATTTGGAGCATTTGAGAGCTGTAAAAATCTTGAAGCAGTTTCTTTTGGGAAGGAAGCCGCGATCGACAACGGAGCATTTGCAAAAGTTCCGAATACCAGGATCCAACCAGGCTTCAAAAAATGTGTTGTCTCCTATCCCGGACCTATGTCTAAAATTCCCTGGGATGCCGCAAGATATTCTCCAAATGTGGTTTTTAATTGTACTGATGGTTCCTGCGGCTGGTGCGGAGATAAATATGTGGAGGGAAGGGACTTGTATGAATCAAGCTGTATACACTGGAAAATGGATAAATCCGGCAATATGACGATAGACAGTTTTGATGATAATATTACCGATCCTGAACGGGAAAACTTATTTATGATATATCGGAGTGCGCAGGTTGTTAAGCAGGGTCAGTGGGAAAGAGATGATGTTAAAACAATGAAGATCAACCATGCCGACAGTATTCTGGAAAACGCCTTTTGGAAAAAAGACGTGGTCGGTAATGAAATCTTCTATGACAGTATGACTAATGTGCACACTATAGAAATATCATCAGGATTAACAAGTATTCAACAAAGTACATTTGCCGGATTTTCCGGTCTTCGCAAAATATCATTGCCGGACAGTCTTTTGCAGATAAGATCCAGCTCATTTGAAGGTTGCAGTTCCTTAGAAGATATTTATTATAACGGAACAAAAGAACAATGGGATAACATAGATAATACATCAAATTTAGATGATTATGTTCCGTCCACATCAATCTTGCACTGTCGCTGCACCGTATCCTTTAATGCAAACGGACACGGTAATGCTCCGGCATCGCAGACAAACCTGTGGAGCAACGAAGACAAGGCTATAGATCCCGGAGATCTTTCTGACGATGATCATATCTTTACCGGATGGTACAGGGATCAGGCCTGCAATACGAAGTGGAATTTTAATGATAAAGTACCCGGCGATATGATCCTCTATGCGGGATGGAGTCCTGTCACTTATCCCGTGACAGTGAACCATGGAACGGGAAGCGGTAATTTCGCATTTGGAACAACGGTTACGGTCTCGGCAGATGCTGCACCTTCGGGTCAGGTATTTGACACATGGACGAGCAATGATGTTT
>JAILOK010000085.1 GCA_024690825.1 Lachnospiraceae bacterium | reverse complement strand
CGGCATGACGACAAACTGTGCAAGGCATCCGATAATGACATCCCTTGGTCTTGAAAAAACAACGGCAAAATCAGATGGTTTCATCGTCAGTCCCATTCCGAACATAACGATCATCAGAAGATAATTGATCCATTTTGTCTGTATCCACAAACCGGTACCGGGCAAAAATAACGCCAATGCCGCGATGATCAAAACTATCCACGCCATATATTTTCCGACAAAATCACTTATTCTCTTCATATTTTACCCCGCCACCTAAAAGATATAACTACGCTGTCATAAAGCCTGGGCGAGGTCGGCGATGAGGTCTTCTTTGTCCTCGAGGCCGCATGACATGCGGACAAGTCCGGCGGGTATGCCGGCAGCAGCAAGCTGCTCGTCAGTCATCTGTCTGTGTGTGGAAGTTGCTGGATTGAGGCAGCAGGTCCGGGCGTCGGCGACATGGGTCTCGATCGAGGCAAGTTTCAGTTTCTTCATGAAGTTTTCCGCTGCGGTTCTTCCTCCTTTAAGTTCGAAGGATACAACGCCGCATCCGCCGTTCGGAAGATATTTCTTTGCAGTCTCATAGTATTTATTGCTCTTAAGTCCGGGATAACTTACGGAGACTACTTCATCTCTTCCTTCGAGGAATTCTGCCACAGCCTGGCCGTTTTCCACATGTCTGGGCATTCTGACATGCAGTGATTCCAGTCCGAGATTTAATATGAAAGCGCTCTGCGGAGACTGGACACAGCCGAAATCACGCATCAGCTGTGAAGTGGCTTTGGTGATGAAGGCTGCTTCTTTTCCAAATTTTTCAGCATATATGATCCCGTGATAGGATTCATCGGGTGTCGTAAGTCCGGGATACTTGTCTGCGTGTGCCATCCAGTCAAAGTTCCCTGAATCAACAATGGCTCCGCCTACGCAGGCTCCGTGTCCGTCCATATATTTAGTCGTGGAATGAGTGACGATATCGGCACCCCATTCGATGGGTCTGCAGTTTACGGGAGTAGGGAAGGTGTTGTCAACGATTAGCGGCACTCCGTGAGAGTGTGCGGCGCGCGCAAACTTTTCGATGTCGAGCACGGTGAGAGCAGGATTTGCTATAGTCTCGCCAAAGACTGCTCTTGTATTTTCTTTAAATGCGGCGTTGAGTTCATCTTCTGTGCAATCCGGTGACACGAAGGTAACATCTATCCCCATCTTTGCCATCGTGACCGAGATCAGGTTGAAGGTTCCTCCGTAGATCGAGGAAGAGGAAACTATGTGGCTGCCGTTTTCGCATATATTGAACAGTGCAAAGAAATTTGCAGCCTGTCCGGAAGATGTGAGCATTCCGGCGCTGCCGCCCTCAAGTGCGGCTATCTTTGCGGCCACCATATCGCAGGTGGGATTCTGCAGTCTCGAATAGAAATATCCGCTCGCCTCCAGATCAAAAAGTTTTCCCATGTCCTCGCTGGTGTCATATTTGAAGGTGGTGGACTGTATTATGGGGATCTGCCTCGGTTCCCCGTTTTTCGGAGTATATCCGCCCTGTACGCATTTTGTGTTGATCTTCTGACTGCTCATTTTTTGTTCCTCCTGCATTTGTGAGCCGCTTTAGCGGCAAGCCTTGCGTTTCAGGTCTTTCATAATCAGCCTGAAACAGTATATATTATATCCGACTTAGTATCTTTCAGCTTTCCTTCCTGCTGATCCTGTATAAAAGCGCGTTCATTATCCCTGCCGCAACATTGCTCCCGCCTTTATTTCCTCTTGCGACTATGGCGGGTATGTTGTATTTTTCGCAGGCCTTTATTATCTCTTCCTTGCTTTCCACGACGTTCACAAAACCTACCGGTACTCCTATAATAAAAACAGGCCTGTATCCTTCCTCCATCAGCTCACAGAGTCTGATGAGAGCGGTCGGCGCGTTTCCGGAAACAAAGGCCGCTTTTTCAAAACGGGATGATGCATATCCGAAGGCTTCGTACGCGCGTGTCGTGCCGTTCTTTTTTGACAGTTCCTCGATCGACGGATCTGCCATGAAGCAAAAGGCTTCGGGACCAAGTTTTGCAAGAGCTTTTTTGCTGATCCCTGAAAGGGCCATGTTCGTATCGGTAATGATGGCAGTGCCAAATGTCAGCTCATTTATTATACGACTGCAGGCATCCTTTGTGAAATACAGACTGTCCGCATAATCAAAATCCGCAGTTGTATGTATAGTCCTCATCACAACATCGAGGTTTTCTTCCGGGATAACGAGGTTTCTTTTCTGAAGTCCCTCCCCGATGATCCTCATGCTTTCTTTTTCAATTTCGGCAGGAGAGGAAAATATATTATTCATATAACAAAAACCTTATCCTTCTGCGGCCTTGACCAGTTTTACCACGCGGCTCGTTCCGAGGCGTGATGCACCAAGACTTAAGAATTTTTCGGCATCTTCAAGTGATGATATTCCGCCTGCCGCTTTGATCTTTACATTGCTTCCGATATGCTTTGCAAAAAGTTCCACATCCCCAAAGGTTGCACCGCCGGTTGAAAAACCGGTGGAAGTCTTGATGAAATCGGCACCCGACTTAGTTACAAGTTCGCACATTTTGATCTTTTCTTCTTCGGTAAGCAGACAGGTTTCGATAATGACCTTCAGGATATGGGATCCGCAGGCCTCTTTTATTTTTTTTATCTCATTAAGGACATAATCATATTCGCCTGCCTTGAGCATGCCGATATTGATGACCATATCGATCTCATCTGCGCCTTTTTCGAGCGCATCTTTTGTTTCAAAAACCTTGGTTTCCGTTGTCATATTCCCGTTCGGAAAACCTATAACGGTACAGACAGGTACGGAACCCGCAAGATATTCTGATGCTTTTTTTACATAGCATGGCGGGATGCATATGGAAGCTGTTTTGTATTTTTTTGCATCATCGCAGATCACCCGTATCTCGTCCCATGTGGCATCCTGGAGCAGAAGAGTATGATCGCATGATGAAAGAATCTTTTGAATATCCATGATATATACTCCTTTATTATTACACTAAAAACTACCCTAAGCAGTCTTCTCCGATGTTATCACGCCTGCATCTTTGTGACAAGAGCATGACTTTGTGTGCCTTGTGAAATATATGCAATGTATGTATAATACTTTGATGTAGTCTTGAAGCGAAAGGTAATGGATATGAAAACCGGAATACAATACAATATCAACATCACGAAAAACGAAATAAAAGCTGCAGACCTTGATATCCTCGGGGCGGAATACGGAGAGCTTTTCTTTGCCGGAGGAGCAAAGGTCGTACGGATAAACTATACAATGCTTGAACAGGCGGTGCTTGACGGGGCGCTTGATGATCTTTCGATATCAGGTACGGAAATTTTGGTGGCAGAGACTATAGGGTTTAAGACAAAAGAAGAGATCGAAAAGCTGACCTCGCTGCTCGTAAAGTGTCTGCCCGGATTTAAAAGCGCCGGACTTTCAGTCTGCATTGAGAACGGATATGTGACTGACGGAACAAAAATATATGAAGGACCGCTGGGCAGCGGTGTGTCGCTTTCCGCGTATATAGACAGACTTAATGAGAAGGCGGGGGAAGAATTCTTTAAGGCCGCTTTCAATATCGGATGCGCCAGGGCGTTAAGACTTCAGATCATTGAACATGTGAAAGCGCTGGGGAATAAGATCAGCGTGCTCTATGTCAGTGACAATGACGGGAAAGCGGACCTTCGGCAGATGCCGTACACATTTACATCAGTGCACAGCATAAACAGCGCCGGATGGGAAGATCTTATGGATCACTTTTCGACATATGCTCAGGAGATTTTTATCATAGGAGATGTCAGAGGAACTTTTGCCGTGTCGCCAAAGGAACTGAAAGGAACTTTTTTAAGTCTGATCGGTGAAATACTTGGTGAATGGAAGAGCAGCAATGATTACGAACAGATCGAACTGCCGGTCAATGCATGATAACAGTCTGCAGCGAAAGAAGGAGAGTGAAAAACTTTGAGTGAAGATATAAAGATAGGGATCCAGACAAAGGGACTCATAGAAAAAAAGGAAAATCTCGAGGGGATCTTCGGGATGATAAAAAATGCAGGCTTTGATTATCTGGATTTCAGCCTTGATGCATTTTATACGAATCCTGCAGTTTCGCCCAAGGGTTCCGGTGAATTTTTTGCACAGAGCACCGAGGAGATACTGGCTTATTTTGCGGAGCATAAAGAAGTCCTTAAAAAGACCGGGCTTAAGTGTTCCCAGGCGCATGCGCCGTATCCTGTGTATGTTGAAAGAAGAAAGAAGCAGAATGATTTCATGAAGGATGAAGTGATCCCAAAATGCTTTGCCATAGCTGAATTTCTGGAGATCCCATATATGGTCATCCATTCAAACAAGCTTCGTTATAATAAAAACGGGAGCATTGAAAAAGAGATCGCCTTAAATCTCGAGTACTTCGAAACACTGATACCCATAATAAAAAAGACCGGGGTTAAGGTGTGTTTTGAAAATCTCTATGAGACGGGAGAGGAAGGGATCATCGAAGGATCCTGCGCTGACCCTTATGAGGCATTAAACTATATAGAAACATTAAATGAAAAAGCAGGGGAAGAATGCTTCGGATTCTGTCTCGACTCGGGACATCTGAATCTGGTCAGAAGGAGATTTTCGGATTTTGTGCCGGTACTCGGTGAGCATATAAAGGTGCTGCATATCCATGACAATGACGGCACAGCGGATAATCACCAGATCCCGTACACCTTTAAGGGTGTCGGCGGAAAAGGCGGAGGCGCAGACTGGGAGGATTATCTTTCAAACCTTCATGCCTTCGGTTTCAACGGAGTCTACAGTTTTGAAACCTTTACGGCAATGGGAGGCTCCCCGGATAAGCTTAAGCCCGCTATGCTGCGTACAATTTACGAGACCGGAAGATATTTTGCCTCGTATTCCGACAAGGGTACGGGCTTGCTGTAATAATAGCCCTGGATAAGTTCACAGCCGAGTTCCCTTAAGCGTTCGATCTGACTCTTTTCTTCGGCGCCTTCTGCCAGGCAGACAAAACCAAGTTCTTTGGCAAGTGTTATGATATGGGTAATGACGATGGTATCCTGTTTTTTCTCATTGCCCATTCCTATCTTGTCGACAAAGCTCTTGTCGATCTTCAGCGTATCAAGAGGCATTTCCGTAAGAAGTGAAAAAGAGGAGTAGCCTGTGCCGAAATCGTCCATTGAGATCAGGAAGCCTTTATTTCTGAGTTCATCGAGGACATTGAGCATGCGGTTTTTATTATCATAGGTCGCACTCTCGGTAAGCTCGAAATCGATGAGTGAATGGTCAACTCCGTAGGAGTCTACGATCCCGGTAAGATGGGATACGATATCGCTGTCGTAGAGCTGGTTTCTGGAAAGGTTTACGGACACGGGATAAAGAGGCCGCCCTTCCTCTTTCCAGTGTCTGAGTGCTGAGCATACCTTGTTTAAGACAATGTCATCAACCTTTGCGATTGATCCGTCTGTTTCAAAGAATGGAATGAATCTGTAGGGAGAGAGCATTTCCTTCTTTTTGTAATTCCATCTGATCAGAGCTTCCGCTCCGTGGATCTTTTCCGTGTAGATATCAAATTTCGGCTGCAGGTATACTACAAATTCATCGTTTTCGATCGCAGTGTCAAGATAGGCCTTGATGTAATTGCTCCACATCACATCATCGTGGATGCTGTCTGTATAGAAAACTATATCGGTCTGATTGTGATTGGTGCCCATGGCCTGGGCCATTTTTCCGGCATCTGAAACCCTGTTTCCGGAAAGCATCGCTCTTTTCATGGGAACAACTCCGCACCTGAAGTAGATCGTGTAGTTGGGGTCTTCTTCCAGATGGGAGAGCTTTTCAAATAATAAAGACAGTTTTTCCCTGGTCTCCTCCTGGGGCATATCCTTTATCATCATGGCGAAATTATCATTATGGCAGCGGGCACTGGCATAGACGAAATCAGCCGCCTTCATTGCGTTTACTATATTTTTCAGTACGCCGTTCGCAGCTATATGACCGTAGACTTCATTTATTACCTTGAAGGCCTTGACATCAAAATGGACGAAACTGTAATCGGTTATGCCGCAGTCCTTTGGCATTTCAAGATAGGGAACCAGATGATTCCAGTTATAATGTCCTGTGATGGGATCGAAAAATGCGGTTTTGAAAAGATAATCTTTGTCAAATGTCTCCGGATTATCCTCTATGAGATCCTTTGCCGCGTCTTTTATCAGAGAGCACTCATAAAGGATACGCACCTTTTTGCCGCCTTCACTGGAGAAAATACCGACCACATCGGGCTCGGCTTTTATGGACAGATCACTGTACTGTCTGTGGGCATCGTTGTCATTTGCGATACCTTCGATAAGTTCTCTTATATATGAAAAGGTGATCCTGCCCTCGTTTTCAATTTCGACAGTGTAGAAATATCCGTCGGAAAGGGAAACGGAACGCAGATCTTCGGGGTATCCGACCCTTCTGTCATCAGGACGGAATTCAATCCCGGTCACGGGCTTGTCGAGAGAATTGATGAAGAACAGTCCCGGATAATCATAGGTGCCGAAAGAGTCGGCATATTTATCGACCTTCGTGCATATTTCCTTATTACAAAAAGCAGCGATATCGCCTTCGCCTATCTCTTCATAAAAAAGGATCCTTCTGGGTTTGTAGACCTGGTTCAGTTTGTTGACGAACATATCTTTCTCCACCTTTCGGAATATTTTTCCAGATTGTCTTTTGTGAGTTCGGTAAAAAGCATGTCAAGATTATCACGCATCACCGGATAGGTATTGAGGTAAGGATTGTGTCTGATATCCGGGAAGTAGGTACGCATTGTGGCTGCCATGCTGTTCAGTACGTCGATGTCTATGGGACGGTTGATGGCAAAGAGATTTGATACTGACTGATAATAATAACAGTCGGCGATCCTGGCCTCGATCTCATCGTGATATTTTTCAAGCAGACCGCGTCTTTTAAGATCGCATAAAAGCTCGTATTGTACCTTTACATTATCATATATGTGCTCCTCGTCATAAAAAAGACTGCGGCAGGTCCCCTTGGGGTTCTGATAATAATTATAGAGGTACTCGTTCAGCATCGAAAACTTTCTTATATAGAAGTACAGGGGAAATGTAAGCAGCGGTTCTTCGAGGAGTACTCCCTCGGCAAATTTAAGGCTGTTGTCTTTTATTACAGCTGTCCTGTAGAGCTTGTTCCAGCAGCCGTATACTACGGCATCGCTCATGACGAACATGCGGCGTGTCTCATCATTTTTAATCGTGATACAAAGATCTTTTTTTCCGCTTTTGATCTCCTCATTGATCTCACCGACGGTGTGCGTGTCAGTGCTTAAGAACTGTACTACATCCGCATCATCCTCCCTGGCCTTTTTTAAGAGTTTTTCAACGGCCTTGGGATGAAGGGTATCATCGGCGTCAAGAAAGAGTATATGATCAGCCGTGGCGTACTGTATGGCGATGTTTCTCGCAGCTCCCTGCCGAACATTTTTTTCGAGGGGAATGAGCATCACGGACTCGGGATATTTCTGTTCTATCTCCCGGAGTTTTTCAAGAGTGTTGTCTTTTGAGCAGTCATCTACCATGATGATCTCAAGCGCGTCCATTCCCACTGACTGGAGAGCAAGCTTTTCTATATATATGTCAAGGCAGTTCGCTGCATTGTAACAGGGAGTTATGATGGTGACCTTTTTCATTTTTCTTCCTTAATAAATGAGTTTATAGATATCGATGTCAGCCTCGTTTTTATTATACCAGTCGTAGAGTTTTGCTATGGCCTCCTCCTGTGGGGTGTAGGCAAAGTCTTCGCCGATCTCGGTAAGGAGACGCGCATTGCTTGCGGTGTATTCCTTTGCAAGACCTTCCCTGCAGACAAAGAGACCCGTGTCTTTTCCGGAAACCCTTTGAACAATGCGGCAGAGCGTGATGAGGTCTATGGGCTTTCCGTTTGCCATGTTGTAGGAATGGTATTTCAGTTCCCTGTGCATCAGGATGTCGAGGATGCGGACAAAATCTTCTATATATAAGTATTCAAAATAAACATTCTGACGGATGGAAAGGGGAAGGCCCTTGATCGTCTTGCAGCAGATGTTTGAGATGAATTTAGTGGGATAGTATTCGTACCTGCCGTAAAGCCCCCACACGCGCAGGTTGTATATATTATCTGATCTTTCGATGATCTCGTTGATCGTATATTTCATGAGACCATAGGGCGAGACGGGGATGGATTCATGAACATCCTCTTCGCGCGCCAGGTGGATGTCGCGCCTCTTGTCGTATTCCGCGCCGGATCCGGTGAAAAACATCCTTCCATAATAAGAACTGTTTTTGGCAAAGTTGTGGAAGATGCGCAGGTTGTACTCAAGCTCCTTTGAGGCGTCCCTGTCATTGTCGGGAGCCTTTGCATATACGGCAAAGTTGAGCACCAGGTCAAAACGGTGTTCTTTTAAATACTGCGTGACCTTTTCTTCGTCTATGCAGTCAAGCTCGCTGCTTGTGGGAGCAAAGATTTCGTATTCCTGTTTTTCGCGATTCCTTTCTTCCAGATATTCTTTTACGTTTCTTCCGATGAACCCGCGTCCACCGATGATCAGTATTTTCATAATAATAACCTCGCTGTAGAGATATATAGATTATGCCATTTATCCGGGGACCGGTCAAATTATGTAAATATTTTTTAAGATGGGGGTTAAGTTTTCAAAAAATCGTCCGATATAGAGAACATAGGCGGGAAACAATCCTGAAGCAGCGTACGGCAGACGGATTGAAACGAGCTCATAAAAATCATATTAACACCGCAAGGATGCGGGCATTCAAATTCAAGGAGGAAAAGAATATGGTAGTACAGCACAATTTAACAGCAATGAACTCAAACAGGATGTTGGGAGTAACCACGGGAGCACAGGCAAAGTCAAGCGAGAAGCTTTCTTCCGGTTATAAGATCAACCGTGCAGCAGATGATGCAGCAGGCCTTTCCATCAGCGAGAAGATGAGAAGACAGATCAGGGGACTTACACAGGCATCAGCAAACGCAGAAGACGGTATATCAGCAGTTCAGACAGCAGAAGGTGCACTCAACGAAGTACACGACATGCTTCAGAGAATGAACGAGCTTGCAACCAAGGCTGCAAACGGAACGATGAGTTCTTCCGATCGTCAGGATGTTCAGAACGAGATAAAGCAGCTCACGACCGAGATTGACAGAGTAGCAGAGACAACCAAGTTCAACGAAACTTATCTGCTGAAGGGTGATCCTAAAGGAACAACTAAGACAGAGTCTCTTTCATTCAAGGATGCAGGATTTGGACAGTATGTAAAAGCTGCAGATCTGCCCAAGAGTGATGCAAATTACGGAAAGAAAGTTACTCTTACCTGGACAGCACCGGCAATCGATGACGAAATAGACATTGACGGAACTCACTATACGATAGCTTCCACGACAGATCTGTCAACCAATAAGCTTTCGGCAACAGATGCACAGACCAAGATGGTGGCTGAGATCAACAAGGCAAATAAGATCGGAGCAGATAGCGCCGGCACAACAAGCTGGGGAACCACAGATTTCACTCTTTCAACGGTTAATACAATAAAGGATCTTTCCCTTTCACTCCATGTAGGAGCTGACGCAGATTTTGAAAACAAGATCAGCTTTAATATAGAGAGAATGGATGCAGAAGGACTTGGCATCAAGGGTATCACGGTTACAGGAAACACTCCCGCAGCAGCAACCTATGCCATCGACA
>JAILOK010000067.1 GCA_024690825.1 Lachnospiraceae bacterium | reverse complement strand
ATCGATGAAAATGCTTAATTCTTTCATATGATTCCCTATCGCAAAAAAAAGGTGTGGGACACCCACACCAAATCGTTGGACCCGGGTCTTTCGACCAGCCCTTGTATAAGTATATTAGCATGAAAACCATGTGAAAGCAAGAGTTTTAACGAAATGGAGCAACTTTATTGCAGAAATCAAATGTGTTATTATTTATTCGTAGAGGATGAGGTTAATAGGCGGCGCATTGGTGATGGTCATACTGGCGTTCAGCACGATATGGGCATCACGGAAAAGCATATCGACAACAGATGAAGCGGTTTCTGCAGTAAGTTCGTTCTACCTTGAGGCCATGGCTGATCAGAGAGCCAGGACCATTGATAATCTGATCAATAATAATTTCGAGCACATGAATACGGCTCTTACTGTTATCAGGGATGAAGATATCAGATCACAGGAAGAACTCAGGAACATGCTCGGGCAGATCAAAACACTGCTCTTCCTTAACCGGTTCGCGCTTGTAGATGAAAACAACATCGTATATACCCGGTATACAACATATTCCGGCGGAAGCCGTTACGATTTTCTGTCATCGGACAAGCTGAACGAAAAGGTTATCAACACCGTCTATATGTATGGCTCGTCCAAACAGCTGTGTCTTGCTATCCCGGCTGACGGACTTGAGATCATGGGAAAACCGTTTAAGGCCTGTTTCGTTTTGATAGACATCAAAGATATCAGCAATCTTTTATTGCTTGAGGATCAAGGCAGCACGCGTTTTGCTCTTTATACGAAGAATGGCGGCAATCTGTCCGATACCGCCATTGGACCGGTCGATGAAGATGATAATCTGCTCGAGTGCGCCAAAGACCTTGTTTCACAGTCTGCATGGGAAAAGATGTCAACGGATTTTGAGGAAGGGAATAAGGGGAGTCTGACAATTGATCTGGACGGCATGAAGGAGACACTCTGCTATGCACCGGTTCCCAGCACAGGGTGGATGATAGCTGTTCTCATCCATGACAGTGTTATACATGAACAGTTCCGTGAGATCAGCGAGAACAATCACCTTATCAGCCGGATACTGATCATGGTCACTCTTCTTTCCATGGTGTTCTTTGCCGCAGCCCTTTTGTATCAGTCGCGCAGGATATCAAGAGCCAGACTTGAAACCGAAAAAGAGAACAGCAGACTGTTCCGGAGTATGGCTAACACCGATTCCATGACCGGTGTAAGGAACAAACATGCATTTTCCGAGTATGAGAGCAACCTGAACACCATGATACGCGAAGGTGAGCTGAAGAACGGGATTGCGGTGCTGGTATGTGATATCAATGGTCTGAAGCATGTCAATGATACGCAGGGACATGCGGCCGGGGACCGGCTGATACAAAAAGCATGTGACCTCCTGTGTTAGTATTTCGCACACGGAGCCGTTTTCAGGGTCGGCGGTGACGAGTTTGTTGTGATTCTTTATGATAAGGGTTATGACACAATGGAAGAAACGCTTGCTGCGATCAACGGAGAGATAGAGAAAAACATCAGCAGCGGCGGGGTAGTGATCTCAATCGGACATTCTGTTTTAAAAGAGGAAGATGGACAGATCAATGATGTATTTGAAAGAGCCGATAATATGATGTATCAGCGAAAAAAGGAACTGAAGGCTATGGGGGCGAAGACCCGAGAAGGATATATGTCAAAAAAACAATTATCTCAGCCGGAGATAATCCCGAGACTATACCTGAAACTTCTCCCTGTACAGATCATTCTTGTTATCATCGGCGGGGCAAATTCCATTATCGATAACGGCTTTGCCGGCAATCTGATAAGCCGGCAGGCCATGGCTGTTACCGGCCTGTTCAGCCCTGTGATCTTTTTGCTGGGTGGTGTCAGCGCGCTGATATTCGGCGGCGCTCAGGTGTTGTGCGGAAAATATCTTGGCAGGAAAATGGCGGAAAGGACACGAAGTATTTTTTCACTTGATATGATCATCATGATCATATTATCCGTTGTTCTTCTGATAGTCTGCGAATTCTTTTCGGTCCCCATTGCGATGAGTCTCGGCGCCAAGGATACGCTTGCGCCCCAGCTTGCGTCCTACATACGCGGATTTGCGCTCGGCCTTCCCTTCTTTTGCCTCGGAACACAGTTCACCGCTTTTCTGCAGCTGGAACATCAGGAAAAAAGAAGTTACGCTGCCGTCGTTATAATGTTTGCGGCAAATGCCTTTTTTAACTGGCTTTTTGTTGCAGCATTTCAGATGGGTCTCTTCGGACTCGGGCTTTCAACATCGGTTGGAAATGTTCTGTTCTTTATCATCCAGGGAGTATACTTTTTGGGAAACAAGGCGGTTATACGGTTTGACGCAAAAAGCATAGTATTCACGGATGTTAAGGATATACTGGTCTACGGTCTGCCGGGAGCTGTTTCGCAGTTTTGTATTTCCATAAGAGGATACATCTTAAACGCCATTATCCTGCACTATGTGGGACAGGACGGGATGTCGGCATATTCGGCCGTCTTTTCTTTCAGCTGCGTATACTGGTGTGTTCCGGCGGGAGCCACCTCGGCGGTGATGGTACTCGGAAGTGTCCTTGCGGGAGAGGAAGACAGGGCCGGGTTGAAGGTGCTGATGAAGACCTTTTTGACATGGGGCCTCGGACTGGCCATGCTGGCAGCTCTTATCGAGGCTGCGCTTTGTTATCCCTTTACGAATGTTTTCTTTCATGATCCCACATCCGATGTCTACAGGATGACCTTAGTCGGTTTTGCGCTCTATCCCCTGTATTCCCCCGTAAGCACTATCATAGCCGGATTTTCCAATTATTATCACTGCCTGTCACATGAAAAAATGGTGCGTACCTTATCGGTATCCGACGGTGTGGTGGGTGTCTGTCTGTTTACTCTTCTTATGGTTCCAAAGTTTGGAATGATCGGGGTTTGGGCCGGACAGGTTCTGGGAAGCGTGCTCAATGTGATCCTGATCTTTTTCTACGCTTTCCTGTATAATAAAAAACCGCCCTTAAGCCTTGAGGGGATGCTGTGCTTTGACAGTGATTTCGGCGTGCCGGAGGATAACAGGATCGACATCACCGTTCGCAGCATGGATGAAGTGATAAGCGTTTCAAAACATGTGTGGGAGTTTGGCGAAAGGCACGGCATATCACACAGGAGCAGAAACTGTTCTTCACTCTGCACGGAGGAGCTTGCAGGAAATATCGTCAGTCACGGCTTCGGAGACAAAAAGAAACACAGTGTCGATATCAGGGTAAGTTACATCAATGAAGAGATCGTGATCAGCTTTAAGGATGACGGCATGGCTTTCAATCCTGAGGAAGCAGCCTGTCTTTTCGACCCGGAAGATCCCGCCCATAATATAGGACTGCGCCTTGTCAGCCGGATATCGCGGTCAATGACATATCAGAATACATTTGGCCTGAATATCCTGACTATAGTCATATAACCTTTTGTCGCAAATTGCCTGAAACTATAGTATAAATATCAGCGGTACCATTGAAATGAAGTTTCATCAAAATATATGGGGTGTGTGTATGAGAATAAATAAAAGAATGAGGAAAATATTTATTGCATTTCTTGCGGCGTCGGTCATATCGGTAAGTACGGTCCCTGTCGGAGCGGTAAATATAAATACCGGACAGGATGATACCGGGTCTTTGATCCGGGAAGAATACATTAAGGGTGAGGCAGTCATATGCATCCGCGGATCCGAAAGAGAGATAAGTGAGGTTACCGA
The DNA here is from genome assembly GCA_024690825.1 of Lachnospiraceae bacterium. Classification (GTDB taxonomy): domain Bacteria; phylum Bacillota; class Clostridia; order Lachnospirales; family Lachnospiraceae; genus NK4A144. The sequence goes on along the minus strand of JAILOK010000067.1, from coordinate 5,447 downwards.
ACAGGCAGCGGGCGGTAATTCTGCAGTACAAAATGAGAGTAAATTCCTCATGGATGTAAGCGATGCGGAAGACCTTATTTTGCAGGAAATCCCGGATGCCGGAGGCGATATTGAAGAGGCAGCCGGAAATGCAAAGGATTCATCCGTGGTGTTGAAGCTTGTACGCTCGGATACACTTTCCACCGAAGAACTCATAGAGCTTTATTCAAAAAAACCGGAGGTTCTGTTTGCGGAACCAAACTATGTGTATGAACCGGAAACAACCGTGCCGGAAGATGAGGATATAAGCCCGGAAAACTCCGGATCGGTATCCGAAAACGACATGACAGTATCGGAAAATAAAAGTACGGTTTCGGAAAATAAAAGTACGGTTTCGGAAAATAAAAGCACTGTCTCGGAAAACTCCGGCACCATATCGGAAAACATTACCGAGGAGCCGGCTTCAGCGACATTAGGAACACCGGATCTCACGGCTGGTCAGTATGCTTACGGAAGCGGAGAAGGAGGGATGGATGTACCGGACTGGAATGATGCGGTCAGAGTTAATGCCACGGGAGTGGTAGCCGTTTTGGATACCGGCGTGGATTATCACCACGAGGATCTTGAAGATGTCATGTGGGATAAAGGGTTGGATTATCCGGCCCTTACAGCCCTTGGCGGCGGGAAGTACGGGATCAATGCCGGATATGATTACTATAACGGAGTTTATGAAAACAAGAAGGATGATCCCATGGATTTCTTCGGACACGGGACTCACTGTGCGGGGGTCATCGCAGCCGAGTGGAACGATATAGGAATAAGCGGGGGGGCAAACGGAGCAAAGATCATGGCTCTCAGGCATATTGTTGATGATTACGGAGGCAGCTGCTCTGCCACCAGTATCATGGGCTTCAATTATATCCTTACCGCAAAAAAAGCAGGAGTGGATGTTGTTGCCGTCAATTGTTCATTCGGAGGTGCCGCAAATGCGCGTTCCCTTGCCTGCTGCGTAGAGGAACTGGGTGAAAACGGCATAGTGACCTGCGCTGCTTCCGGCAACGAAGGAGAAAATACCGATACCGGTTCGAACAGCCCTTCAATGTTTACCGGAATTTCGCAGCTTATTTCTGTTAATTCCAATGATGGAGCGGGAAAGAGCAGCGGGTTTTCAAATTACGGGATACGCACAACACATCTTTATGCACCGGGAACAGCCATCGTTTCCACCTATCCTACGGATTTAGCTTCAGCTTATCCGGATAAGACCATATCAGAGCCTGTAAAAGTTTCCGGAAAAGATGTTGCTGTTACATTTAATCATGACCCATCTTCTGACGACAGCCCGCTTAAATTTGATCTCCATCCCGGCACGATCACATTCGGGGAAGGTGAAATGCGTATAAAAAATCCCGAAAAAGTCGACCGGCCTTATAATAATTATCTGGGAAAAGCTTTCTCGGTAAGCGTCAATCTTCCAAAGCCCGAGGAAGGAAGGCACTACTATCTGGTTTTTTCAAAGAAGATTGTTGGAAGTGACTTTATATGGTGTTTTCCTGTTATGGCGAATAAAAGAGACGGAACAACGGGTGTTCTTGGGAGTGAGCTGAGTAATACGTTCAAGGACGATCCATATTCATATGAGGCTTTCATGATTGATGAGGAAAGGTTTAATATTGAGGATCTCAGACTGGACTTTTATCTTTATAATCCGATAGTCGATCAAATATCTGATGGTTTTTCCGCCGCTATCGGAGAGATGTGGATCACCGATGCGGCATATCCCTATGCGTTTGAAGACGGCACTTCCATGGCAACCCCTGCAGTGGCAGCGCAGGCAGCAATCCTTGCAAAGGCATTTCCGAATGATTCTGCCGAAAAAAGAGCGGCAAGGATCCTGGCGGGCGTTAAGAAGGACGAAGACCTTAAAGATCGCTGCATCACGGGAGGCATCGCAAATGTAGGGAATTCGCTTAATGAAAGCAAATATACTCCTGTTGTCAACAGCATACGGGCGGATGAAGATAAGATTTATATTGACGGGTACTTTTTCGGACAGTCTCCCGATGTGACCATCAAACAGGGTGGAAATGCCTGGGACTCTTTGAGCAATCTTACCGTCACAAACAATGATGACGGATCCGGAGAGATCACTGTAAGCTTTCCGGGTAATGAAATGATAAGAGGCGAGGAAGTAAATGTAACTGTTACCAACAGCGGTAAGACCTTTGCGAGGTACCTTCCTTTGATCGATACCCGTGCGAAGAAAACGAAGGATCCGAATTTATATGAGCGTATCCCGCTGACGGATGCTGCAAAAAAAGCACTGTCTCCGGCCATATTGATAAATGCCGTCTGTCTCAACGGCTCAGTTTATTATGTATATGACAGCGAATTGGTTAATGAAAGATCATCGCTGCGTTATCAAAACGGGACATTTACCGAAACAGAGGATCCCGTTGTGTGTACCGGACATATCGCAAAGTGGAACGGGATGCTTGTTTACAGTGATAGTAACAGCCCGGGAAATATCATATTCCATGACGGAAACAGGATAGTAAAAACGAAGGGTTTTGTCCCTGACGGGTCGGAAGTTCCTGTAAGTGACGGGCTTAAAGCTGTCCTTGATCCACCGGGTGAAGCAGATAGAAGATTTGATCTTTATTATGACGGGAAGGACTTCATTCTCGTAAGGGGAATGATGATAATGAATGAGAAGGGCGAACCGACCGCGTCAATATCGGCGGTTTACAGGATGGATCCTTACAGCTGCAAAGGAACCTTCCTCGGCGCGCTCAAAAATGTTTATGACGGTGTTGTTATTACGCATGAAGAAAAAGCCGGCGTTCCCAATACCATTTATATCATCGGACGGGGAGCTGATGAAGATGAAAATGAAAAAGAATTTGTGGGAGAAAAGTTTACCGTGTCTCCCTCCTTTAATTCGGAGGTCATAAATACAGCTGCGCCCAGAGATATCCGGTTTAATCCTTATGAACACTGGAGCGGCTGCGGCGTAAAAGGCGGCATTTTCCTTGTTGGAGCACATAATGTCAGCGACAGCGGAAACATAAGATTCATAGAAGCGGATAATTATTTTTATGATTACAGTAATCCTGAAGCCGGTTTTCAGAAGCGCACGGAAAAGATCTCCGATGTGACGGTCTATCATCCGATGGTCACGGCATATGACAACAAAGTGACCTTCCTTACCATGGACAAAGACGGATTCATCATGTGCACAACTGATAAGGAAACCCTGCCGGCATACGGAGAAGCTATAGTCTGCTCTCATCCCCGGACCGGGATTCGGAATGTGATACCTGCAACCTGCACAAAGCAGGGTTATTCGGGTGAAACCTACTGCACCGAATGCGGTCACACAGTGGCTTTGGGGAAGGCAACGCCCATCGATCCGGATAACCATTCTTATGATTATAAAAACGGCAAAGTGACGAAGGAGGCCACGCGTTATTCCTATGGTGAGCATACTTACTGCTGCATTTACAACAATGCCCATACGATAACGGTAAAGGATATACCGCTCCTTCCTTCGGATGACGATACTGACTATTCGGACCTTGCAGATGATACAAAGGATTTAAGCGGCAACGCGGCACCTGTCATAGAGGAAGGCAAAGATGACAGGGGCAATGATACCGAGACGGTAAAGATCGGCGGCGAGGAGGTTTCAAAGAAGGTAAAGGATCCCGAAAGCGGCAAGGAAGTAATAGAATCAAAGGTCTGGATAGCGGGACTTGAAAAGACATATGTATATACCGGTTCAGCGATAAAGCCTGCAATCCATCTGTATGACGGAACGAGAAAGCTTATCGAAAATACCGATTACACCTTAAGCTTCAAAAACAATAAAGAGGTTGGCGCAAATGCCGAGATCATCGTGAAGTTCAAGGGCAGTTATTCGTCTTCGGGATCAAAGACAGCTTCCTTTGAGATAATAAAGGCAGAACTTGGAAAAGATATCATTGCCTACGATACGGGTACGTCAAATGAAAAGAAGTATAAAAAGGCCGTGCCGTCACTTGCATGGGCAGCAACCGGAAAGACTGTAAGCAGTAAATATTTTGAGTTTGATTACGGCGATGCTGCAGGCGGCGAAAGTATCGTGACTGTTACGCCGAAATCAAATTACAGTGACAGATTTGACGGGAAGACAACGGCGAAGGTAAAGATCATAAAGGATAATAACCTCCTGATATCAAACGCAAAGGCCGCGTTTGATCCGAAATCATATGCCTACACGGGAAAGGAGATCGTGCCTGCATACACGGTGACCATCGGAAAGGAAAAACTTGTAAAAGGTACTGATTATACCGAAACCCTGTATAACAATATAAATCCCGGAAAAGCAACGGTTCTGATACAGGCTAAGCCCGGAAATTCAAAGGGCTATGTCGGAAGCAGGACGGCATCCTTTAAGATCACCGGAACAAGAGCAATAAATGACAATGCGGATATCACCTTTGATGTTTCAAAGAGCGTGCCGTATGCAAAAGGCGGAGCAAAGGCATCCGTAGTCGTAAAGGACGGAACAAAAACCCTGAAGGAGGGCAGGGATTATACCCTTTCATATTCAAAGAACAAGGCTGTTACAACGGGAGAAACGGCGGAAGTTAAGATCAAAGGCAAGGGCAGTTACAAAGGAAGTGTCACAATGAAATATGCCGTCACAAAACAGAAACTATCTGCGCTTGAAGGCAATATGATCATAGCAGACCAGTTTACCACAAAGGATAAACTGAAGAAGCCTTCGGTCACGATAACCGATCTTAACGGAAAGAAGCTTTCGGGGTCAAAGGATTACACAGTTGGAAAACCTGATGATTCGGATCCGGGAAATACCGCTGAATCAGGCGTGGTAAGGGTGACCATATCCGCAAAGGAAGGCGGAGCATACGAAGGAACGGTAAACGCCTCCTTCCGTTACATGAAGCCGGAAGCGAATATCGGAAAGGCAGTGGTCATAAAGAAGATAGACGACCAGACCTACACAGGCTATGCCGTAAAACTTTCAAATGATGACCTTAAGGGAGTTCTTAAGACCGGTTCAAAAACACTGGAACCCGGAAAGGATTTTATTATAGATAAGAGAAGCTACCGGAATAACAACAAAAAAGGCACCGCAAAGGTTACAGTGATCGGAACCGGCACCGCAGCCGGCAGAAAGACAATAAGCTTTAAGATCACGGCAAGACCCGTGGACTATAAGGGAACGCTTTGGTGAAAACAAGGGACGGTACTACATTAGGAGAATGGGAAGAAAACAATAAGAGCAAGTTGTCTTGACATATAGACATACGGCGATACCTTATGTCTATAAGGAGGTGCGTGTATGCTGGCGTTGCAGGAAACTATTCGTCCGTCTGCGGATTTGAGAAACCATTATAATGAGATCAGCAAACAATGCAGGGAGAAAAATGAAGCTGTTATCATTACCGTCAATGGTAGAG
>JAILOK010000055.1 GCA_024690825.1 Lachnospiraceae bacterium | reverse complement strand
CAGGTGTCATTCCCCAAAACCTCACCCTTTCCCAATATGCCAAAGGATGAAGGAGAAGACCGCAGGTTTATGGCAATGCCGGCTTATATAGGCGGTTCCTTCGATCTTATGGGAATGAAATGGTACGGATCAAATACAGCCAACCATAAGAAGGGACTGCCCAGATCGATACTTACGGTCATGTTGAATGATAAGGATACAGGGGCGCCTCTTGCCCTTATGAGTGCCAACCTGTTAAGTGCTTACCGAACCGGGGCGATACCCGGTGTCGGTGCCAAGTATCTGGTAAGAGAGGGGGCCAGAGTGTGCGGTATTTGCGGTCCCGGTGTTATGGGGCGTACCTCACTGGCGGCTATAATGGCTGTATGCCCGGCAATAGATACATTAAAGGTTAAAGGCCGTGGAAAAGCATCGCTTGATAAGTTTATTGACTATGTCAGGGATGAGTATCCTTCGCTTAAACGGGTTGAAGTTGTTGACAGTATAGAGGAGCTTGTAAGAGATGCGGATGTTGTATCCTTTACAAATTCAGGAAACACGGATCCGTCTACATATCCGTATGTTAAAAAGTCATGGATAAAACCCGGTGCCGTGCTTATCGGAGTAAGTGCATTCGATATGGATGCAAAGGAGCTTAGCACATGTTCACTGGTCGTTGACAATATAAAGCTGTATGAGGCCTGGGCCGAGGAATTCCCGTATCCGTCATTCGGAGCAAATAACATCATCGGTTCCAAGTTCACGGACATGGTTCACGACGGACTGATATCAATGGATGAGATCATAGATCTGGGAGATATCATTTCCGGAAAACATAAAGGCAGAGTCAGTGATGAAGAGATATTTGTTTATTCGGTCGGTGGTATGCCGGTAGAAGATGTTGCCTGGGGAAAGGTCTGTTATGAAAACGCCAAACGACTGGGCCTGGGTGTAAGTCTTAAGCTTTGGGATCATCCCGATATGCCATGAGAGGAGCGGATCATATGTCAGAGAGAATAGAAGAACATCCCATTCTGGGAGTCCAGAAGAAGGGTAAAACGGTTAAATTCACTATGGATGGGAAAGAGATAGAGGGTTACGAAGGTGAGCCGATCGCAGCAGCCCTTAAAGCCGCGGGCCTGATGGTGCACAGATATACACAGAAGGAGCATAAGCCCAGAGGGATTTTTTGTGCTATCGGCCGTTGTACGGATTGTGTCATGATCGTGGATGGCGTGCCGAATATCCGGACATGTATCACACCGCTTAAGGATGGAATGACAGTTCAGACACAGTACGGTGTCAGCGGAATACCCTTTGAAGACCAATAGTTTGGAGGTTGAGTGAGATGAAAAGATATGATCTGATCATTGTGGGTGCCGGACCTTCAGGTCTTTCGGCAGCAATTGAGGCGGCAAAAAAGGGGCTTGACGTTGTTGTATTTGACGAGAATGAAAAGCCTGGCGGACAGTTGTTCAAGCAGATACACAAATTTTTCGGTTCAAAAGAGCATCGTGCCAAGGTCAGGGGCTTTGTCATAGGACAGCAATTGCTGGATGAGGCTGATGAAGCCGGGGTTAAGGTAGTACTTAATGCCACAGTTATAGGCCTGTATCAGGATAAAGAAGTGGTAGTCCGGATCGGGGAAGAGATCTGCCATTACAAGGCGGATGCGGTTGTGATCGCTACCGGCGCAGCCGAGAACATGGTAACCTTCCCCGGATGGACCCTGCCGGGAGTCATAGGTGCGGGTGCTGCGCAGACCATGATGAACCTGCATGGTGTTAAACCCGGGAAAAGGATACTGATGCTTGGATCCGGAAATGTGGGGCTGGTAGTTTCTTTCCAGCTGCTGCAAAGCGGATGTGAGGTTGTGGCTCTGGTCGATGCCGCTCCGAGAGTCGGAGGATACGGTGTACATGCAGCCAAGGTCGCAAGGACCGGTGTTCTTTTCTATCTTTCCCATACCATTGTCAGTGCGGAAGGTGATGAATGTGTTACAGGAGTGACGATCGCCGAAATAGACGATAAATTCAACTTTATCCCCGGTACGGAAAAGCATTTTGATGTTGATACCATATGTCTTGCGGTAGGTTTATCGCCCATGTCACAGCTTTTAAAAATGGCCGGTGCCAAAATGGAAGATAATCCGAAACGGGGCGGCCAGGTACCGATCTGTGATGAGTACGGTCGTACATCCATACCCGGCGTATTTGTTGCCGGTGATGTTTCCGGGATAGAGGAAGCATCTTCTGCGATGATAGAAGGAAGAATGGCAGGCATCGTTGCCGCCGAGTATCTTGGATATATAGATGACAAAGTCATGGAAACTGAGCTTGCCGGTCTGGATAAGGCACTTGACGGACTGCGTCAGGGAATGTTTGCACCTAAGAACCGCGGTAAGAGCATTGAAAAAACCGAAGAAGGAATAGATATTTCACAAAATCTCCTGAAAAAGGGTTTTGTCGGCGACGACGAGATCGAACGGTTTCCGGGTGTCACGCACAGAAAGGGTATTCATCCTGTAATAGAATGCACGCAGAATATCCCCTGTAATCCCTGCCAGGATGTATGCGGTAAGAAATGTATCTCAATAGGGGATAATATCACATCACTTCCTATTGCCGTAACAGACAGTGAATGCGTAAATTGCGGCATGTGTGTGGCAAGCTGTTCCGGACAGGCAATCTTCCTGGTTGATGAAGATTGCGGAGACGGAAGTGCGACAGTTACACTTCCATACGAATTTCTGCCTTTGCCTGCGGAAGGGACCAAGGGGATCGCTCTTGGCAGGAACGGACAGGAAGTCTGTGAGGCTACAGTTGTTTCAGTTAAGAGTTTAAAGGCATTTGATAAGACAAATCTGCTTACAATGAGGGTGCCTAAGGAATATGCGATGAAAGCAAGATTCTTCAGGGTGAAAACAGAGGAGGCGGCAGTATGAACAGTGTAAATGACAGGTCAAGAGATATAGGTCCCTTTGTTCCGGGAGCGGATGATGATATGCTTATCTGCCGTTGTGAAGAGATCACAAAAGGTGAGATCAGGCAGGCCGTTCATGATGGAATGTGGACTATCACGGAGATCAGAAGATATTTAAGGGCCGGTATGGGACTGTGCCAGGGACAGACCTGTTCAAGACTTGTAAAGGGAATCGTGGCAAGAGAACTGGGAGTCTCTCCCGCAGAACTTGAGCCTGCTACAAGCAGAGTGCCTATGCGTCCCATCGAAATGCATGTATTTGCAAACGAAGCAAGGGAGGTCGATCAACATGAAAGCTAATGCGGAAGCAATTGTAATCGGCGGAGGTATAATCGGCAATTCGGCTGCATATTATCTTGCAAAGAGAGGAATGAACGTGATCGTACTGGAAGGGAGCGATCATATCGGAAACGGCGGCTCGAGCAGAAACGGAGGCGGCGTAAGACAGTCGGGCCGTGATGTGAGAGAACTTCCTTTGGTCATGTATGGGATTAAAAATATATGGCCGGATCTCTCCGAAGAACTGGAGACAGATTGTGAATACCATCAGGACGGTAATCTTCGTCTGGGTAAAAATGAGAAACATAAAGAGATACTGGCAAGGCTTGCAGACAATTCCAGGA